>CAZSOF010000022.1:0-7052 GCA_964607685.1 uncultured Acidimicrobiaceae bacterium | reverse complement strand
GCCGAGCCGGCCAAGATCGAGGACGACCTCTACGTCCGTGACTACAGCCGCTGCATCCTCTGTTACAAGTGCGTGGACGCCTGCGGTGATCAGCACCAGAACACATTCGCCATCGCGGTGGCCGGACGGGGCTTCGACGCCCATATCTCCACCGAGTTCGACGTCCCGTTGCCCGGATCGGCGTGTGTCTACTGCGGCAACTGTATCGCCGTCTGTCCCACCGGCGCTCTCGAAGGCAAGGTCGCGTGGGCCATGAAGGAGACCGGCACGTGGGACGAGTCGATACAGGAAGTGACCCGCACCGTGTGCTCCTACTGCGGTGTCGGCTGCAATCTCGACATCCATACCCAGGATGGGCGGATCGTCGACGTCACGTCCCCACTCGACCACGACGTCACCCTGGGCAACCTCTGCATCAAGGGGCGCTTCGGCTGGGTCTATGTTGGGAGTGGAGTCGGGCCTCCAGCGGGCGGGGGGCCTGAGGGGGGTAGTCCCCCCTCATGATTCACTGCATCAAGGGGCGCTTCGGCTGGGTCTATGTTGGGAGTGGGCGGGATGAGTGACACACGTCTGCGCCGATGAGTGACGCACGTCTGCGCCGATGAGTGACGCCATTACCACCCGTAGGGTGGTGCGGGTTCGAGATCGAGCGGAGGCGGTCGACGATCACCTCGTCGTCGAGGAGCCACTCGAGATCCGTCTCGACGGGACGCCACTGGCGGTCGTCATGCGGACCCCCGGCGATGACGCCGAACTGGCCCTTGGCTTCGCCATCACCGAAGGCATCGTCGCCAATCCGGAAGACATCGCCGACGTGATCTCGCTGGGTGACGGGCGCTGGGATCTGGTGACGGCCGGCGATGTGCGGGTCGATCCGGCCCAGTTCCAGCGCAATTTCTACAGCACCAGCTCATGCGGAGTGTGTGGCAAGGCCTCGATCGATGCGATCAGGGTCGCCGGCGCCCGACCGCCGACCGGACCTGTTGTGCGCGTGGAGGACATTCTCGCCCTGCCTTCCAAGCTTCTCGAGAGTCAGGCTGCCTTTCACTCGACTGGAGGGTTGCACGCCGCCGCAGCCTTCGACAGTTCCGGTGAGATCGTCGCTCTCAGGGAGGACGTCGGGCGTCACAACGCCGTGGACAAGGTGGTGGGGCATCTGGCTCGGACGGGCTGGCCGCTGCCCCCCCTTGGTCTCATGGTGTCGGGTCGTGTCTCGTTCGAGATCACTCAGAAGGCCGCTGTGGCCGGGATCGCCCTCGTCTGTGGGGTCTCTGCGGCGTCCAGCCTCGCAGTCGAGCTCGCCGAGGAGTTCGGGATGACGGTCATCGGGTTCGTGCGTGACGGGGGCCTAACCGCGTACACCGGTGAGCAGCGGATAAGCGGCTTGAACCGCTGACACCGAATCTACGATGCCGCGCGCCATGACTCAGGCGCGACAGTGACCACGAGAGCCCGAACCGCTCTGGCTGCCGCATGGGCTCTGTTCGCGGCGCTGACACTGCTCATGGTGGGCAACGGTCTTGTGGGTGTGCTCATCGGGGTTCGTTCCGAGTTGGAGGGCTTCAACACCACTATCACCGGCTTGATCATGGCCTCCTATTTCGCAGGCTTTCTCATCGGCTCCCAGGTGAGCCCGAGAATCATGGCCAGGGTCGGGCACATCCGGGTGTTCGCCGGATTGTCATCCCTGGTTGCCGCTACGGCGCTCATGCACGCTCTTGTTGTGTCGCCGGTCACCTGGATCGCCCTTCGACTCATATTCGGGTTTGCCATGGCCGGGCTGTATGTGGTCGTGGAGAGCTGGCTCAACGACATGGTCTCCAACGAGAACCGCGGTCGTGTGATGGCCATCTACATGGTGGTGGCGATGGGTGGTTTGGGACTCGGTCAACTCTTCATCGGGCTCGGCGACCCGATACAACCGACTTTGTTCATCGTGGCCGGAGCCCTGATGACCCTGGCGGTGGCACCGATCTCACTGTCCATCAACACGGCTCCCACCTTCGAGCTACCACCCAAGGCCGGTTACCGCGACCTGTGGGCCGCGGCCCCGCTCGGGGTGGTGACGGCCGTCGGGGCTGGGGTCGCCAACGGCGCCCTCATCGCCATGGCCGGTGTGTATGCCACCCAGATCGGGCTCTCCACCGCCAGGACGGGTGTCTTCGTCGGTGCCGCGGCCCTGGGCTCGGTGGCGCTCCAGTGGCCGATTGGCCACCTGTCGGACATCATCGGGCGACGTCGCTCCATCCTGTTGGTCACGTTTGGGGCACTGGGGGTGAGCGTGGTGGCATCACTGCTGGACAGTGGTGGATGGGCCCTGGTCGGAGCGATGTTCCTCCTCGGTGGGCTGTCCTATCCGATGTACTCGCTCGCCTTGAGTCACGTGGTCGACGTGCTGCCATCGGGACAGGCAGTGGTGGGGAGCGTGGCGATCGTCTTCCTGACCGGGGTAGGTGCCATCCTGGGGCCGCTCAGCGCGTCGGTGACGATGGACGTGGTGGGGCCCGATGGCTTCTTCTGGGCCATCGCTCTCGTGCACGCCGCGATCGGCCTCGACGGGCTGTCCCGTTTGGCCCGACGTCCGGTCACCGAGGGCATCGAGCCGGAGCCTTGGCTGGCGGTTCCGGCACGGTCGACCTTCGTGTTGCGGAGGAACCGGGGAGAAGAGCGATCCTGATAGTCAACGCGACAGGGCAGCGGAGAGTCTTCGGGCGGCGTCGGCCACCGCCTGTCCCACCGCGTCCCTGTCGTCGGGCCCCGGGAATCGGTAGGCGGGACCGTGTACGTGGAGTGCCGCGGTGATCAGGCCGTTTCTCTCCAGGACCGGGGCGGCCACCGAGTTGATCCCCTCGACGAATTCCTCGAACACCCACACGTAGCCCTTTTCCCGGATCTCGACGAGACGGCGGCGGATCTGACCGGGGTCGGTGACGGTGTTCGGCGTCAGCTTGACCAGCTTGCGACCGAGATACCGCTCGATCTGCTCCTCGGGCCAGTGGGCCATGATCACCAGCCCGGAAGGGACCACATGCATCGGGATCAGCTCCCCTGTCCAGTCTCTCACCTGGACCGGATGCTCGGCTTCAGTCTGATCTACGTAGTGCACTTGATAGCCGTCGGGAATGGAGATCCCGGCAGCCTCACCGGTGTGATCGGTCAGCTCATCGAGATAGGGGCGGGCAAACGCCGTGAGCTGTGCCGGCCCGCCGGCGGCCGACGACAGACGCTGCACCATCGGTCCTAGACGGTAGAGGCGGCCGTCCTCGTCCCGTTCCACGGCCTCCACCTGCTCCAGTGTGGACAGGAGACGGGCCACGGTGCTCTTGGGCAGCTTCACGCGACGGGCGGTCTCGGACAGCCCGGCCGGGGACTGCGCCAATGACTCGACGATTCTGATGGCGCGGGCTACGGACTCGACATGGGCCATGCCGGCCCATGTTACGGCACCTGGTCCGCACAGTGGAACGAAACCTACCGCGGCTGGGTTTCTCGAGACAGTTCACCCCGTATACGGGGCTAACTACCGGAGGTTCCTATTTCCAACAGTTCCAGCATGTCGCGACGCCATTGCTCGGTGGTCTCCACGCGGTTGAAGGTGTAGATGTGGAGACCGAGGATGTTGGCCACGGGGTCGGCGAGCACGGGGGCCAGGCCCACGATCAGGTCATCCGGGCTGTACCCACCCGGTCTCACCAGCTTGCCCGCCAGGCTCTTGTTCTTGGAGAGAAAGGAGGCCGAAGGGCCGACTCCAATACGCATGGAGAGTGTGATCAGCTTGGCTAGCTCGGCGACTCCGGGGATGCCGATGTAGACCCCGAGCCCGATCCCGTCGTCACGAATGCTCGAGACCCACTTCGCGATGGCGTCGGGCACGAAGCACATCTGAGTGGTGACATAGGAGGCGTATGGGGCCTTGTCCTCCAGCGCCGCGGAGATGGTGGGCAAGTCGACGATGTGATGTCCCTCCGGATAGCCGGGGACACCGATCTCGGTGAATCCGTGGCCCATCTCCTCCATTGCGTCCAGCAGGGCCAGCCCGTCGAAGAACTCCCCGTGATCGGGCGAGTCTCCACCCACCACGAACACCTTGCGGATTCCGGCCCCGTCCAGCCTGGAGATGATCCTTTCCAGCTCGGGGCGGTCGGCGGTCAGCCGGGCCGAAAGGTGGGGGATGGCGTCGAACCCGAGGGCACCGAGGTCTATGGCGAGGTCGACGGTGGCCGTCATGCCCTTGGCCGGCGAGGCGGTGACCGACACCGTGGCACCCTCGGGGAGGAACTCTGCCTGCTCCATCACGTTCTTCAGCGGGATCAGCTCGTACTTGGGGTGATCGAGGGCGCGTTGCATGGCCTCCAGATGGGTGGATTCGAGGTGGTCGAGGTCGAGAGTCCTGGTGCTCATGACACGTCCGAGTCAGGGAACGAGTCTTTTCGTTGCTGGATCCAGTCGCTCAATCGCTGATCCAGCTCGTCGTCGAAGTCGGGGGGCTGATAGTCGGAGAGCATCTGTCTCCATCGCTCATGTGCCCGGGTGGCGGCGTCCTTGGAACCCTCGGACTCCCACTGCTCGAAGCTGTTGCTGTCAGAGGTCTCGGCGCGCCAGAAGGCGGTCTCGAAGTTGGCCAGTGTGTGCTCGGTGCCCAGGTAGTGCTGACCGGGGCCGGTTCCGAGAATGGCTTCCATGGCCTGTCCGTTCTCGCTGAGATCGACACCGGATACCAATGCAGCGGCCATTCCTGCCATGTCGGCGTCGAGAATGAACTTCTCATACCCCATGACCAGACCACCCTCGAGCCAGCCGGCGGTGTGGAGCACGAAGTTGGTGCCGGCCATCATGGTGGGGAAGAACGTGGCCGCGCTCTCATAGGCAGCCTGGGAGTCGGGCACTTTGGAGGCGGTCAGGTTGCCTCCACTGCGGAAGGGAACACCGAGACGTCGTGCCAAGGCGGCAACGGTCCACAACACCAATGCCGGCTCCGGCGTCCCGAATGTCGGGGCCCCGGACTGCATCGAGATCGAGCTGGCGAACGATCCCAGCACCACCGGTGCCCCGGGACGCACGATCTGGGTGAAGGCCATGCCCACCAGGGCCTCGGCGAGGGTCTGGGCCGCGGTGCCGGCCACGGTCACCGGCGCCATGGCACCGGCGAGGATGAATGGTGTGATGATGACCCCCTGATTGTTCTCGGCGTAGACCTTGGCCGATCCCAACATCGCCCTATCCCAGGAGAGGGGGGAGTTGGCATTGCACAGGGAGAGGGTCACTGTCCTCTCGTCGACGAAGTCCTCACCGAAGACGATCTTGGCCATGTCGACGGTGTCCTGAGCCCGTTCCGGGGCGGTCACCGACCCCATGAACGGCTTGTCGCTGTACTTGATGTGGCTGTAGACCATGTCGAAGTGCCGTTTGTTCACCGGCAGGTCCACGGGCTCGCACAACGTCCCCCCGGCGTGATGCAACTGGGGCGACATGTAGGTGAGCTTGGCGAAGTTCCTGAAGTCTTCGATGGTGGCATATCGACGGCCGTCCTCGAGGTTGCGGATGAACGGTGGCCCGTAGGCCGGGGCAAACACCATGTGCGGGTCACCGATCTCCACCGACTTCTCGGTGTTTCGTGCATGCTGGGTGAACCGGGCAGGGGCGGTTGCCGCCAAATCCCGACACATGCCGCGAGGGAATCTCACCCGTGACCCTTCGACCTTGGCTCCCGCCGACTCCAGGATCTCCACTCCCTCGGGGAAGTCGACTATCTCCACCCCCACCTCCTCGAGGATGGTGTCGGCGTTGTGCTCGATGGTGCTCAGCCCTTCTTCGCCCAGGACCTCGACCACCGGGATGGAGCGTGTCAGGTAGGGGAGGGCGGCGACCATCTCCCTGGAGCGGGCCGCCCGTCTCGCCTCACGGCCCCCACCTCGACGCCGGCCCGGTCGCTCAGCCACCGGCTCGTCTCTGGCGTCTGCGGCGTGGTGGCCTGTCCGCTGTCTTGTGTGGGATTCCCAACGCCGCCACGAAGTGCTCTTGAAATCGAGGCTCGGTGGCGGTCTCGATCTTCTCCACTCGCTCCACCAGCCTCTCCACCTCGTCTCGCGCCGACTGGCTGAGCAAGGCCATGATGGCTCCCGACCCTGCGGCGTTGCCGGCACCCGAGACCGAGTCCAGGTCACACTCGGGGATCATCCCCAGGACCATGGCGTACTCGGGGTCGATCAGGTTTCCAAAGGCCCCGGCCAGTCGGATCTGATCGACGGTCTCGGTCCCGTAGTGGTCCATGAGCAGACTGACACCGGCGCGTAGGGCGGCCTTGGCCAGCTGGATGGCCCTCACGTCGGCCTGGGTGATGATGATCTCGGGGTCGGCCCAGAGTACGTAGGCAAAGGTTCGCCCGTCGGGCACCACGCGGTCGGTGTCGAGGTCGCCACGAATGGAACCATCCTCGTCGATGACCCCCGCCTGAAAGAGCCCGGCAATCGCCTCGATGATCCCGGACCCGCATATCCCTGTCACCGGAGTGTCCTCGACTGCGGTGTAGAACGAGGCCTCGCCGGACCACGGTTCGACACCGATGACACGAATTGTCGGCTCGTATGTATCCGGGTCGATTCGCACCCGTTCGATTGCCCCGGGCGCGGCCCTCTGCCCGGACGAGATCTGGGCGCCCTCGAAGGCAGGGCCGGTGGGACTGGATGCGGCGAGGATGCGCGCCGAGTTGCCGAGGATGATCTCGGCATTGGTGCCCACGTCGACCAGGAGTTGGACGGCCTCGCTCCGCTGCGGTGCCTCCGAGAGCATCGCCGCGGCTGCATCCGCGCCGACATGACCGGCGATGCACGGGAGCACGTAGACCCGTCCCCGGGGATGGACGTCTAGGCCGAGATCGGACGCCTCGACACGCACCGACTGGTCGGTCGCCAGCTGGAAGGGAGCGGTGCCCAGCGGTGTGGGATCCAGACCCAGGAAGAGGTGATGCATGATGGGATTTCCAACCAGGACGATCTCCTGTATGTCCCTTCGATCGAGGCCGGCCTCATCGGCGAGCGTCCCCACGATGGAGT
>CAZSOF010000021.1:10049-19346 GCA_964607685.1 uncultured Acidimicrobiaceae bacterium | reverse complement strand
TCACCATGTCTCGCCGCTCCCTAAGGTTCCGACTGATGAAGAGGCTGGCGAAGGTCTTGGGACTCATCGGAGCGGCAGCCGCCGTCATATGGGCGATGCGCGACCGGTTCGTCTCGGTGGCCACATCGCGCGAGCCCCAGCCCCCTACTTTCCGGACCGCCCCCGGCAAGGAGGCGCCGGTCGATGCCATCGACGGCATCGGTCCCGTCTTTGCCAAACGACTCACCGACGCCGGTATCAAAGACATTGCCTCATTGGCAGCCGCAACCCCTGACCGGATCGCCGAAGCGGCCAGCGTCAGTGCCGCTCGGGCTCGAACCTGGATCGACCTCGCTGCCCAGTTCTGACGTGTCCTACCTGCTCCCTCCGGAAGCACTCGGGGAGCTGATCCAGGGCGAACCGGCGTATCGAACCGACCAGCTCCGAGACTGGCTCTATCGCACGCCTGTGCTGGATGCCGACGACATGACCAACCTTCCCAGCGCGGTCCGCGCCTCCATCAGCGAACGGCATTGGCCCTTTCAGGTCGAGGTCTCCCAGAGCGCCGACAACGGAACCACGCAGAAATGGCTGTTCCGGACGCCCGATGGAGCAGCCATCGAAGCGGTCCTCATGGGGTATCCGAGAAGGGCCACCCTCTGCATCTCCAGTCAGGCCGGCTGTGCCCTGGGCTGCACCTTCTGCGCAACCGGCCAGTTCGGGTTCGAGCGTCACCTGGAGCCGGGAGAGATCGTCGCCCAGGTGGCGCACGCCCAGGCGTTTCTTCGCCAGATCGGGATGCCCGGCGTGCCCGACCATCTCACCAACATCGTGTTCATGGGGATGGGTGAGCCTCTGGCGAACTACCCCCGGGTTCGGGAGTCGATTCGGCGAATGGTGGAGGTGATGAGACTCTCGGCACGATCGATCACCGTGTCCACCGTTGGGATCGTGCCCGGTATCCGTCGTCTGGCCACCGAGCCCTGGCCGGTCTATCTGGCCATAAGTCTTCACGCCGCCGATGATGAGCTGCGCACGTCGCTGGTACCCATCAACAGGCGCTATCCGATTGCCGATCTCGAGGCCGCGGCATGGGAGTACTTCGAGAGGAAGGGACGGAGGCTATCCATCGAGTGGACCATGATGCACGGGGTAAATGACACACCCGACCAGGCCGAGAAGCTGGCCGGAATCGCCGGCAGGCTCAGGGCACACGTCAACCTCATCGCCCTCAACCCGACCCCCATGGGCACTGAGAGAGCCTCTTCCACGCCTCGGATCGATCGGTTCGTCACGAGGTTGCGAGACCGTGGGATCAACGTCACCGTGAGAGACACCCGAGGTCGAGGCATCGACGCCGCCTGTGGCCAGTTGCGGGCAATTTCTGGAATTCACAGTCGAGGTCGTTAGGCTCTCCTCTGCGGACAGAGTCAGGGGTTGAAGGAGTGTTGCCTTCAAATGCCCTTTTCGCGCCCTGTACGCGCTTTGATCACCGGCTCCGCGTTGGCGTTGTTCGTCACCCTCTTCTCCGTCAACTACACCGTCGAACGCGGCGACACACTCGGCAGAATCGCCCGCGATCACGGGGTGTCGGTGTCAGATCTGGCCGAAGCCAACGGCATCGCCGACCCCAACCTGATCTTCCCCGGGCAAGTGCTGGTGATACCCGGTGAGGATGACGGCGAGACTGTCGAAGAGGTGATTCATGTCGTCAGTCGTGGTGAGACTCTCGCCAGGATCGCTGCTCACTATGCGACCTCGGTGATGACCCTCGTCAGCGCCAACTCGATCTCCAACCCCAATCGGATCCTGATTGGCCAAGAGCTGATCATCCCCAGCTCCACTGACAATGACGGTGGCTCATCCAGCAGTGACGATGGCTCGGCGACGTCCGGCAGCTCCTCAGCGGCCAACGAATCCTCGGCGGTGAGCCCGCCCGGTCTTCGCTCCGGCCGCTATCACGTGGTGAAGAAGGGGGAGAGCGTGGAGCAGATCGCTGCGCAATACAGCGGTGTCTCCGCCGCCGACATCGCCCTCACCAACGGAATCCTCAACGGAGTCATCTACACCGGTACCCGTCTGTTCCTGGACGGTCCCGGGTACACAGCCGAGGGAGCCGCGGGCGAGAAGGTCTACACGGTGCAGGGTGGAGATCGGCTTGGTGACATCGCTCACGCCAATGGTGTGTCCGTTTCCACCCTGGTGGAGTTCAACAGCATCATCAATCCCAACCTGATCAAGTCTGGGCAGGACCTGTTGATCCCCACCGGTACGGCGTGGATGTGCCCGGTGGGCGAGTCCAGCTTCTTCAACGACTGGGGCTTCCCCCGCGGTGGAGGGACGAGATTCCACGAAGGCAATGACCTCTTCACCGATCACGGCTCGCCGGTGCGGGCGCCGGTGTCGGGGACCGTGGAGTTCGTCACCGGCACCATCGGTGGCAATCAGTTCCGCCTCTATGGAGACGATGGCATCAAGTACATAGGGACACACATGAGCTCCTTCGGCCAAGATGGCCCGGTACATGCGGGCGACGTGGTCGGTTTCGTCGGGACCACCGGCAACGCCCAAGGCACACGCCCCCACCTCCACTTCGGCATGTACTACAAGGACACGGTCATCAACCCCTACCCGACACTCATGGCCCATGAGTGCAAGGGCTGACATCGGCGACCCTCCCCTCGACGGAATGTGATCCGCGAGGTAATCAATGCGTCGGCGTCCCGGCGCTATGACGGCCGGGTCACCTCGAAACGGGACCTGGTGTCGATGTAGCTGTTCCCGGCCATGCGGCCCACCGCCCGGAGAGCGTCATTGTCCACCCGGGCGCCGTCGAGCACGCTCCTCTCGACGTGAATGGCCACCACATCGCCGACCACGAGACGCGTTCTGCCTGTTTCCCCCAGCTCGATGATCCGATTGACGCGACATTCGAGGTTGGCTGGTGACTCCGAGACCAATGGGGCATCCACCACGGTCCCGTCAACCGGAGTCAGACCGGCGATCGCGAACTCGTCATCGTCGGCGGTGAATGAGCCCGATGTCACCGACATCGCCTCGACTACATCCTCGGACACGATGTTGACCGTGAACTCGCCGGTCAGCTCGGCGAAGGTCGGCGAATCCTTCGGTCGGTCATGGTGGCTGCCGGCAGAGAACAAGACGACCGGAGGGTTAGAGGAGACCACGTTGAAGAACGAGAACGGAGCGAGGTTGTTGGTCCCGTCGGGACGTCGAGTCCCAATCCAGCCGATGGGACGGGGAACAACCAGGCCGGAGAGCAGTCTGTAGCCGTCTCGCGACTCGGTTTCCGCCAGGTCGAAGAAAACCTTGGTCACAGCATCCTCTCTCGCAGATGATCGAGTCTGATCTCTCCGAGCTCGAGGACCCGGCGATGGAAATCCTTGAGATGGAATTCTCCCCGGGCCCTGAGCCGATCGCGTATGTCGAGGATTTCTCTCTCCCCGACTTTGTAGGAGATTGCCTGACCCGACCAGCCCAGATATCGGGTCACCTCCGACTCGGATATGTCCCGCGGGTGGAGCCCGATTTCCTCCATGTAGTCGACGGCACGCTCGTAGTCAAAGATGTCCCCCGCATGCAGGGGTGCATCATCCGGGATCCGAAATTCGAGTTGACAGCCGATGTCCACCACCACTCGCACCGCCCGGAACAGCTGGCTCGCCAGCAGCCCCAACCTGTAATCGGGCTTCTCGAAGTAACCGAGCTCGTCCATGAGCCGCTCGGCATACAGCGCCCAACCCTCTGTGTAGCCCGCGTACCAAATAGCCATCCTTTGGAATCTCGAGAGCTTCTCACGCTCGAGAACCGATGTGCCCACCTGGAGATGATGCCCGGGGAAGCCTTCGTGATATGCGGTAGACACCTCCTGCCAATAGGGCAGCCGCTCCCGCTCGCCGGGCGCATACCAGATCGACCCGGGTCGACTGAAGTCCTCGGAAGGCGAGACGTACCACGCGCCCAGACTCCCGCCGGGAGGCGCGATGTTGACCGTGATGGCCCTGAGCTCGTCGGGAACATCGAAGTGAGCCCCCGAGAGCTGGCCGATCGCCTGCTGTTGGATGTCCGACACGAAAGAGACGAACTCCTCACGGGTGGCAGCCGAACGATCGGGATCGGTGTCCAAGAGATCGATCACGTCGGCAAGGCTTCTCTCCCTGTCGATCTCTCGAGCTATGGCATCCATCTCCCGACGTATCCGATGGACTTCCGACCACCCCCAGTCATAGGTCTCTTCCAGATCGATGCTCGTGCCCAGGTACTTGTCCACGTTCAGCATGTACTGATCCCGCCCCACCGGATCTGTGGGGCGAGCCACCGGCAGATAGTTGTCGATCAGCCAGCCGGCAGAATCGGCACAGGCCTTCTTGGCCACATCCACAGCCGTCTGAACTCGTACGGAGTCGGCTCCCACGCCGGCTGCTTCCTTCGGGAAACCGGCGAACCGAGATTCCTCCGAAGCGACCGCCTGCAACTGCTCGATCAGGGACTCCACTTGCCTGGCGGCCACCGTGTCTCCGTCCTGGATTCCAACCTGGAGGGACTCTCGATAGCCGCCCAGCATCTCCGGGAATCCGCTCAACCGGGAGACGATGTTGTCCCAATCCTCCACCCGCTCCCGGGGCATCACGTCGAACACGTCCCTCATGTCCTGAAATGGGCTGTAGATGTGATTGAGGTCGCGCTTCCACTCTCCTGCTTCGTGTTCCCTCAAGCGCTCCTCAAGCCAACCGGTCAACACCTTGGCCGCGAAGGCTTGAAACGGGTCATGGTGATTCAGGTGTGGCTGGAGCGACGCCAGCGTGGACCGATAGAGGTCGGCCCGGTCGTGGTGGGCTGCTGGTGAGTAGTCGGTGCATTGACCGTCCCTGCCGGGAATACCCAGGACGGTGGCGAAGTTGGGCATCCGGTCGGCGTACTCCTCTGTCAGTCGATCCGAGATCTCGAAGGGTGAGCTCATGCCCGGGCAGCGTACCCAGGCGGGAAATGTGGCTCATCGGATACCCTCGCCACCCGTGGGAGAATTGATCGACGTTCGGCCGGACGAGCGTTTCGACGTGGGTCGCGTCACGGCCTGGATGGCATCCCAGAACGGCCTCCCCGAAGGAGAGCCCCGGGTCCGCCAGTTCGGTGGCGGCAAGGCCAACCTCACCTATCTGCTGACATTTCCAGGTGGCGAAGAGCTGGTGTTGCGACGGCCGCCTCTGGGGCCGGTGGCCACCACCGCCCACGACATGTCTCGCGAATATCGAGTGCTGTCACGTCTGTGGCAAGCCTTCGACAAAGCACCCCGGGCCATCGCCTATTGCGAGGACGAGTCGGTGATCGGGGCCGACTTCTTTCTCATGCGGCGGCGCGACGGGGTGGTGATCCGGGGCCTCATACCCGAGCGGTTCGGCGGTGGGTTCGACCCGGCCGTCAACCGCAGACTCTCAGAAGTCGTCATCGACACGCTGGCCGAGTTTCACGCCGTCGAGCCGGCATCATGCGATCTCGAGAGGCTGGGACATCCCGAAGGGTTCCTCAAACGACAGGTTGAAGGCTGGGCGCTCCGATGGGAGAAGGCCAAATACGAGGACTACCCACTCGCAGACGAGTTGGCCGCATGGCTGGAACGCGAGCTCCCCCCCGAGCCGAGGCCAACCCTCCTCCACAACGACTGGCGGCTGGACAACATGGCCGTGGCCCCTGATGACCCCGGAGTATGTGTCGCGGTGTACGACTGGGACATGTCGACCCGGGGCGACCCTCTGGCGGACCTGGGAACCCTGATGGCCTCATGGCACGATTCCGGGGAGGCGCCGGACGACCTGAGCATGATGCCCACCACCGCCCCGGGATGGATGGATCGTTCGTCAGCAGTGCAGCGATATGGTGAGCGGTCAGGCGCCGACCTCGGTCGCATCGACTGGTATCTGGTGTTCGGCGCCTGGAAATTGGCCGTCGTCTTGCAGCAGATCTACATCCGCTGGCGTCGTGGCCAGACGCTGGATCCTCGGTTCGAGACCATGGGCGAGGGCGCCCGACTCCTGTTTCGACTGGCCGCTGAGAGGAGACCCTGAGCCGTTCATGGACCATTCTGGGAGTGGAATTGTGAGCGATGCCGCGAATTCCGCTCACAGAAGGGGTTCTGGCGACTCGGCCCTAACATCCGTCGGCTCATGTATGCAGTCCAAGCACACGACGTCGTCAAGACGTTTGGCGACGTCGTCGCTCTCGACGGGGTGAGCGTCACCTTCGAGCAAGGCATCGTCTACGGCTTTCTCGGGCCCAACGGAGCCGGCAAGACGACCCTTATCCGGGTGCTCACCACCCTGCTGAAACCTGATTCCGGGTCGGCGTTGGTCGCCGGGATCGACGCCGTCAACGATCCGGTGAGCGTGCGCTACAAGATCGGTCTGGCAGGTCAGTTCGCCGCGGTGGATGACTTTCTCACCGGCCGCGAGAACGTCGAGATGGTGGGTCGCCTCTACAACCTCTCTCGCCGGGAGGCGGCCAAGCGAGCCGAAGAGGTCCTGGAGCGAATCAACCTGATAGATGCCGCCGACCGTCAGGTCCGCACGTACTCGGGTGGGATGAGGCGGCGCCTCGACCTGGCGGCTTCGATAGTCGGCAGGCCCGAAGTGCTCTTCCTCGACGAGCCCAGCACCGGTGTCGACCCCGGCAGTCGCCTCGATCTGTGGGATCTCGTGGAGGAGCTGGTGGAAGGTGGTACCACCCTCCTGCTGACAACCCAGTATCTCGACGAGGCCGACCGTCTCGCCGACCGGATCGGCGTCATCGATCACGGCAGGCTCATCGACGAGGGCACATCCGACGAGCTGAAAGACCGTCTCGGCGGCAATGTGGTGGAGGTACATGTGGCGCTTGACGACCGGGCAGCCGCTGCCGCGGCACTCACCGCGGTAGGGCACGGTGAGCTCAGGACCGAGGGCCAGTCCCTCCTGATACCGGCAACCGAGGGTCCGGCGACGCTGACCGCCGCGGTTCGAGCGCTCGACGATGTCGATGTGACCCCCCAGGACATCGGTCTACGTAGGCCGACCTTGGACGATGTCTTCCTGGCCCTGACCGGGCACAAGGCGGAGGAGAAGACCGCGGAGCCGGCCTCGGCGGGAAGAGTGAGGAGACGTCGATGACGAGCACTACCGTCCGGCGACGGGTCGGTTTCGTCAGCGCGGTGACCCACACACGGGTCATCACGTGGCGGAACGTGATGAGAGTGGCGAGGATCCCGCAACTGATCGTCTTCTCCACGATCCAGCCGGTGATGTTCCTGCTCCTGTTCAACTACGTGTTCGGCGGCGCCATCGCCATCGGTGGAGGTTCGGGTGCTGCGGGGTCCGACAATTACATCAACTGGTTGATTCCAGGGATCCTCGTCCAGTCCACGGTGTTCGGTGCCACCGCCACCGCCCTCGGTCTCACCGAGGACCTCAGCGCCGGCGTCATCGATCGGTTCCGCTCACTCCCGATGGCACGGTCCGCGGTCCTCACGGGGAGGACCCTGGCCGACCTGGTTCGAAACTCGTTCGTGACGACACTGATGCTCGTGGTCGGCTTCCTCATGGGCTGGCGTTTCGAGCAGGGGTTCTTGAAGATGGCGCTCGGGGTGGGGATCGCCTTGCTATTCGGTTACGCCTTCTCCTGGCTCATGGCCACGGTGGGTCTGGCCGCCAAGACACCGGAAGCAGCCCAGGCCGCCGGTTTCCTGCCCATCTTCCCCCTCGTCTTCGCCTCCTCGGTGTTCGTCCCCACCGAGTCGATGCCGGAGTGGCTGCAAGTCTTCGCCGAGAACCAGCCGATCACCATCATCGCCAACACGGTCCGGTCGTTGATGGTGCCCGAAGATGCCCTCACGTTCCTCGGGCTCGATCAGGGAACACTCATCTGGCAGTCGGCGGCGTGGATCGTCGTCATCATCGCGGTCTTTGCGCCCCTGGCGGTCCGCCAGTACCGCCGATCCGTCGGATAGCTGCGGTCTGGGCCGCTAGTCCCAATCCTCGATGTCGATCACATCGTCTCCTGGCTCCTGAAGACTGGAACGGTCGGTCTGCTGCGGTTGAAATCCTGCGGTGAACACTGACACACGAGTCGAGAGGCGCTTGGTGAGGGTGCGATGGATCAGCCCCCGGACTGCGGGGACCAGAAGCAGAAACCCGAGGATGTCAGTGATGAATCCCGGTGAGATCAGGAAGGCACCCGAAACGAGGATGGCGGCACCGTCGCTCAGCTCGCGCCCGGGGAGACGGCCCTCCTCGACCCTACTCCTGAGACGACCGAGAACTGCTAGCCCGGCGCGGCGGACCAGGACGGAGCCAATGACCGCGGTGGCGACGGCCAGCCCGAGAGCCCACAGCAGCCCGATCCTCGACTCCACCCAGAAGAAGGTCGCCATCTCGGCGATGGCAATGAGGCCGAAAACCGCTAGGAACCGCATCGAAACCAACCGTACCGGGCTACGAACCGTATCTTGGCCTGCCAACGGTGCCAAGATCAGCGTTGAGTTCAGTCCTGACTCACCGCCTCCACATACTCTCTGGTGCGTTGCTCCCACAGCGGAATCGACTCCTCGGTGATCCGCCAGCCGTTGCCGTCGTACATGACGGAGACGTCTTCAGGGTGGTTCTGTGCTACCCAGGCCTGGAACGGCTCCCACATCTCGTCGGAGAAAGGGTCGCCCTCGCTCCCCTGGGGTATTTGAGAAGCATCCTCCACCGATACCACCTTTCCGTCGCGGACGGTCACCCGGTCTGCTGCGCTGTACGGTCCCAATCCGATTTCGTCCGAGCGAAGCATGTGATATTCGAAGCTGCACAACACCGTGGTTCCCTCAGGGCCAGTGACCGAGACTTCGCATGGGCCGGAGATCCGCTTCGACCCGACGGCCTGCTTGTAGTCGGCCTCCAGGCGCTGTTCGGACTCGGAGCGGAAACCCGTGGCGCCCTCTGACAGATAGGTGAAGGCGGCATCGAGATCGAACCTCCAGTAGGCCTCGAGGAAAGCTGTGGCAACTTCGGCCGCCTTCACCCCGACGTACTCCCTGGTGCGTTGCTCCCAGAGACGGATTGAGGGTTCGTTGAGTCTGTCACCGTTGTTGTCCAAGCCCATCGGTACCCAGTCATCGGGGTGGTTCGCCGCCACCCATGCTTCGAAAGGCGACCACACCTGAGACGAGAACTCTGCGATCCCCCAATGCTTCATAGCCCGAACGATCTCCCCGTCGAGGACGATGAGGTCGAAGTAGGTACCGCTGTACGGACCCAGCCCCATCTCGTCAGACCTCAGGTCGTGGAA
>CAZSOF010000021.1:1334-9949 GCA_964607685.1 uncultured Acidimicrobiaceae bacterium | reverse complement strand
CACTGGGGCCTCCTCTCCGGGCTGGGACAGAACCAGGGCCGCTATCACCACGACTACTGCCGCGGCGACGGCACCGACCGTCAGCCAACGCCTATTTCGATCCGGCGTGGTCTGGTGGTTCTTGGTCTTCAGGTCGGTCATCTCGCTGCTCCTCGTCCCTGTGTCAACGAGGCGCGTGATGGGCAGGGACCCGTTCAGGTCGAGCACGGACATGTCGGGGACTGGGTTGGATTCGGTCAACAGCTTCATGGCCTGCTCTTTTGTTATCACCACACACCCCCTTTCTGAGCAGCGGGGGAACCGGTCCGTCTCTTTTCGAGACGGTTGTACTCGTGGGCCAGTCTTCTCTTGGCCGTGTGGAGACGCTGTCGCACGGCGCCGACGGTGACTCCCAGGGCGAGGGCGATCTCCGCTTGGGACAGCTCTTCCCAGGCGGTCAGCCGAAGGATCTCCTGGTCGGTGCCGTTCAACGCCGCCAGGGCGGCCAGCAGTTGACGGGATTCGTGACGCAACACGACCACGTCCTCGGGAAGGGTCATCGCCACCGCACCGAAGGAGGCCAGCTTCTCGGCCAACCGTTGGCGACGAGAGGCACTTCGCCAATGGTGGGTGAGAACCCGATAGGCCACCCCGTAGAGCCAGGGGAGAGCCTGGTCGCCACCGGGGATCTCATCCGATTTCCACCAGGCGACGAGAAAGGTCTCGGCCACTACGTCCTCGACGGCCTCGGCCGAGGCGCGACGTCGGCAATAGGCGTAGACGTGAGGGTAGAACCGGTCGTACAAGGAGAGAAAAAGGGCATCCTCGCCGGTCAAATCAACCTCTCGACACCACGCTCATCAACTGCCTACGCCCGGACGGGCCAATCCATCAGAAGATATCTCCTGACAATCCCGGATGAGCGGGCGTATCCACTCAAAGCAGCGGGACTGCAACAGGCGAAACCGGGTGCGGCCGACCCGGAATCGTCCAGAGAAGTCCCGCCCGGATTCATGGGAACAATCTCCGATGCCTGGGACCTCGGGCCAACGGGGGAACAACCCGTCGTGCTCGTGTCTGGAACCTCCGGTAGTCGGAGGTTTCATTCGGAAGTCTCGTCACAACGGCCCCGTCCTTGGGTCCGTTACCATCACCCCGAGCGGGTACAGCCGTGTGATCGAGGGCAGGGACCGCGACGCGGTCGAGAGGGCAACGGAGATGATCTGATGCGAGTCATCGATCGATTGCTAGCCAAGTCCAACCGCTGGCTCGCGGAGAACTCCGAGGGTGGAAGCGATGACCAGGCCTGGGAGGCTGCCAACACGATCCTGGCGATGACGAATTACGAGGACCTTGGATTGGCCACTGCTGAGATCCTCGAGGCCGCCGAAGGTCACGACCGGGACGCCAGGAACATCGTGGCATCCTTCAAACGTCTGCACCCGCCACAGGCCCTGGGCAATCCTGAACGACAGCGCGAGCTCATCGGGTTGTATCTGGTGCTCCGTCAGGGCGGTCTGTGGGACACGAGCGACGACCTGGGTAATGCCCTCTGGAGAGACGAACTCACCCAACTGTTCGAATGATTGGCTGTAACCCGGCCACAGCCGAGAGGTGTGCAGAGGGGATCAGATCCGAACCTGGTTTGGATCCCGGCGCCATGTCCAGTCCCCCCGCCAGAGCACTGAGCCTCTACCGCAAAACGCCACGAGCGGGGACATGGGCCGTCCCCGCTCGCACGTCAGCGCTACAGATAGCCGAGCTCGGCTCCGACGGATGAGTAGGTTGTCAGCCTCTCCGCCAGCGTCTCACCCATCTGGGTGATTTGATACCGGAAGTCCTGGGACGTATAGGTGGTGGCAGCCAGCAGCCTGTGGCTTTCCTCCATGTCCAGGATCTCCTGAAGCGCGGCTGCAGACTCGCCTTTGACGATCAACATCCCACCGCCATAGCCCCACAGGAATGCCTCGACCTCGCATTTGTCCTCGGCAGCGAGTTTTCCGAAGAAGCTCTGGGCATCGGCGAAATTCTGCAACGCCACCGCCTCTCTTCCCGGAACCGGCGCACCGAAGGTGAACACCAATGCGGCGTTCCACGTCATCATCTCACCTCCTCAACGCGGATAAGCCGACCCATACCGCGGGAATTCCGACACCACCAGGGCCATATGACCCAAGATCCGAAACACATACAGACCGGGGCGGTGGGCACCGATGATCGGTTCGTGAGGTAGCGACCTCTGGTAGGCCGGCTCCGATGACGTCGTCGGCAGCCAGGCACCCCTCATAGGGTCTACCGGGTCACACCATCCCACCAGAGATGGGAGCCGTTCCACACCAGGACGGCCACCACCCCCAACACCACCAACTCCCCGACCTGCTCACAGGCCCCCAGCAGATCGCCGGTCACACCGCCGAATCTGGCAGCGGACGTCCTCCGCAACCAGATCACCACCAGGGCAACCAACACGGCCGACGGAACGACCCACCACCCAGCCGCGAGGCCCGAGAGCGCCATGGCCGACACTGCCGCGAACCACGATCCAGCGCCAGTGACCTCGGCCACCCCGGAGCTTCCCAACCCATCTGCGCGTGCCGCCGGTGTCAGCGACATCAAGACCACCGCTCCACCCCGGCCCAACGTGTGGGCCATGACCAGCGCCGCCAGGGCCGTAGCCGGCTGAAGAGACCCCACGGCCACCACCTTCCCGGTCAGTGCGACTATGAGGGCGATCGTCCCGTACGTGCCCAGACGGGAGTCTCGCAAGATCTCCAGGGCTCGCCGACCGGTCGCCCCGGAACCGATTGCGTCGCAACTATCTGCCAGCCCGTCCTCGTGGAAGCCACCCGTGATGAGGATCCCGGCCACCACGGCGATCAGACCCGCGAGCAGAGAAGGCATATACGGGTAGGCGAGGGCATAGACCCCGGCGACCAGGAGCCCCACCAGCGCACCCACGGTCGGGAACCAGGGCGGAGCCTTGTCGATGCCTTCGACCGGTCTTCGACCCGCTACCGGTAGCCGGGTCAAGAAACTCAGGGCGACGAGGAAGCCGCTCAGGCCCAACCTGCCTCCTCGAAGGTGGTGACATCCACCACCGACCGGGCGGCAAGTGCCAGGACAGGGAGGGCGGCGATGGCACCACTGCCCTCACCGAGCCGCATCCCGAGGTCGAGAATTGGCTGACGCCCCAGTGAGTCGAGGAGCCGGGCATGACCCGGCTCCGATGAGACGTGCCCGGGCCAGCAATGGTCCAGGAAACCCGGTTTCGCTCGCTCCAGGGGCATGACGGCCGCGGTGGCCACGAATCCGTCCAACAAGACGGGTATCGACCTCCGACGGGCCTCGATCACCGCTCCGGCCATCGCCGCCAGCTCCCAGCCACCCAGCTGCCGCAAGACCTCCAAAGGCTCGGCAGGCCCCACCCGGCGGACTGCGTCGTCCACCACGGAGGTCTTGTTGCGAATTCCGTCGCGATCGAGGCCAGTGCCCGGCCCCACCCAATCGTCGGCCTCTCCGCCGAAGAGTGCCATGCTGACGGCTGCCGCTGGTGTCGTGTTCCCAATACCCACTTCTCCGGGGATCAACACGTCGATCTCACCGGATTCCTCGACGGCCGCACGGCCGACACCGAGAGCGGTCTCGAACTGCTCAGAGCTCAGCGCCGGCTCGATGCGGATGTTGCCGCTGGGTCGACCCACTCCGACGTCGATCATGTCGAGCGTCGCTCCAACCTGGGCGGCCATTACCGCCGCGGTGGCCGAGCCGGCAGCGAGAGTCTCGACGATTGCTGCGGTTACCGACGACGGGTAGGCACTCACCCCCTCCGCAACAACACCATGGTCGCCGGCAAAGATCAAGACTCTCGACCGTTCCACCGCGGGGTGGTCGGTGCGCTGCCAGCCGGCCAGCCACACCGCCAGATCGTCGAGGCGGTGCAAAGCCCCCAAAGGTCGTAATACCTGGCTGGCGCGTGATGCGACGCTGACAGCACACATCTCGTCCGGCATCACCATCGCCTCCAGCAATTCAATCGACATCATCGGTGTCCCCCAGCCGGATCGCCCGACCGGCCACAACCAGATAGGCACCGTCGGCGGCTGAGGAGAATCGTTGGTTCGCCCAACCGTGGAGATCGCGAAACCTGCGGGCAATGGGGTCCATGGGAACCACGCCCGAGCCGACCTCGTTGCTGATGACGATGGTCTGGCGACGGGTGGCCGCGGACACCGCGGCGTCGATCATCTCGAGAATCACCGGGTCATCGTGATCCAACATCAAGTTGGAGATCCAAAGAGTGAGGCAGTCGACGACAACTGATTCGTCTTCGGAGGCCTCGGCGA
Organism: uncultured Acidimicrobiaceae bacterium; assembly: GCA_964607685.1. GTDB lineage: Bacteria > Actinomycetota > Acidimicrobiia > Spongiisociales > ZC4RG35 > JANQRA01. The sequence continues at coordinate 5,627 of CAZSOF010000021.1, read as the reverse complement.
TAGCCGTGGCCAGCTCGATAGGCTCCTCGACCAGGGCCCACCTCTCGGGTCGCTGATTCCGGTGTATGGCGATCCGCTGGGCCATCTCGTCGTCGTCGACCCGTGCCGTAGCCACGAAACGCACAGGGCCGTCACGTTTTGTGGCCAAGGCAATCGCCAGCTTCGACTTGCCGGATCTGGCTCCTCCCACGAGGAAGATCAATAGTCGATGCCTCTGCGGGCCATGACCCCTGCGTCATAGGCGTGCTTGACCTTGTGCATCTCCGTCACCGTGTCGGCCATCTCGATCAGCGCCTGCGGGGCGTCTCTCCCCGTCAGAATGACGTTGACCTTCTCCGGCCGGTCCTGCAACGCTCGCACCACCTCCGCCAGGTCGACCCAACCCCAATTGATGGGATAGGTCACCTCGTCGAGGACTACGAGCTGGTGATCACCTTTTTGGATTGTCTCCACGGCGTGGTGCCATGCGGCCCGGGCAATGGCCTCTGACTCATCCATGTCCTTGGAATCCCAGGTGAAGCCATCACCCATGGCCCACCAGTCGATTCCCACCTGCCGCCCGACCTTCTCCTCTCCAACACTCCACTCCCCCGACTTGAGGAATTGAACGACCGCGACTTTCCAACCACGAGCAATGGCGCGCATCGCCGTCCCGAAAGCCGCGGTGGACTTACCCTTGCCATCGCCGGTGTTGATCATGAGCAGTGACGGGGCGCGCACCGTCCCGCCAGGAGGGGCTTGAGTTGGGGGACTCTGCTCAAACATCGGACCGCCTCACGGGGACCACGATCGGGCCGTTCTCGTCACGGATCACCTTGATCCCGGCACCGTAGTGAGCCTTCAGATGGTCCTCGGTGAGAACGTCATCCGGTGGTCCTTCTGCGACGATCATCCCGCCACTGATCAACAGCAGCCGATCGGCGTAGCGGCCGGCGAGGGTGAGATCGTGAGCGGCGCTGACCACGGTGAGACCCTCATTCCTTCGGAGCTCGTCGACGACATCCAACACCTCCACCGCGTGACCCACGTCGAGGCTCGCCGTGGGCTCGTCCAGGAGGAGCACAGGAGCCTCTTGAGCTAGGGCGCGGGCGAGCACGGCACGCTGTGCCTCGCCGCCAGAGAGTGTTCCCAGGGGACGTCTGGTAAACCCGGTGAGGTCGAGTTTCTCCAACGCACCGCGAACAGTCTCCACGTCGTGCTTGCTCTCGGCCGTGAGGTACCCGAGGTGCGGCGTGCGACCCAGCATCACGTAATCACCTACACCCATGTCGTCGGGCAGCTGAGGCCGTTGCGGCATCCAGGCGACATCGAGCCCGCGACGACGCTCCCTCCCGCCCATTGACACCCGGCCCCTGTGATCCACGACGTCGACCGCAGTCTTCAACATCGTCGACTTCCCCGCACCGTTGGGACCGATGATCCCCAGCCACTCGCCATCGGCAACCGAGGCGGTCAAGGGTCCCAAGGCCCGATGCGAGTTGTAGACCACCTCAACCTCATCCCATGAGATCATGTCGGGCCCCTCATGGTCCTCAATACGAGCAGAAAGAATGGAGCTCCGAGAAAGGCTGTCACCACCCCGATGGGCAGCTCTGCAGGCGCGACCACCGTTCGGGCCGCGATGTCGGCCAGCATCAAAAAGGCAGCGCCGAAGAGAACCGAGAGCGGGACGATCGCCCGATAGCTCCACCCGAACAAGAGCCGGATCGTGTGGGGCACAATGATGCCCACGAAGCCGATCAGCCCACTGACGGAGACGGCGGCGGCGGTGGCAAGCGTGGCCGCCAGCACCACAACGCCCCTGACGCGGTTCACGTTCACGCCCAGAGCAGTGGCCTCGTCGTCCCCGATGCTGAGAACATCCAGCAATCGCCGGGTGGCAATCATGACGGTTGAGGCGATGAAGGCATAAGGAAGGAGCCCTCGCACCTCAACCCAGCCCACCGTCGTCAGACGCCCCAGTATCCAGGTATAGACCTCTCGAAGCGTCTCCACGTTCTGTTGCAGGACATATGTCTGAACTGCCGTGGCGAACGCGGCAACAGCGACACCGGCCAGGATCAGCGACGTCGCCGATCGACCCCCAACCGACCGCCCCAAGGTATACGTGACGAGAACCGCGGCCAGTCCTCCGACCAACGCAAAAGGCGTCAACAGCGCCGATTCGCCACCGATGGCGAATGCGGTCGTGGCCCCGAGACCGGCACCGGCGGCCACGCCGAGGAGGTATGGGTCTGCCAGAGCATTGCGGAACACTCCCTGGTAGGACGCCCCGGCCACCGCGAGGACAGCACCAACCACGGCCCCCAGCACCACCCGGGGCAACCGGATCTCGAACAGGATGCTGGTCTCGACCTCGCTCAAACCCGAGTCGACGGCGACGCCAGGTAGAGCATCCAACATGGCCGCGATCACCGAGAGGGGATCTAGCCCGGCAGCACCCACCGTCGCTCCGAGCAAGGCGACCGCCAGCACCGACGCCATGCCAAAACTGAGCGGAATCCAGCCGGCACGGGCTGGGGGCGCCTCGGCCGAAGTGGCTTCGATGGTCAACTGGCCGAACTCATGTATGTCTGGAGCGCGTCCGAGACCGATTGGGCGAAGTCGATTACCCGCGGCCCCCATCGGGACACCACGTCGGAGTCGAGCTCGACGATGTTGTCCTGCTGCACCGCAATGAGAACGTCCCAACCGGGTCGGGCAGCAACCTTCTCCGCTGACTCCCCATACAGCGTGTTGGATAGGAAGATGAGGTCCGGATCAGCCGACACGATGTACTCGCTGGAGAGTTGGGGGTAGCCGAAGGCCGAACCGTCCTCGTCGGCGGCATCGGCGATGTTCTCCAGACCGAAGAGGCCGTAGATCTGACCAATGAAGGTGGAGGAGGTGGCCGAGAAGAACGTGTTGTCCACTTCGTGGTAGTAGCTGGTGCCTACACGGAGATCAGGTGTTTCGCCCACGATCATGACGAGTCCGCTGGCAATCTGCTCGTTCACGAGCGTTGCCTCCTCGGCGTGACCCGTGGCCTTCCCGATCGCCTCTATCTGCCGATATGTGTCATCGAGGGTGAACGCGGCGTTGTAGCTGAGTACTGGCACTCCCGCGGAACCCAAGCCGGCAATGAGATCGCCGGGATCATATGCGATGATCACCAGATCGGGATCGTGGGAGAGAATCGCTTCGACGTTCGGGGTGAAGCTGGACAGGTCGGTCGTGGGGGCGGCCTCCGGGTAGTTGGACTGGTCATCCACGGCGATTACCTGATCACCGGCACCCACCGAGAACAGCATCTCGGTTGCGGTGGCCGAGAGCGAGATGATTGCTTCGGGCCTCGACTCGACGGTGACCGAGCCATTGTCCGCTTCCACGATCGCCGGAAACCCCGAAACAGTGGTCGTGGTCGTCGACGACGAGGGCGTCGTCGTTGCTACAGCGGCAGTTGTCGTCTCGCCGACCGTGATGGTGGAGTCACCGGACTCTATGGGGCCGCACGCCACCAGGGAGACCACTACCGCCAGGAGCAGCGCACTCCGCTTCATTGGAAACATCCTCCGTTTCTGGAGGATGAAGAGGTCGGTGAGGCTTCCCTGAGCCCAGCGGTTCCGTCTTCATCCGAGACGTGTTCGTGGCCGTGGGGTCAGGCGACCTGACTCGTGCCGCCTCCCGGTCCCAGACCAGGAGGCGCCTTCACAGTTGCGGGACAGTGGCGGATTCCAACCGCCTTCGCTGTTCCCCAAGGCACCCGCCGGTTGTGGCGGGCAACGATGAGATTAGCGCTTGGTCCCCGGTCAGGGTCGAAGTTTGGGCGATCAGCCGACGTCTTCGCTGCGCACGCCGAGCGTGACCTCGAGAGTCAGCTCCTCCCCGCCACGGAGAACGATCATGTCAACTGTGTCCCGCGGCTGATGGGCACGCACCTGAGCGACGAGATCGGGCCAGCTGAGGATGGAGACACCATCGAAAGCGACCACCACGTCGTTAATCCGGATTCCCGCGCTTTCGGCCGCGGAGTCGGTAACCACGCTGAGGATGAGAGCACCGGCCTGTCCCTCGGTGTCGACGTTGGCGCCTTCGACTCCCAGGAAGGCGGTCTCCAGCGGCTCACCCGAGACGATGCTCTCGGCATACTCCAGTGCGATGTCGGAGGGCACGGCAAACCCCACTCCGTCGTTGACGCCGGTGTTGGAGAAGATGGACACGTTGATCCCCACCACCTGCCCGCGACGATCGACGAGTGCCCCGCCGGAGTTACCCGGGTTGATAGCGGCATCGGTCTGCACCATCGAAGAGCAC
>CAZSOF010000021.1:0-1324 GCA_964607685.1 uncultured Acidimicrobiaceae bacterium | reverse complement strand
ACGTCGAACGAGCAGTTCGTCTGATCTACCGCCGAGATGATCCCGGCGGTGACCGTCGACTCCAGACCCCACGGACTGCCCACCGCTATGGCCAGTTGCCCGACGCGCGGCTTATCGGTGCTGAACGTGGCGGCGTCCAGACCGTCACGTTCGACTTCGATCACAGCTATGTCCACCTCTGCATCGGAGCCAAGCACTGACCCGCTCACTTGTTCTCCGTCGGCAAATCGGACACGAACGGTTTCAGCGTCATCGACCACATGAGCGGCGGTAATGATCAATCCGTCATTGTCGTAGATCACGCCCGACCCCAAACCGGCGTTGGTCTGGATATGGACTACCGAGGGCAGGATGATCTCGGCGGCATCTGCGATCGGCTCTTCACCTGGCACATATGAAGGCGAGACCACCTCCACCAGAGGCGTCGTCGTCGCGGTGGTCGTGGTTGTGGCTTCGGCGGTGGCTTCCTCTCCTTCCTCCCCCGGAGCGAGCCAGGCGATGGCAATCACCAGAGCCGCCACCGCCGAGAAGAAGAGCAACCCGAGCAGCAGCGTCGATGAACGCTTCGATTCCTCCTCAAAAGTTGTCTGCCCTGACATCTGACCTCCTGGAGTGGCCAGCCTATGACTCGGCCGTTAAGCCCCTCCTAAACCGTCTTTTAAGAATCGGTAAAGGGAGACGACTCTGGTGGGCCTTCTCCACCTTCCGGGGTGGGAACCCAGATCACCATCGTCGTCCCTGTCTCTCCGTTACGTGAAAACGAGGACAACTCGCCCCCGTGACCCTCGGCGATCTGGGTGACGATGGCTAGCCCCAGCCCGGCTCGGTCTCCGGGCTCGGTCGAGAGCCCCGGCCCCGCGTCGCGAACACCCAGCCAAGCCCAGCCATCGACGACACCGCTGCCCACCTCGATCGTGGTTCCGGCCGGCGCCACGTTGATGGCATTCTCCACCAGATTGGACAAGGCTCGATCCAACGCCACCTCGACGCCATGGGTGACCGCCGCTCCCGGCTCGGGTGCGATGTTGACGCCCTTCCCGGCGGCTACCGGTGCGAAGTCGGCCACCTTCGATCTCACCAGGTCGGCCAGATCGAGAGTCACCGATTCCGCTCTTCTGGTCTGCATTCGAGCGGCGGCGAGAAGGTCCTGGATCATCAGCGACATTCTCTCCGCGTTTCGTCTGATCACACCCCCGGCCAATCGCCAATCGTCGATGGTGGCATCCGGGTCGTCGTCGACCAGCTCGACGTTGGATCGGATCACGGTCAACGGAGTGCGCAGATCGTGGCTGGTATCGGCAAGGAATTGCCGCTGGCTGGAGAA
>CAZSOF010000020.1:5123-19379 GCA_964607685.1 uncultured Acidimicrobiaceae bacterium | reverse complement strand
GCTGCTGCCTCGGCAGTGTCGCGTGAGATCATGCCGCCGGGCTGGTCGGCCGTGCCCCTCCCAACGACGATGAGGTGAGTCGGGACGGGCGTCTCCGCGGCCGCCCAATTGGAGTCGGGATCGGTCGTGATCTCGGCGCCATTGAGCGCGATTGCCTCATCGTTGGCCCTCACTCGGAGATGGCCGGAGTCCAGGTGCAACTCGTAGGCCAGGGCCGCACCTATGCGATCCTCCCAGTAGGGCCCCAGGCCGGGGTGTGACTTCCACAGGTTCGTGTAGTCGCTCTCATGGTCGAATTCGAGCTCGAGTCGTGCCAGGGCGGGGCCGACAACGGCTCGGATCGCATCATCGGGGCTCAGGGAGGGATCGAGGGCCATGGGAAGCCCCCCGTCGATCAGGATCATCCGGTTCACGCGGTCGGGGTGTCTCTTTGCGAACACACCGGTCACCCAGCCACCCATCGAGTAACCCGCGATTGATACCCGTTCCAGATCGAGATGACCGAGACATCGCGCGATGTCGTCGGCAATGGTTGCCAGATCGAACGGTGGGGGAGCGTCCCAGCTTCCACCCCGGCCACGGACATCGAGCGCGATGACGCCGAAGGTTCTGGGAAGATGCTCGATGACGAAGGTGAACCACCGTGAGTTGCCGGTGAGGCCGTGGACGAGGACCACCGTGGGCCGCCCATCCCCTGGTGGACGATGCCAGACATTGATGCTGCCGTCCTCCACCGGCACCCGCATGTCACGCATTGACGCAAGGTAGCTCGGGTCCCCACATATTGTCGGTCCATGCCCGGTAGGTGGCTCGTCTTGGCTCTGTGCCTCGTCTCCGCTTGTACTGGCCCGTCGGAAGCCGAAACTGCGACATCGCCCACCTCGGTGACGATCAACAGCCGAGAGCCGACAAGCACCACGCTGATCACGACGACGACCACGCTGATCAGGACGAAGACGATGCCCACAACCACGACGACAGTGGGCCCCTTTGCCAGACCGGTGTGGTTGGGCACGAGACCGCTGCCTCTGCGAGCGGACGAGCACGGTGAGGTGCAACCGACACCCCCCGAGCTGCAGGACCGCAGGTTGGAGACCATCGACTACCTCGAACCACCGACGACCCCCGGGTTCTCCGCCTCCATCGGGCCCATTCCGCCAGATGTCCTGGCCCGCTCCAGCTGGGCCGATGAGTGTCCGGTGACGGTCGAGGAGCTGTCCTACCTGAGAATGGTTCACATCGGATTCGACAGGGAACTTCACACCGGGGAGATGATCGTGAACGCGGTGGTCGCCGAGGACGTCGTCGAGGTCTTCCGACGGATCTTCGAGAGCGGCTTCCCCATCGAGCAGATGAGGGTGATCACCGCCGAGGAGATCGACGCCCATCCCACTGGTGATTGGAACGACACCACTTCGTTCGTTTGCCGCCCGGCCGTCGGATCCAGCTCGTGGTCCCAGCACGCGTATGGCCTGGCCATCGACGTGAACCCATTCCACAACCCTTACCTTAAGGGTGACCTGGTGCTTCCCGAGCTGTCTTCCGCCTATCTGGATCGTGAAGACGTGAGACCGGGCATGATCCGGGAGGGGGATGTGGTGACTCTGGCGTTCGCCGACATTGGGTGGCGGTGGGGCGGCAACTGGAGCACGCTCAAGGACTGGATGCACTTCTCCCGAAGCGGGCGGTGAAGTCTCCTCTTCTCCCCGACCAATGCTGGGTCAGCCCTGATGTGGTTCTGTGAGTAGAAATCGCGAGCTCGCCCCCCTTCTCGAACATATGTTCGATATAGTGTGACCGGTGTCCCGATACGCCGAGCTTCACTGTCACACCAACTTCTCCTTCCTCGATGGGGCCTCGCACCCTGAAGACCTGGTCATACGGGCCAGAGACCTCGGATACGAGGCACTGGCTATAACCGACCACAACGGTTTCTACGGGACCTCACGTCTATGGCAGGCGGCCAAGGCCACTGGGTTGCCGGTGATATACGGAGTCGAGATCGGTCTCGAGGTGAATCCCGAAGGTGCTGCCGACCCGATCGCGATGGCCGAGGAGTGGGATCGGAAGCGTTACGCCCGGGTGAAGGGGGGTCGGGGTCGGCTGCGACGGGGTCGTTCGGTGCGAGCCCACGGGGTCAAACCCACTGATCTCCCGGACTCGGACCATCTCGTGTTGTTGGCGGGGTCACCGGATGGGTACCGCACCCTTTCCCACCTGGTGACCAAGGCACAGATGCGTGGTGAGAAAGACCATCCTCTCTACACGTGGGACGACCTGGCGGTGGCCGCCACCAACCGTGATGTCCATGCCCTCACCGGATGTCATGCCGGAGCGGTGCCCAAGGCAGCCGTGACCGGAGATCTGGCGGCAACCATCCGGGAGGTGTCCCGTCTCCGTGAGCTGTTCGCCGCCCGGCTTCACATGGAGATGTGGCATCACGGGATGCCCGAGGACGACGGTCGCAACGACCTGATGTGGGAGGTATCCCAGAAGTTGGGCCTGTCGTCGGTCGCCACCAATCAGGTCCATTATCACGACCGGGCCGACGCTTACCTCTCGGAGGTGCTGGCCGCCATCGGTGGTCGACGCACCCTGGCCGAAGCGGACGGCTTCAGGCCGGCGTCCGATGAGCGCTTTCTCAAACACCCCAGAGAGATGGAGTGGCGTTTCAGCCACTACCCGGGTGCGGTGGCCCGTAGTGCCGAGCTTGGGGCTCGTCTCGCCTTCGATCTGGGCCTGGTCGCTCCCCGGCTTCCCGATTTCCCCATGCCCGGTCACTTCCGGGACGAGATGGATTATCTGCGACATCTCACCTGGGAAGGGGCACGGGAGGTCTATCCCGGGTCGGACGACGGGATCGACCCCATGGCTCGGCGCCGGCTGTCCCATGAGTTGGACATCATCGAGCGACTCGGTTTCCCGGGTTACTTCCTGGTGGTCAAGGATCTGGTCGATTTTGCCCGGGAACAGGACATCTACTGTCAGATCAGGGGATCGGGAGCCGACTCGGCGGTGTGCCGGTGCATCGGGTTGACCCGGGTCGACCCGATCCGGCTCCATCTCCCCTTCGAGCGCTTCCTCTCCGAGGAGCGAGGAAAGCCCCCCGACATCGACGTCGACTTCGAGGCCGAGCGTGGTGAGGAGGTCATCCAGTATTGCTACCGCCGCTATGGACGGGAACGGGCGGCGATGGTGGCCAATGTCATCACCTATCGGGCGCGGTCGGTGTTGCGTGACGTGGCCAAGACCTTTGGGTTCACCCAGGCCCAGGTAGACGGCCTCTCCAAGTACGTCGACACCCGTGACCCCGCCCAACTCGCCAGCTCGGACACATCACTTCCCCAGGGGATGACCGCGGAGATGATCTATGACATCTGTTGGCGGCTCGACGGGTTTCCCCGTCACCTCGGCATCCACTCCGGGGGCATGGTGATCGCCGACCGCCCGCTGTGGCAAGTGGTACCGGTGGAGTGGGGGAGGATGGAGGGCCGCACCGTCATCCAATGGGACAAGGACGACTCGGCGGCAGTGGGCATCGTCAAGTTCGACCTGTTGGGTCTGGGGATGCTCAACGCATTGCACCTGGCCACCGATCTCATCGAGGACACCCACGGGGTGAACATCGACCTGGCGCAAATTCCCCAGGAGCCGGTGATCTATGAGTCGATGACCAGGGCCGACACCGTGGGGCTGTTCCAGGTCGAGTCACGGGCGCAGATGGCGACCTTGCCCAAGATGAAGCCGAAGACCTTCTACGACCTGGCGGTGGAGGTGGCGCTGATCCGCCCCGGTCCGATCCAGGGGCAGTCGGTACACCCCTATCTGCGACGACGCAATGGGGAGGAGTCGGTTCGCTACCCACATCCGTCCACCGAGGGAATCCTGAAGAAGACCCTCGGTGTGCCCATCTTCCAGGAGCAACTCATGGAGTTGGCCCGAATCTGTGCCGGGTTCAACGGATCACAGGCTGATCGTCTTCGGCAGGCCATGACCCACAAACGCTCGGAAGAGGCCATGAGAAGGCTGCGGGACGAGGTGTATGCGGGCATGACCGCCAAAGACATCGTCGGCGCTGCCGCCGACGAGATCTGGGAGAAGCTGCAGGGGTTCGCCAGCTTTGGCTTCCCGGAGAGTCACTCGGTGAGCTTCGCCTACATCGTCTACATGTCGGCCTGGCTCCGTTTTCACTACCCGGCCGAGTACCTGGCGGGACTGTTGAACGCCCAGCCCATGGGTTTCTACAGCCCCAACTCGCTGGTTCAGGACGCCCAGCGTCACGGGGTCGTCGTGCTCGGGCCGGATGTGAACGTCTCCTGGCACGATTGCACGGTGGAGCCGATCGATGCCGATCCCGATGACATCGTCACCTATCTCGGGCAGGGCTGGCGACGGGGGCGGGGACACGTCGACGACCCGGTACGCCCCGCGGTCGGGGTGAGGATGGGATTGCGATATGTGCGCAACTTGGGGGAGAAGGAAGTGACCCGGGTGGAGGCGGCACGGGTCCTCGGTGGTGAGTTCACCTCCCCCGAAGACCTGGCGTTTCGCACCGGTCTCGACGTCGATGCTCTCGAGGGGCTCGCCGCTGCCGGGGCTCTGAAGTCGATCGGGATGGGAAGACGGGAAGGCATGTGGGCCGCAGGTGCCTTGGCCGAGATCGATTCCGAGCGACTGTCATTGTCCCCGGGGGTCGAGGCGCCGGGGTTGGCTGGGATGAGCGAGGAGGAGGAGCACAGGGCCGACCTATGGGCGACATCGGTGTCGACACGGCACCCGATGAGTTTCGTTCGCGGCCGGCTGAGTGGTTGCCTCACCGCGGCCGAGGCCCTCGAGGTGGGTCGGAGCCGTTCCCGGATCAAGGTGGCCGGGGTCATCACCCACCGTCAACGCCCCGGGACCGCCAAGGGCGTCTACTTCCTCAACCTGGAGGACGAGACCGGGCTGTTGAACATCGTGGTGCTGCCCGATGTCTGGGCCAAACACCGTCATGTCGTGCGCAAGAGCCCGGCGTTGGTGATCCACGGGCGTCTCGAGTTCTACGACGGAGTCACCAACATCGTGGCCCGTGAGTTCGAGCCCATTGGAATCCAGACGGTGCGATCACGCGACTTCCGATAGCCTTCTCAACCGCAGTTGAAGATCTCCCAGCCGGCACCGTTGTAGACCTCCCATGCTGCGGCAGCAGTGGATGCCTCGGGATCGGTGGGATCCGCCCCGGCGAAGCCGGCACTGGCGGCCCTTTCGATCCAGTAACGGGGCAGGTGGTTGAACAGCCCGACACCACCGGTGCGGAGGTCGGTCGCATTGGGGTCGAACCGGGACTCGCACCAGGCGATGCGCACGGCCCGGTTGACGTCTGTGGGCTCGAAGTAGATGCTGACCAGAGTCCGGACTTCGACCTCCGACATCCAGCCGGAGGACGGTGAGGTGATGGTCCCCACAGATTCCGATTGCGTCGACTCTGAGCTCACCTCCGAATCTGCCGAGAGCGGTGACAGGATGTCGAAGTCGGCATCGCCGGGCTCCGAGGGGGATTGGGAGGTATCCGAGCCGAGAAGTGAGAAGGAGAGACCGGCGTAGGCGCCCGCGGTGTGGCCAATGGATGCCGCGGCGGCCTCGGCCTGAACCTCGTCCGGCGTCGACTCGGGTGAGCCAAAGGCGGCGAAACCGGCGATGGCCGTCAAGGCGACGGCGGCCCATCCAGCCACAAATGACAGACGTCTCGAGCGCATTCCAGAACTGACTCCATGCGGGCATGTGGCCCGCACCCAGGATCGGCAACCCTACAGAACTGTGGAAAGCTTTGTCGAAATCGTCAACAGGTGGATGCAGGGGGTCAGACTGTGGACAAAGCCGCCGACATTCTCCCCACGATCTCGATGAGAAGCTCGGGGTCGGTGGCGAAGTTGATCCGGGCGTGTTGGCCACAATGGGCCCCGAACGGATCTCCGTCACTCAGAGCCACCCGTCCCCCGATCTCTCAGGTACTCACTGGGCTTCTCCAATCCATACCTGGACAGGTCGAGCCACGCCAAATATGTCGCCTCAGGCGGCGTGTAGATGGCGTCCGGCAGCTCGTCGTCGATCAACTCGGTGAGGAGGTCGCGGTTGGCCTGCAATCTGATGAGGACATCCCGGAACCAGCTGCGACCGTCCGAGTAGGCAGCCGCACCTGCGACCAGCCCCAGTGTCGCCACCCCGACGTGTCCCATCGTGAAGTAGGACGACCAGATCTCCCGATCCTGTTCGTTGGTCAGGACCACCTGGGCGCAGCGAAGACCCGGCAGGTTCCATGCCTTGGAGGCGAAAGTGACGGTCACTGCCGACTCCTTGTCGAGATCGCTGATCGGGGTGTGGGTCGAGTCGTCGTATCTGGTGGGCGCATGGATCTCATCGGCGATGATGCGCGCCCGATGGTGGGCTGCCACCTCGACCAGGTCCCCCAGCTCCGTCTCCGACAGGAGACGTCCGGTGGGGTTCCACGGATTGCACAGCACCACCGACCCTGCCCCGGCGGCCAACCCCTGATCGATGCCATCGATGTCGAGCACATGGCGATGAGAGGCGTCCGTCCGGCAGGGAACCTCGATGATCTCCAGACCGGCCCGCTCTACCATCGAGAAGAAGGGGAAGTAGACGGGGGTATACAGGACGACCGGCGAACCTGCAGGCGTGAGGTGAACGATGGCCCGCCGCATCCCTTCGATGACATCGGGTGCGGGGAAGACCCATTCCGGCTCCACTTTCCAACCCAGGTCATCTGTCCAGAACTCGGTGGCGGACCTGGCGGTCTCCTGCTCGAGATCGGGATAGGGGTAACCCGTCAGGCCGCGATCCACCGCATCGTGCAGGGCCGCCGCAATCGGGGGAGCCAGACCGAAGTCCATCTCGGCGATCCATGCCGCCAGTACGTCCTCGGCGTAGTAGGTCCATTTCAATCCGCCGAGAGCGCGCAACTCCGACGCTCTGCTGCTCATGGCATCGACTCCAGTCGAGCTAGAACCCATTCCCATTCTGGCTTGGTTGGGTCCAGTAGCTGGAAGTGGTCAGCCTGGGTGCGATATAGGACCAGGCCGTTCTCCTCGGCGAGTCTCACCGAAGTCTCCACGGGGACGATCTGGTCGCGATCACCGTGGACTATCACTGTCTCCACCTCGTCCGGAATCATCACCCTGGGGGCTCCCGCGGCCAGCATCGTCTCGCTTTCGGGGGCGGCCACGTCTCTGCTCGCCACTGACGATCCGAGGTCGGTCAACGGTGCCAGGGCGATGTGAAGGGTCACCGGAGCCAATGTGCGCTCTGCAGCCCAGAGAAGCAGATGAGACCCGGCTGAGTGGCCGATCACGATCACCCTCCCCGACCGGGAGCCGAGCTGAGGAGTGAAGTCCAACGCCATCTGGACATCCTGGGCGGAGCCGGGCCATCCACCCCCAGTGCCGATCCGCCGGTACTCGATGTTCCAGGTGTCATAGCCCCGCCGGGCGAGGTCGATGCTCAGCGACTCTGTGGTGTCCCTTTGATACTCGTGTCTCCAGATGCCGCCGTGGGCCAACACGATCAGGTCCCCACCGCCACGTCTCAGATCACCCACGTGGTCGTCGTGTGGCCCGTAGCGAATGGTCTCAAACGGCATGGCTGCTCGGTTGAGGAGATGACGCAATGCATCTCGGTATCCGACGGCACCTCGTCCATAGATCGATCTGACGCACACAGGAGCGATCATCGAGTGGGCGCGCCAGGACTCACGCTCCAATATGTTCGATATGTGAACTTCCACCACCGGCGGGGAGATCGCTTCGATGGCGTCGGCGATGGCACGTGAGGTGTGGGTGAGCGCCGCGGCGTTGAGCACGATGCCATCGGCTCGGGTGTCACGAAGCATCTCGATGATCTCGCCCTCGTGATTGGACTGCCGCGTCTCGACGCTGATCCCCAGGCGATTGCCCCAGTCGACTATCTGTGCCTCGAGCTCCTTCAGTGTCTGCGATCCATAGATCTCTGGCTCGCGGGTTCCCAGCAGATCGAGATTTGGTCCGTTGATCACCAGTACCCGCATCAGGCGACCCGGGGTAGGTGGTCTTCGATCAGATCCATTGCGACGGTCACGACGTCCTCTGAGATATGACCCTCGACCAAGTCGAAGCGTCGGGCAAACGAGAGCTCGATGGCCCGGGCGACCAAGGAGTTGTTGAGGCCGGGGGAGCGGTCGGCCAGCGAGCCCGCAGTCCTGGGATCCCAGTCGAGGCCCAACGCTCGATAGACGGGGATGAGGACGTCCTTGATTCGATCACCCTCGTCGACGATCACCACCCCACCGACGTGGGCAGCCCCGCGGACGAGCCGCTGTCCGACACCCATCACCTTCACCTTGCCGCCTACGTTCACCGACCACTTTCCCGGGCAGTACTCACCGGGTAGCTCGCCGATCCTGGCGTCCACCCCAAGCGACTCGAACGCCTCGACCATCAGCCCGGAGATCATCTCGAATCTCGCCGTGATGCCGGCTCTCGGCTCTGGATCGGGGACCGCGAGTGAGAATGCGATCGTCGACTCGTGAAAGACCGCGGCCCGGCCGCCGGCGAGACGCTCCACCGCCGCGAATCCGTGGGCCCGTGCGGCCCTCACGGCAGCCTGGTATCCCCTGGTGATCCGGTCAGAGCGCCCAAAGGCCACCACAGGGCCCGGAACGTGCAGCCTGACCATCGGCCCCAGTTCGCCGCCGGCGACCGCAGACAGAACGGCGTGACTCACCGCCACGTCCATCGGCCCGGGGTAGCTGTCTCGCGTCAATGTGAGGGAATTCACCGGATTGAGGATACGGAGGGCGACAATGACAACGCTTGAACGGAACGATCGAAAAGGGCCAATCGTTGATTTGGCGAGATGAGTGTCCCATAGGAGAGCCGAGCCAATGCGTTTGAGTATCGGACGCGTCACCATCCTCGTCGCCCTGGTCCTCACGGCATGTGGGGACGCTCCCTTGGAGTCGATCGGATTGCGCAGCTCGGATTGGATCAACGAGCCCACCGTCGCCACCACGCTGCCGGTTCCCACCACCTCCCCGTCAGATGTCGAGGCGGACTTCCTATTGTGGGCCAACGACGAGATCGAGACCGAGAACCTCGCGGATCCGCAAGGTCTACTGGCCGAGATCTTTGCCCGGCGAGAGGGAGACCGGTTCATACAGGCCAGCCGGTCCGAAATCGCTTCTGCCTTGCCCGATGCTTCATTCCCGGGGCATGCTCCGCCGGGTGCGGAATGGGTGTCTTCACAGCTGGTGTTCGACAACGACGGGTCGATTGCGGACGATCCGAGTGCCGCTTTCGGCATCTGGTCCGCCGAGCCCTATACGCGATCGCGGTCGGTGGCCCAGATGATCGTCTTCAAGATCTCGACCGACATCGAGGCGGCCACCGAACTGGCGAGCGGTGTTGCTCCCTCCTGTGCACGCTTCGCCGAGCGGACGACGGAAGAGTGCGAGATCATCACAGTCGGGACCCGTGACACGTGGCTGCTCACGGCGTCCAGCGGATCGACACTCATCTGGTTCGAGGGTCCCTACCGGTATGAGTTGTTTGGCCGCTCTTTCGTGCCTTTGATGGCGCTGAGAGAAATGAGTGGCGACATGGTGGCGCTGGGCTCCATTGAGCCTGAGGCGTCGTAAGGTCGGATTCTCCAGCCGGGAGTCAATACCATGTTTCACTCGGGTGGCTGGTGGAGCTACCTCAAATACGACGAGGAGCAAGACCGGCCCGACATAGACAGCGCTCTTCTGAGGCGGGTGTGGAGCTACGGTCGTCCCTACCTGCGGGGGCTGCTGGGAATCCTGGCGACGATCGTCGTGATCTCGTCGCTGTCGGTGGTGCCCGCGATGCTCATTCGCCTGCTCATCGACGAAGCGCTTCCCAACCAGGACATAGGGCAGCTCACCGTCCTCGGACTCGCAATGATCACGGTACCCCTGGTGAACGCACTCGTCGGCGTGGCGCAGCGCTGGTTCTCCTCGAAGGTCGGTGAGGGGATCATCTTCGACCTTCGCTGTGAGCTCTACGCCCACCTGCAGCGGATGTCGCTGCGGTTCTTCACGGCCACCAAGACCGGAGAGTTGATGAATCGGCTCAATTCCGACGTTGTCGGGGCCCAGTCGGCCATCACCGGGACTTTCGTGACCATCGTCTCCAATGTGGTGTCCGTCGTCGTCATTCTGGTGGTGATGATCCAAGCCGATTGGAGGCTGACACTGCTGGCGGTGGCCGCCCTGCCCTTGTTCGTCATTCCCGCTCGAAGGGTCGCCAAGGTGCTGCGCCGCATAACTCAACAGCAGATGGAGCACGAGGCCCGCATGTCCGGCATCCTGCAGGAGTCGTTCAATGTCTCAGGCGCACAGTTGATTCGCCTTTTCGGCCGGTGGGATGAGGAGCGGGAGAAGTTTGCCCAGGCCGCTACCCAGGTGCGTGACTACGGGGTGAGGCGGGCAATGGTGGGCCGCGGCTTCTTCGCTGCGTTGGGCCTGGTCTCGGCCGTGGGAACCGCCGCGGTCTTCTGGGTGGGTGGCCTGATGGTGATCAACGGGGTGATCACGCTTGGGACCATTGTGATGTTCTCGACGCTTCTCACCCAACTCTATGGCCCCCTGTCGGCCATCTCCAACTCGCGAGTCGAATTCGCCACCTCGTTGGTCTCGTTCGAGCGCGTGTTCGAGGTGTTGGACCTGGAGACAGACATCCCGGCTCCTGAGCTGCCGGTGCCGATGAACGGTGTCGCCGGGCGTGTCGAGTTCAAGAACGTGTTCTTTCGATACCGGGGAGAGGGTCGGGAGGGTCTGGAGGCGGTCAAGCGTTTCAGCTGGCACCGCTCGCCCGAGTCGTTGGATGTGATCTCCCAGACGGCCACCAGGGATTGGGCCCTCGACGGCGTCAGCTTCGTCGCAGAGCCTGGATCATTGACGGCTCTGGTGGGGCCCTCCGGTGCGGGCAAGACAACGATCTCATATCTGGTCCCGCGGCTGTACGACGTGACCGAGGGAGCAGTGACCATCGACGGTGTCGATGTTCGCTCGGTCGACCTCAGGGATCTGGCCTCCACGGTCGGGGTGGTGACCCAGGAGACCTACCTGTTCCACGACACAATCGCCGCCAACCTCCGCTACGCACGTCCCGACGCCTCCCTCGATGAGCTGATAGCCGCTGCCCGTGCGGCCAATATCCATGAGATGATCGATCGCCTCCCCGACAAGTATGAGACCGTCGTCGGGGAGCGGGGCTATCGCCTCTCAGGCGGGGAGAAGCAGAGAATCGCCATAGCGAGGGTTGTCCTCGAAGATCCGAATGTGCTCATCCTCGATGAAGCCACCTCACATCTCGATTCCCGATCGGAGTCGTTGATCCAGCAGGCGCTGGAGAAGCTCATGTCAGGCCGAACCTCGATCGTCATAGCCCATCGTCTCTCGACCGTGAGAGCCGCTGACCAGATTCTGGTGATAGACGAGGGACGCATCACCGAGCGCGGGGACCATGACTCCCTTCTCGCCGAGGACGGGCTCTACGCCGAGCTATACCGCACCCAATTCGAAAGGGTGCGGGCTTAAGCGCCCCGGGTCAGATTCTCGAACAGCAGTCGTTGCGTGGTCGACAGCAGCAGGACCTCGCCATCTGTCGACATCCACAGGTGGGGGCCTGCCTTCAGCCACACATACCTGGGCAGCGCATCGAGATGACGGCGTTTCCGACTCGATGGTGGCGCATAGGCCAGCACCCGGGACGATGGTGAGCCCAGCGCCCGAAGCGGCCCCAAGAGGTCGAAACTGCCGAACAAGGCCGCTATGGCCTCGGCCGGGTCGACCGGGCCCTGGTCGGAGAACCAGTCGACCCGGCCACAGTCCTCACAGGCGGCCACGGCGACACGACCCACCCACACCGGCTTGTGCTCACACCACTTCTGGTAGTCCATGTCCACAACGTAGAACGCGGGTAGGACAGAAATCTCGGAAGGGCGGGCCGGGCCGCTGCGGAGGTCCCGGGCATAGGGGACCTTTGACCGTGTTCCCGAGCAATAGGCTGGGCCAACATCGAGACAAGAGACGCCCAGGAGGCCCACGATGGAACTGAGGGATCTGGTCGGCGGCGAGGTGGAGACCATCGCCTCGTCTGCCACCGTCGCAGAAGCAGCGCTGCACATGCAGCAGGCCAACGTGGGCTCCTTGGCGGTCATGGACGATTGGGACTTTCATGGCATCTTCACCGAGCGGGACGTGCTCCAGGTGGTCGCATCTGGCGGCGATCCGGAGTTGGAGACGGTCGGTGGATGGATGACTCTCTATCCCGACTCCTTCCATCCCGACATGGACGTGCGGGAGGCTGCCGACTGGATGTTGGCCGCCGGCTATCGCCATCTCCCGGTGGTGGAGGACGAGAAGTTGATAGGCATGGCTTCCATCAAGGACATCCTGTGGGCATTGACCGGGGAGACAGCAGGTTGACATGGAGCCCATCAGTAGGGAGGAAGCATTCGAGATCCTGCTCAGCCAACCGGTCGCTCATCTGGGCATGGTCGAGGACGGTGAGCCTTATGTGACGCCGATGTCATATGTGCTCGAAGGTGAGCTCATTCTCTTTCGCACAATGGACGGGAGAAAGCTGCGGGCGATTCGTTCCAATCCTTCGGTGTGCGTCGAGGTGTCCACCTATGACGACGACACGGGTGACTGGGCGAGCGTCATCGTCAAGGGCAAGGCCGAAGAGGTCGACGATGACAAGGTCAAGAACACCACCGTGTCCCTACTGTTCAGCAAGTACGACACGGTGATGGGATCACCCCTTGCCAGGAGTGGGGGTCTCCAGCCACTCAGTGGGTTGCCACACGTGATCCAGGTCACGATCGACGACATCTCCGGGATGGCATCTGGTCGCGGCTGGTCGGTGCGGACGAGACCGGGACGGCTCTAGGTGTTTGTTGAGTATTCGACGAAGATCGAGGCCGGCCTGGCCAATGTCGAGAAGGGCCTCGACCGGGTACGTGGCAATCTCGAGGAGTGGGCCGAGATCGCCTATCGGGACGGGGAGCAGCTGCGGGCCAAGGTGGGGCCCACCGGCTCACTGGCCCGCGAGGTCAACATGGACATCGGTGTCGCCGAAATACACAGCAGTGGGCTGGTCTACCCGTTGCGCTGGACGGCCAACGGCTCGACTTTCCTGTTTCCCGAGTTGAATGCGGACCTCATCCTGTCGAACGAAGGCCCTCACCGCACGGCGTTGACTCTCAAAGGCACCTATCAACCACCGTTGGGCCCTCTGGGTCGTCTGGTCGATCGGGCAGTGCTGGGAAGGGTGGCTGAGGCAACAGTGCGCGACTGGATGGATCGTCTGGCGACCGCCCTCAGCGATCTGAGTGAGCGGTGAGCGGGATTCGCACCTCGACGGCGGTGCCCTGGCCGGGATGAGCGTCGATCTGCAGGGTGCCACCCAGACTGAGGGCACGACTTCTCATGTTGGCTATGCCCATCCCCTGATCAACGGTCTCTGGATCGAAGCCAACACCGTCATCGGTCACTTGCACCACGAGGTCGTTCCCTCTGCGGGTGAGTGAGATCTCGACTTTCTCTGCCTGGGAATGCCGGAGAGCGTTGGACAGCGCCTCGGTGACCAGGAGAACCACCTCTTCGTCGGTTTCGCGGCTCTCCAAATGCTCCAGGGTCAACTGGACCTTGGTTGGATAGGCCGATCCCATGCGTGCCACCAGGACTTGAAGTCTCTCGTCGATTCCGACTGCAGGTTGGGTGATGTCCTTCAGCTCGAAGATGTAGTGACGCAGTCTGTTGACCGAACGGTCGAGAGTGTCGATCGAGTTGGTGAGCACGTCGAGAGTGCGGGACTCGCCCAGCATGGCGCTCAAGTTCTGCAGGTTGAGGCCTACCGCGAACAGGTCCTGGATCACCGAGTCGTGCAGGTCTCTTGCAATCCGATGCCGGTCCTCGACGATGGCCACTTGCCGGAGACGTGTCTGCAGCCTGGCCGTCTGGACGGCGGCTCCGGCGATCCGACTCAGTGCCTCGACGATCTTCACGTCCTCTTCGCTGAATCCGCCCTCTTTGTCTGCGAGGTAGAGGTTGCCGAAGGTCTCCCCACCAGCGGACACCGGGACACCGAGGAACGCCTTCATCTCGGGGTGATGTGCCGGGAAACCGACCGAGTCCGGGTGGTCGGAGATGCTGTCAACGATGATGGTGCGACCCTTGCGGATCACCGTCCCCAGGAC
>CAZSOF010000020.1:0-5023 GCA_964607685.1 uncultured Acidimicrobiaceae bacterium | reverse complement strand
CCCC
Source organism: uncultured Acidimicrobiaceae bacterium (assembly GCA_964607685.1). Lineage (GTDB taxonomy): Bacteria > Actinomycetota > Acidimicrobiia > Spongiisociales > ZC4RG35 > JANQRA01. The sequence continues at coordinate 5,019 of CAZSOF010000020.1, read as the reverse complement.
CACTACCGTGATCCTCGATGACGCTCCGAGTCTTACTCGTCGACGACCACGAAGTGGTGCGTACGGGTCTCAAGGCCTTGATCGACTCTCAGGACGACATGACCGTGGTCGGTGAGGCGGGAACTGCCGAAGAGGGAATTCGTCGCGTCGGCTATGACGAGCCCGATGTGGTGGTTCTCGACGTGCGTTTGCCGGATGGCAGTGGCGTGGAGGCCTGCCGGGAGATCAGAGAGCGCTTTCCTGATGTGGCCGTTCTGATCCTCACCTCGTTCGCCGACGAGGAGGCTTTGATGGCGGCGATCATGGCAGGGGCCTCGGGCTATGTCCTGAAGCGAATCAAGACCGACGAGCTGGTTGGGGACATTCGTCGTGTCGGTGCCGGGGAGTCGTTGCTCGACCCCGAGATGACCGAGCGTCTGTTCGCCCGGCTACGCAGTGGCCAGTCGGAGGATCCACTGTTGGGCCGACTCACCAAGCAGGAGCGGACGATCGTGGAGCACATCGCCGCCGGTCTCACCAACAAGCAGATCGCCGAGGAGATGTACCTCGCCGAGAAGACGGTGAAGAACTATGTCTCCAACGTTCTGGCAAAGATGGGGATGAGCCGTCGCAGTGAGGCTGCCGCCTATGTAGCTCGAGTGGAGGCGGAAAAGGGCGGCCCCGAGCTGCCCGAGAGCTGGAGTTGAAGCGTGCACTCAGAGCTCGATTATGGGCATCTCCATGGTGTCCTCGAGCCTGGCGCCCGGCACCAGGAGCACCGGGAGATGTGAGTTAACCATGACCCTCGCCGAGACGCTGCGCCAGGCCTCTTCGGTGAACAGCCTTCTGGTGGCTCCCATCACCACCATCTCGGCGTCTACCTGCTGTGCGGTTTGGATGATGGCCTCGGCAGGATCATCCCCTTCGACGAACCGGATGTCGCTTTCGATGTCTTCGGCGGCGAGGGCGGCACATATCGGATCGACGGCCCGTCTTCCTCGCTCCTCGAGGTAGGCCGCAGCCTTCTGCTCTTCGCTGGAGGGCTGGCCGCTGGACTCGTTGAGAAAGGAGCGACGCATCTCGTCGTCGAGAGACTCGAGGAATGAGCGTGGGACCCGGATGACCGTCATCACGGTGACCGATGACTCGTCGCCGATGAGCTGACGACAAAAGTCTGCTGTCGGGGCTGCGGGCAACACACCAGTGGTTGCTATGAGGATCCGCACGAGCGGAACATTAGGGTTCCCAGCCCCGTTGCGCAGTGGGTGAGATTGGACCCTCAAGTCATCAACAAAGTCACCTGGAAGATTCCAAACGCCCTCACCCTCATAGGCTCGGCTTCGGGTGAGGAATGGAATGGAATGACCGCCAGTTGGGTCACGCAACTGTCGATGGAGCCCGTGCTCATCGGAGTTGGGGTAGACAACAAAGCTGTGACCCACCGGCTGATCACCGAAGGCGGGTCATTCACCATCAACCTCTGGTCATCCGATGACACACGTCCCTTCGTCAAGTTCTCCAAGCCCGCCCAACGCGACGGAAACCTGCTCAATGGTCGGCCAGTGCGGACGGCCACCACCGGGGCGCCCGTGTTCGAGGAAGCCGTCGCCTGGTTGGATTGTGAGGTTCGTCAGGCGATCGACCTCGGTACCCATACCCTCTTCATCGGAGAGGTGGTCGACGCCGGGGTCAACGACGACGAGACACGTGCCGCCGCCATCTCGGACACCCGTATGAAATACGGTGGTGTCAGACGAGGCGGACACTGAGGGTCCAGGAGCACGCATGGAAGTATCTGTTGACGGCAAGGTTGCCGTGGTCACCGGAGGGAGCCGGGGCATCGGTCTGGCCACCGCCCTGGAGTTGGCGAGGAGCGGGGCGAAGGGCGTGGTGATCACGTCGCGAAAGCCGGAGAACATCGAGGCCGCCAGGGCACAGTTGATCGAATCGGGTGTCGATGGAGATCGGATTCTGGCGCTTCCGCTGAGAGCCGACGACGAGGATGCCGCCGACCAGACGGTGGCGATGACCTTGGAAGCGTTCGGTGGCTGTGACATCCTGGTGAACAACGCAGGCACCAACCCGGCGGCCGGCGCCCTGATGGAGGTCGACCTCGGTGCCCTGGACAAGACCTGGCAGGTGAACATGCGGGCGCCCCTGCTTTGGGTGCGGGCCATGTACCACGCCGCTATGGCCAACCGCGGCGGCTCGATAGTCAATGTGGCTTCGATCGCCGGTCTGCGTCCCAGCCCGCTGATGGGCGCGTACAACATCTCCAAGGCAGGCTTGATCCACATGACGCGACAGCTGGCCCACGAGCTGGCACCCGAGATTCGAGTCAACGCCGTGGCTCCGGGTGTCGTGAGAACCCGTCTCGCCGGCGCCTTGCTGGTCGACGAAGCAGTTGCCGCCCAGTCACACCCGCTGGGTCGGGTCGGCGACCCGGAGGACGTGGCCCGTTTGATCGTCTTCCTCGCGTCGGACGCCTCCAGTTGGATGACCGGCGCGATCGTGCCCATCGACGGAGGAGTCGTCGGGGCGAGTTCGTCAGGGATCTCTTGAGGAGGCTCATTCCATGAAGAGGATCGGGATCGGATTCTTGCTCGTTGCCGCCGGGGCCGCCCTGTGGGGGACCGATGGCCTGTTTCGCCGGACGTTGGCCTTCGAGATGCCGGCCCCCGTGGTCGTGTTCTGGGAGCACTTGATCCTCGTCGTGGTGACGCTGCCGTTTCTCCTGAGGTTCTTGCGCAACCGTCCCAAGCTGACCCTGAATGACCGAATCGCACTGTTGTTCGTGGGTGCCGGGGCATCGGCAGTTGCCACGATTCTGTTCACACAAGCGTTCACGTACGGCGACCCGACCACACCGCTCCTGATCCAGAAGGTCCAGCCGGTGATTGCAGTCCTTGGCGCCTACCTCCTGTTGGGGGAACGCCTCCTGCCTCGATATTGGTGGTACTTCCTCTTTGCCGTCGGGGGCGCATATCTCATCTCGTTCCCCGATCCCACGAGTGTGAGCGTGAGTCAGCTCGCCCCGGCACTCCTGGCGTTGGGGGCAGCAGCTCTCTGGGGCATGGGCACCGTGCTGGGGAGGCACCTGACGCGAGCCATCGCCAGCAATGAGTTGACGGCGCTGAGATTCGCCATCGGACTGCCGACCGCCCTGGTGATCCTTCTCGTGAGAGGAGAGGCGTCGTTGGCACTCGACGTATCGCTGTCAGACGGCGGGGCTCTGCTCCTGCTGGCGCTGATTCCGGGTTTGGCGGCCCTTCTGATCTACTACCGAGGTCTGTCGACCACACCTGCTTCCAGCGCGACTCTGGCGGAGCTCGCATTCCCGTTGACGGCCATCCTCATCGGATGGTTCGTATTCGACACCATGCCCACGGCCACACAATGGGTAGGCATAGCCGCTCTATCGGCGACCATCATCGTCATGAGTCGCGCCGCCAACCGCAGCCGGGAGGGTCTGGGGGTTCGTGAGCTCCACCCCGCGGCCGAGTTCCCCTAGTCGTCTCACCGCCGGCGATGGAATAGAGAAGCTGGGGAGGAACCGTGCGATGGATACGGTTGCTGCAGGACCCACTACGTGATCCCACGAGCTCTCTGGTCATCCCCGGTAGGTGAGACCACGGGGAGCGGTGGCAAAACCCCACTCGATCAGGGGTGGTGCCAGGGACGAATTGGACGCAGGCTCGCCGTTGACAGTGCGCAGCGTCAGCCGTCGGAAGCGACCGGCTACCTCGGCCAGGGCGCGGGAGACCTGACCGTAGACCTCGGGGTCGCCATCGAAGAGTGTGAGGCCGCGGCGACCTTTGTCCAGGTAGCCGAAGAGGGCTCCATCGTGAAGCAGCACATAGGCCCCAGCATCGCGGGCCAGCCGCACGTCGTCGACATCGGGCCAGGGAAGCACACCCCCGTAGGGGTTGGCCGGGTCGGTGGCAGCGACAACCACCAAACCGGATGGAGGCTCGCCGCGAAGCCGTTCCACGGCACCGGCAAGCGCGAATTGAGACCCACCCCGTCCCTCGACGAAGTAGCCGCGTCGGATGCGTCCCGTCTCCTCGAGATGGCTGAACACCGGGTACAGGGCGCTGAAACCCCCGGGAAAGCCTTCGGCGATGACCGTGCTCCGGGCCACGACGCCATGACGATCTAGAAGTAGCTGGGCCCAGGCGGCGTGTCGCTCGGTCTCCGAAGGCTCCTGATGGATCAGGTTGCGCGTCAGCGACCATCGGCCCTGAGCGTGTGCCGGGAAGCGGCTGGACAGAGAGGGCCGCCCCGCCGAACGGCTCCTTCTCCTGGTGGTGTAGGCGCGTACCGGACCGAAAGTGTCGTTGGTGACTCGTCCCGCCCAGACCAGGTCCCACAATGCATCGAGCACTATCTCGGGGTCGCCACCCCCAGCCGACTCGTACAGGTCCCGGAAGAAGCTGGCCCCCCGGTCCTCCAACCCACTGAGGATGGCCGAGGCGGGTTCGCCCGGCATGTAGTCAGGATCTGGGCCCAACCACAGCTCGCCGAGCATGTCCCGTGGAAACAGGGCGATTCGCCCATCTCTCGGACCGAGTGAGCCCTGGCCGACCCACACGAGATCTCCGGCCAGCATCATCTCGTCGATACCACCAGCCGGCTCCGTCACCCTTGCCGCGACGACATCCCGCTCCAGCGTCGATGCTGGTATTGGGGCCGCGGTCAGCTTGTGCACAGCGTCTCCAAGCGCGTGGCGCCCTTGCGGCGGATCGCTGCTGACTCCTTGCCAGGCCAGCTCGAAGCGCACCAGCGTGGCCGGCTCCACAGGCTCGATCTCGGCACGCAGCATCGCCAGCGACCGGCGCTTGAGTCGCTTGAGGACACTCTCGTCGACCCACTCACGCTCTCGACCTTCGGGACGGAAGGCTCCCTCGACCAGACGGCCCGCCTGCTCCAGCCTGAACAGTGCCGTTTCCACGACACCCACTGGAAGTCCCAGGGCAGAGGCGGCCTCGGAGCTGAGAAATGGGCCGTGGGTGCGGGCATAACGCCCCACCACGTCACCCA
>CAZSOF010000019.1:0-19907 GCA_964607685.1 uncultured Acidimicrobiaceae bacterium | reverse complement strand
GATGTTGACCTTGACCACGTCCTCGATCGCGATGTCGTGGTCGGCCAGGACCTTCTTCTGCCCGTCGTAGGTGAACGTCTTCGAACAGAGCAGCCCGATGGTCAGGGCGATCTTGCGCTTGTACTTGTTGACCCCGTAGGCCTCGACCGTGCCGTTGATCGACGCCTGGCACGACATCCCCACCAGGGCGATCTGCTTGAGCTTGAGCTCGTCGGCCTGCTTCATCGCCAGCGGGTTCGCCGAGTAGGTGTAACGGCTGCCGGCGGTGCGCAGCACGCCCTCCTTGTCGGTCACCAGCGTCGGCTCGGAGTCGAACGGGCCGCGCTTGTCCACGATCTCGGACGTCAGCGCCCCGTCGATCATCTCGTTCTCCAGCCCCCAGATCAGCAGGGTGGACACCAGCCCGCCGTCCTGGCCGGCCTCGTGCACGCCCTTGTCGGTCGCACGCGTGAGCAGGATCGACCGGGTGAACCCGTACACCTCCTCGGGCTCCCGCGGCCGGCCGAACAGAACCTCGTCCAGGTCCGACTCCCAGTTGCGGAACCGCGGGCACGCCCGGGTGCACATGTCACAGCCCCGGTCCCCGATCACACACTGGTCGTGCGCCATCCCCTCGCCGATCTGCACCGGGAAGTAGTCGTCGGTGTACCCCAGCACGTCCCGCGGACACGCCATCACGCAGGCCGCACACCCCGTGCACAACCCGGTGTCCACGACCTCCCGGTACAGCTCCCGCCAGTGCACCTCACCCACGTGCCGCCCTCCTCGCGCTCCCACCGGTGGGGCCGCTGCGGCCGCCACAGCCAACATTTAGCGATCGCGACGGTAGATAGAACCGTTTACGTTCCTTCAACCATACGTCAATAGGAATCCCTTGCCAAATCAATCCATTGGACTAGAATGCTTTCTAGTATCTTCGCGCGAGCGGGCGAGAGCAAGCCCGGGAAGCCTTTGGAGGCGGTCGGATGGTGCCAACGGACGGGCCTGTAGAACTGGAGCAGTTCATCGGAGGTCTGTGGCGGGAGGGCGGTGGCGAGCTCGTGCACCGATGCAATCCAGCCCGGCCCAGCGAGGAGGTTGCGCGTCTTCACGCTGCAACAGAAGCGGACGTGGACGAGGCGGTCGAAGGTGCGCGCGACGCTCACTGCGGGTGGACGAGGCTGCCCCTGGCCGAACGTGGTGCCGTTCTCGCGCGGGCCGCGAAGATCCTCGACGACGGAGCAGCGTCCCTCGGTCGTGAGTTGACCCGGGAAGAAGGCAAGACGCTTCCGGAGGCTGTCGGTGAGGTGCAGCGAGCGGCGGAGATCCTCCGATACTTCGCCGGTGAGCCTCACCGCGAGGTAGGGGAGTTGTACGCGTCGCCCCGGGCTGGAGAGTCAATTCGCGTCCAGCATCGTTCTCGCGGAGTTGTCGCCGCCGTCACGCCTTGGAATTTTCCCATCGCGATCCCCACGTGGAAGATCGCGCCGGCACTCGTCCACGGAAACTCTGTTGTATGGAAGCCGGCTAGCCAGGTTCCCTTGCTGGCCGTTCGCCTCGCGCAGGCCTTGGAGGCAGGCGGTCTTCCCAGGGGTGTGCTATCGCTCGTCTTGGGGCCAGGGTCGATAGGGGAGCACTTGGTACTCCATCGGGGGGTTGACGCCATCACGTTCACCGGGTCCACCGGCGTCGGCCGTCGCCTAATCGCCTCGTGTGGCGAGCTGGCGCGACCCATTCAGACGGAGATGGGCGGCAAGAACGCTGCCATCGTACTCGGCGACGCAGCGGCCAGCGAAACGGCGAGGATGGTCTTGGCTGCCGCGTTTGGGTCAACAGGACAGAAGTGCACTGCCACGGAGCGGTTGATCGTAGAGCGATCCGTGGCTGCGGACCTTCTCGATGAATTGACCACCCAGGCGGCGGATTGGCTTGTCGGCGATGGGCTCGATGCCGACGTGCGGATGGGGCCGGCGGTGTCGCACCAGGCACAGGCCGACATCCTCGGTGCGATCGACCGAGCCAAGCACGAGGGCAGCAGAGTTCTCGTGGGCGGCGAGCCCTACACGCAGGAGCCATTGTCCGAGGGAGCGTTCGTGCCGCCAACAATCCTCACGGCAGAACCGCCGGCGGAGGTGTGGCGTGAGGAGGTCTTCGGTCCAGTCCTGGCGGTGCGCGTGGTCGACACTCCTGATGAGGCCTACGCGGTCGCGAACGACAGTCCGTACGGGCTGTCCGCTTCCGTCTTCACGAACGACCTTCGCCAGGTCACGCGGGCGACCGAGCTTCTGCGCGTCGGGATCCTTCATATCAACAGCGAGACGACCGGCGCAGAGCCGCACGTGCCCTTCGGTGGTACAAAACAGAGCGGCTACGGTCCCCACGAACAAGGACGAGCGGCGCGGGAGTTCTTTACGGAGACCGTCACAGTCTACGAGCGCCCACTGGGCGGTGACGCCGCATGACAGCCGGGCATCGACGTCCTAGCGTGAGCGAAGGCAAGGGGCCGTTGCAGGGCCTCGTCGTTGCGGACTTCTCACGTGTATTGGCCGGTCCCCTGGCCACGATGATGCTTGGTGATATGGGTGCCTCCGTCATCAAGATCGAACGCACCGGGTCAGGTGACGACACGCGTGCTTGGGGCCCGCCATTTGTCGATGGTGAGAGTGCCTACTACCTGTCGATTAATCGCAACAAGCGAAGTGTCGCGTTGGATCTCCGCAGCGAACCCGGTTACAAGGCCGCCCTGAGCCTGGTGGATCGTGCCGATGTTCTGGTCGAGAATTTCGCTCCCGGCGCCATGGAGAGGCTGGGCCTGGGATGGGCTAGACTCCAGGCGAGGAATCCACGACTCGTCTACTGCTCGATCTCTGGCTTTGGGTCGGACCGCGGCGCCAACCTACCGGGTTACGACTTTCTGGTTCAGGCTCTAGGTGGTCTCATGAGCATCACCGGGGAACCCGATCCGGCTGGGGCCCCAACGAAGGTCGGAGTGGCGCTGGTTGACGTGGTGACCGGACTTCACGCGGCGATCGGTGTGCTAGCTGCCCTACGTGACCGTGACTCCACGGGGACGGGGCAGCGCGTGGAGGTCAATCTGTTGTCATCCCTATTGGCCTCGCTGGTCAACCAGGCATCAAGCTATCTAACCGCCGGCGTGGTGCCGAAGCGACAAGGAAATCGACACCCGAACATCGCGCCATACGAACTCGTCCAGGCACGTGACGGCATGCTCGCCCTAGCCGTCGGTAACGATCGCCAGTTTCGTGCTCTGTGCGACGTCCTCGGTCTGCAACACCTCGGCGAAGACGAACGGTTCTCAACCAACAGGGCACGAGTGGCCAACCGCTCGGCGCTGCTGGCGGAGATTTCGATCCCGATACGCGACCGGCAGGTCGATGACTGGACGTCACAACTGAATTCCGTGGGGGTACCCAGCGGTCCGGTTCACGACGTTGGCGAGGCCTTTCGCTTCGCGGAGAAGTTGGGCCTCCAGCCAATTCGAGAGATGCGCCGCGCGGATGGTACGTCTATCTCCCAGGTGGCCAATCCACTGAGCTTCTCCGGTACGCCGATTGAGTACCGGATAGCGCCACCGCGCCTCGGGGAGCACACCGAAGAGATCCTCGCCTGGCTGGCCGGCCACCCAGGCAGTCAGTGATTTCCTTGCCTATAACCGTTTATGATATAGCCCAGGCGACAACGCAAGGCCCGCGTGCCTCAGGCTGCCTATCCCTTTCAACGGCATGCCATACACGTGTTTAGCGGAATAGTTTGGGCCAGGGCGTCTTGACAGACACCACTAGAAACGGTACGATCCGGCCGAGCGGCACGCGGGAGAGGCGCTCGTCCGGGCAAGTGCGGATCGACGTACGAGCGCGATAGAAACGATTCTATCAGCTGGGAGAACAAGCAGATGGTCATCTACGACAACTTCATTCTCGACACGGACAACTACAAGCACTGTCACTATGCCCTCTACCCGGAGGGCACCGAGTACGTGTCGAGCTACATCGAGTCGCGCGGCGGCCCGTGGGAGGCGACGATGTTCGTTGGCCTTCAAGCGTACCTCCGCAAGTACCTGACCAAGCCGATCACGCTTGAAATGATCGACGAGGCGGAAGCCCATTGCCGCGAAATCGGTATGCCGTTCGAGCGTGATAACTGGATGGGCATTCTAAACGATCACGACGGTTACATGCCTGTTGAGATCGAAGCAGTGCCAGAGGGAACGGTCGTTCCTACACGGAACGTTCTCGTTCAGCTCATTAACACCGACCCAAAGTATTTCTGGGCAACGAGCTTCTTCGAGACCGCGCTACTCCGCGCCATCTGGTACCCGACCACGGTAGGTACCCTGAGTTGGATGGCCAAGCAAATGATCAAGGCCGCCCTCAAGAAGACTTCCGACAACGAGGGCATCGCGCGTCACATCCTCCACGATTACGGGGCGCGAGGCGTGAGCTCCAAGGAATCGGCCTCTCTGGGTGGTCTGGCCCACCTCGTGAATTTCAGCCAGAGCGACACCGTGCCTGGTGTACTGGCCTCGAAGAAGTTCTACAACCACGTCACCCCGGCGCTCTCCGGCCCGAATTCCGAACACGCTGGATTCTGCGCATGGGGCGAAGCCAATGAGGCAGAGGCGTTCAGGAACATGATCGAGAAGTACCACGTGCACGGCGTGGTAATGCTTCTCACGGACACGTACGACCACGAAAACGCATGCAAGAACATCATCGGTGGCGAACTTCGCGATTACATCGAAGAGGTCGGACGCTCTACCGGGTGCATTATTGCACCCCGGCCCGATTCGGGGGATCCGGTGGAGGTCACCTCTGAGACCACTGAGTGGATGATGGACGCATTCGGTTACGAGGTGAACAGCAAGGGCTACAAGGTGCTGCCACCGTATATCCGCGTGGTCCAGGGAGATGGCATGACCCTCGAGAGCCTTCACGAAACCTACCGGGAGATGGAGCGCCGAGGACTATCTATCGAGAACGCCGTCTTTGGCATGGGCGGGGGACTCCTGCAGCACGTCAATAGGGACACTCTCAACTTCGGTCAGAAGGCGAGCGCTGTCCGTATCAATGGTGAGTGGCGAGACATCTTCAAGAAGCCAACGGAAGCGGCGTTTAAGCACTCAAAGCCCGGACGGCTTGCACTTCGAATGGTCGACGGTGAGTACGAAACTGTGCGACGGGAGTCGATCTCGGAGGAGGAGAATCTGCTCGAACCAGTGTTTCGTAACGGAAAGTTGCTGAAGAAGTGGGACATGGCTGAGCTGATCGAACGCAGCGAACGAGCCTATCCCGAGCGCTACTCGGCTGAATTCACCAAGGCGTTCCTCTAACAGTTTGAGCCCGCGGGCCGAGAGGACCTCGGCCCGCGGCCTCAAAACGGAACTCCACGAAGGGCATTGCATGTCGAAACTTCACGTCTTTGATATGGACGGGACTTTGATGTCAGGGTCGGCCTGCTTGGAACTATCACGGCGGGCAGGGCAGCTCGAGCCGGTGCTTGGGATGGAGGAGGCGTGGAGCCGTGGACAACTAGGTCACCTCGAATTCTACGAGGCGCTCATCCCCTTATGGCGCCATCTGGATGAGGACGCCGTGACCGAAGCCTTCACAGGGTCGCCGTGGCTCGACTCCGTCGACCAGGTATTTGCCGACATTGCCATGCGCGGAGAATACAGCGCTGTCATCTCGATGTCTCCGCAATTCTTCGTCGACTTGCTAATTGAATGGGGAGCCAACACGGCACACGGCGCCGCAGTGGTCATCGGGTCGCGCCCCAATTCGGGTGTCGTTCTCTACCCCGAAGACAAAGTACGGATCACCCAGGATTTGCTGGCAGAATACGGCCTCGGCTCAGGTGACTGTGTGGCCTACGGGGACGCGTCGTCGGACATTCCTCTCTTCGAACATCTACCACACAGCGTCGCCGTAAACGCCAGTCCGTTTCTGCGTGAGATGGCCTCGGCGGCGTACGAGGGCAACGACCTAAGTGAAGCATATGCGCTCGGCCGCTCCCTTCTCTCAAGGCAGACATCTCAGGTCTCTCTTGACGAGAGTCAACCACGGCGAAGGATTGCGCAATGAGCACCGTAACCCGGGCGCGCGAGACCCAGTCATCGGCACGACCGAGCGCCAGCACATCGTTGGCCCAGCCTTTCCTCTACGAGAAGACGCTCAAACTCTTCACCGGCCGCGCGAACGCCAAGCTCGCCGGTGATATTGGCCAATGCCTGAACGTTGGCGTGAGTCCCCTGACTTTGAAGACGTTTTCCAACGGCGAGGTCTACTGTCGGTTCGAAGACTCTATCCGTGGTTCCGATGTCTTCCTGGTGCAGCCCATCTGCGGGAATTTGGAGCATGATGTCAACACCAATGACGCCCTCATGGAACTCCTGGTGATGGTTGACGCGGCGGTTGGGGCGAGTGCGCACCGCGTCATCGCCGTCACGCCGTGGTTTGGGTACGCCCGGCAAGATAAGAAGAGCTCGCCACGTGAGCCCATTTCCGCCAGACTCGTTTCCCGCATGCTGGAGTCCGCCGGGGCTGACCGAATTCTCACGATGGACCTGCACGCAGCGCAAGTGCAGGGGATGTGCCACATTCCTGTGGATCACATGACAGCTATGATGATACTCACGGAATACTTCAATTCACTGCAGTTGGATGAGGAACTCGTTGTCGTCGCGCCTGACGCCGGGCGAGTGAAGCTGAACAAGAAATTTGCAAATCTCTTGGGTGCTGACCTCGCTATCCTCGACAAGGAACGGCCAGCGCAGCAGGTTGCCAAGATGGGGCACGTCATCGGCGATGTCCGGGGCAAGACGGCCGTAGTCATTGATGACATGATCGATACTGCCGGGACTCTACGGGCCGCAGGTGAAGCGGTCATGGCGGCCGGCGCCTCCCGCGTATACGCCGGCGCAACGCATGCCGTCTTCAGCGGTCGGGCTTTCGAGAACCTCATGCAGGCGCCTTTTGAGGAGGTCGTCGTTACCGACACCATCCCCGTGCGCGGTGACGCTCCCAGGAATGTGCGCGTCCTTTCCTGTGCTTCCTTGCTCGGAGACACGATTCAGCGGATCTTTATGAATCGCTCGGTGAGCGAGGCCTTCGATGGTCTCAACCAGGTCTGCTGAGCCGTAATGGAGCCGACCCACGTACCACAGGAGCACGTGCGACGCCCTGAGGTGAGATGCATTGGCGTCGAGGCGTTGGCGGGATGGTTGCTGAAGTGGTATCTCGTAGGCTCTGCTGAAGGTGGGGACAAGACGACGCTCCGGGAGGCCGTCCGATCCCAGCTCCCCGCTCTGCGTCGACGGGATGCCGTCGGGTTTGTCATCTGTCCCCGGGTTACGGGAGGCGCTGTGCGGCTTGGGGTCGGCCTATGGAGTGAGCACCGGCTCTCTTTGAAGGGCATCATGGTGGATGGAAACTCGACCACGTCCAGATTGACCGGCGAGGTGCTTGACCAGTATCCGCTCGACATCTGGGAACTAGGTATCGTGGCGCACGAGCGCGAAGCGTTCCTGGCCCATCTGCGTCTCCAGCCTGATGCGCCTGGCCCTTCCCATTACCTCGGCGACGTGATGTCGATGTGGGGCGAAACCGCGGAACCTGATCGCCGTGGAAGCCCTCGCGAGACGCTGCGCCAATTCAGTCGGGCGTGGGCGTGGGGCGACGTGGACGCCCTCATGGGTCTCATGTCCGACGACCCGATCTACCGGTCGTCGGCCGGTCCGGGCCCTGGCACGGAATTTCGTGGACGAGCACAGGTCCGAGCCGGTCTGGAGCGCATCCTGGCTGCCGTCGAGCCGGCGCGAGTGGCGCTGGCTCCCTCGGACCAGCCCGCCGCCACGTTCTTCGGAGACCAGGCCCTGTCCTATTGGTCAATGCCATGCGCGCGGGAGGATGGGACGACGGCCATGGCGCCGGGCGTGGACGTCATCACGTTCGCCAGCGACGGTCGCATCGCGGTGAAGGACGCGTACCGGAAGACTTGGCACCCCTGAGATGACATCACCCACGCCTATCATTATCGACTGTGACCCTGGTATCGACGACGCGGTCGCGTTGGCCGTGGCACTCGCGAGCCCAGAGCTGGAACTGCGCGGGGTGACGACGGTAGCAGGCAACGAACGCGTACCCGTCACGACCAGGAACGCGCTGGGTCTGCTCCATGCTTTCGGCGGAACCGGCGTGCCTGTGGCTGCCGGGGCAAGGCGCGCGCTAATTCGCCAGGCGGTACACAACAAGACTTCACCGCACGGGCCCACCGGTTTGGGTGACGTGCTCCTGAACGGTGGCCGCTCCCCCCTCGCTGTCCACGCGGTCGACCTGATCGCGGAGCTCCTACGCGAGCGTCCCTCCATCGTTGTGGCCCTCGGCCCGCTCACGAACATAGCACTGCTGTTGGCTATGCACCCGGAAACTCGGGACCGGATCACACGGCTGGTAGTAATGGGCGGAAGCATGCAGCAAGGGAATATCACTCCGGCGGCTGAGTTCAACGTGTGGAGCGATCCGGAAGCAGCACGGCGGGTCCTGGTGGATTCAGGCCTCGACATCACGATGGTCGGATTGGACATCACGAGGAAGGCGACCGTTTCTGAGGAGTACCTGGCAGACATCGCGTCTTCCTGCGATCACGGCCCGCTGATCCAGCAGGTGGTTCAGGGGTATGGTGATCGCCGTCCGGAGGGCTGGCCACTCCATGACGTGTTGGCCTTGGCGACGATCATCGATCCTTCCATCGTGTCGACACGGGCTATCTCTATCGAGATCGATACGAGCGAGGGCCCGGGACGTGGCCAGACGTTTCCTCGCGTACATTCACCCAGCATGGGGGCACCGTACGTCGGCGTGGCGGGTCCGCTACCCACCGTCGTGCAATATGGGACGGCGGTGGACGCTGAACGATTCCGAGCGTTGTTGCGGGCCCGGCTCACGGGAAGCGCCAACAACATGGTCCGCGCGTAGTCAGCCCCCGACCCGCCGCTCGGTCGCGTGACGACTCATACCACGACCAGCGGTCAAGCCCTCTCGGCCAGCGGCTCTCCCGATGTTCCCCGTGGTCACGGGTGACCGTGGCGAACTTGGCCAAGTCGGGGCGACTGGCGTCGAACCGTACGGATGGCCTTGGACGAAGTCGGCCATGCCGACCGGGAACCACTTTGATGCGCTTTGCCAGAGCGTCCATGGTCTCCGTGCGACCCATCGGCCACGACCGAGGTCGCCGCCGGGTCAGTCCAGCACGATCGGTTATCCTCCAGGCTCGGCGCCGCGACCGACGGGCCGGGCCTAGTCATGGCGCCGTCGAGCGCGACGGAACTCGGGTGCCGTGTCAGCGACGGATCGCACCACAGTTCCTTGACCCGACGGCCGAAGCGCCGCAGGGCCGATCGGCCGGACCGTCGCGGTCCTTGAGCCGGGTTTGGGTCCCATAGCTGTCGCTGCTGAGGCTGCGACGAGGGTGTGGCCTCTACCTGAGTGACTAGCGGGGCGGCGGAAGCGCGACAACAACAAACCAACGATGCCCACGGTCGGCAGTCCGGCAAGACTGCCCATACCGATGCCATGGGGTTTGAGTGGGAATCTGGTTTGAAAGTGCCATAGATATGGCTCTTCAGAGGATCCCCCGTGCTATCACTCTGCGCTTAAACGGCTCCGGCATCACGCTTCCCGCAAGTGCTGGTAGCCGGGAAGTCATGCATGATAGGAGGAAGATTCCCGGACTGTCTGCTGCTGCGCTACCTGCTGCTCCCGGCCCGCCCGTCTGGACGGACCGACGGTCTCGCTGTCAGATGTGGTACCCGAAAATCGACTTGGCCTCGAGGTACTCGCGGAGGCCGTAGACGCCGTATTCGCGTCCGTTACCTGACTGCTTGTAGCCACCGAAAGGAGCCGCAAAGTCCAGACCGGCGCCGTTCAGGTGCACCATTCCCGTGCGCATTTGCCGAGCGATGCGCCGAGCCCGCTCCTGGTTCGACGAGTTGACAAACCCGGAGAGGCCATACACGGTGTCGTTTGCCAGCTCAACCGCTTCGTCCTCGGTCTCGTACGCCGTGAGTGTGATCACGGGTCCGAAGATTTCTTCGCGCGCAATGGTCATGTCGTTCGTGACGCCGGCGAGCACAGTCGGCCGCGCGTAGTAACCCCTGTCTAACCCCTCGGGCTTGCCGAGTCCCCCGGCCACGAGTGACGCACCCTCGTCCAGCGCAGACTGTAGAAGTCGCTGCACCTTGTCGTATTGGGCCTTGGACACGAGGGGTCCGATCTGGCTGTCTTCCGATCGCGGGTCACCCACCACTGTGCCCTCGGCTGCCTCACGAGCGATCTCGATAACCTGATCCAGACGGCTCGTCGGAACCAGCCAGCGGGACCCGGCGTTGCACGACTGCCCCGAATTGGCGTAGACGTCGCCCATCTCTCGGGCCAAGCAGGTCCGGAGGTCAGCATCATCGAGGATGATGTTGGCCGATTTCCCGCCCAGTTCCTGGTGGACCCGCTTGACGGTTGGCGCTGCGGCGCGAGCGATCTCTACGCCGGTGCGAGTCGATCCCGTGAAGGAGATCATATCGATGTCCGGATGGTTGGCGATGGCAGCGCCGACCGTGGGTCCGTCACCTGTTACGAGATTGAAGACCCCAGAAGGCACACCAGCTTCTTCCATAATTTCGGTCAGGACGATCGCGTTCAGTGGTGTCAACTCCGAAGGCTTGAGCACAACCGTGCAGCCCGAGGCGAGCGCGGGTGCGACCTTTGCCCCGATCAGAAGCAGTGGCCAGTTCCACGGCGTGATCAGGCCACAGACCCCGATGGCTTCGTAAACGACTGCCGTCGACCCCACGTCTTCCTGAAAAGGAAAGCCATCGAGCGCGTCGAGCGCGGACGTGAACTGGCCGAGTCCCGCCGGCACCTGTGCCTGCGCCGCGAGTGTGACCGGCGCTCCGACCTCGTCGATGACGGCGTCCACAAGGTCATCGGACCGCTTCTCATAAACGTCTACAACGCGTCGGAGCAGGTCAAGTCGTTCCTCCTTGGAGGTTTGGGAGAACGACTGGAAGGCTCGCCGGGCGGCCTCTACGGCCATGTCGACCGTAGAGGCATCACCCATAGAGACATCCGCTACCGGCCGCTCAGTCGCGGGGTTGATGACCTGAATGCTGTCTGGTGCGTCCTCGATCCACTTGCCATCTATGTAGATCCCATGCCGGCTGCCCATGCTTGTGCCACTTCCCGGTAGTAGAAAGGATTCGATGCAGCTATCCTACGGCCCTAGTCGCGTCGGGTCAAGGGCGGTAGTCCCCAGCTCGCCGCCAGCCTTGGGAGCCACCCCCGAGTTGTAGAACAGGGAGAATTGCGAAGCTGCTGGCGAATTGGGGTGCCCCAACGGATACGGGAGGGATCCCGGGTCCACCAGATCACCCTGTCCGCCTGGCTGTGTGTGCACCCTCCTCGGCGCTTGACGTGGCCCCTTGACGCCGGCTAGAGTAGAAACGCATCAACCACGGGTGACGTCCTACGGTTGAGCAATCAGCGGCTGGATGCCCGTTTAATCCGACCGGCGCGATGCCGAACGAACGTGCGACGAAGGGAGCCGTCCATGGGCGACTACGACCCAATGGCGCCGAATGCAATGCGTTATCCACGCGTCATCACGCGAGACGAAATCGACGAAATGCCGAGGCTGCAGTTCAACACCGGCATTCACACCAATATCTTCCTGTCTCGCGAACGCGATGACTGCCGATACTTCCGGCACGGCTATTGCTACGCCGAGGCTGACCACGGCGGCTACGAGTGGGATCAAACGAACTTCGACGAGACTCATTTCATCCTGAAAGGCAAGTTGCGCGTTCTAGTTCGTGACACTGACGGACGCGAAATCAGGATCGAAGCCGGCGAAGGGGAGCACGTCTACCTGCCGGGTGGCTATTACTACAAGATCGAGCCTACGGGGGAAGAGGCCATTTTCTTCTGGACGAGTGGCCCGTCGCCGCGAAATGGCGTTGTAGAAGCACCTGAGTACAGCGAGACGCTCCGCCAGCTGCGAGCCGACGTCTAATTAATATCACTACAGGCAAGAGGAGATTGACATGTCCGACACGGAAATCGTCGGCACACCAGCCAGCACGACGAATCCCCTTAAGGGCGAGAAGCGCTGGTCATATCTGGCTCGAGCAAAGACTATTCGGGTTGCAAGTCAGAACGAGGACGGCTCCATCTACCTCACACCAATCTGGTTCGTCGTCGACAATGAACGCATCTTCCTTTCGCTCGACGCAGGCGGACGCCACGGCAAGAACGCCGACCGTCCAGTGGCTGCACTCGTTGACACGGGTGAAGAGTATGTGATGGTGGCAGGCGTGCGCATCATGGGTCGATTAGTTCCGCTGGATGACCCCGAAGAGCAGGCCCGACTCGAGCAGAAGCTGATCGATAAGCACTTCCACTTCGGCCACCCCCACGCAGAGCAATTCGCTGAGTTCGGCGAATTTGCGGGCCGACGCTTCTACGAACTGCAGTGCGACCGGATGATCGGGTGGGACTCCCGTGAAACTACCATGCCTCAAATTCCGGAGGCCAGGTCGCTTCCTCAGCACGTGGGCGATCGCATCCTCAACTGACCTGATGAAGCAACGTGTCGGCTTCCCCGCGATGCGTATAGCCGGTGAGGTAGATTATGCCGAATGGTGAAAGCCCGGCGCTGCGTGTGCTGGTCGTCGGAGAGTCGTGGGTGAAGCACATCATCCACATAAAGGGTTTCGATCAGTTTCACAATAGCGAATACGAAGAAGGCGCCGGGGTGTTCCTTCGTGCACTCGCGGAAGCGGGGTTTGAGGTTTCCTATGTGCGAGCGCATGAGGTCAGTAGTCGTTTCCCCACCACAAATGGTCAACTCGAAGAGTATGATGTGGTTGTCATTAGCGATGTTGGCGCAAACACCTTTCTACTGACCGACGAAGTCTTTCAACGATCACAACGAAGCGTTAATCGCCTCCAGTTGCTAGTAGATTATGTTCGTGGTGGGGGCGGCCTTGTTATGGTTGGGGGATATCTGTCGTTTACGGGGATCGATGGCAAGGCCAACTTCGGTTCCAGCCCGATTGCGCAGGTGCTACCGGTCGATCTGCTGCCTCATGATGATCGGGTCGAGTGTCCGCAGGGCATCGTTCCTGAGGTGGACGTCCCGGATCACCCCACGTTAGGCGGTGTGTCGGGGGAGTGGCCGCACCTTCTTGGGTACAATCGCCTCATTCCGCGGCCGGACAGCACTGTCGTCGTCCGTTGCGCTGAGGACCCTCTCTTGGTAGTGCGGCAGGAGGGAAACGGACGCGTTGTAGCCTTCGCGTCGGACCTGGCGCCTCACTGGGCCCCGACCGAGTTTCTCGAATGGTCCGGGTATGGTCCCTTGTGGCAGTCGATACTAGAGTGGGCGGCACATGGCATCCCGTAAGATTGACCATGACGCGGTCGAAGAGGCGTCGCCCGACTCGCAGGCGCAGTCCAGACACAGGCGGCGCCCAACGATGAAGGATGTCGCTGAGCGTGCGAACGTTTCAGCGAGCACCGTCAGTTATGTGCTGAACGACAGCGGTCCCGTGAGCCCTGAGCGGCGTCAACGTGTCCTCGAGGCTGTGCGCTACCTCGATTACACACCTAACGCGGCTGCTAGGAACCTCAAGCGCGGTGGCGCCAGCACCATCGGACTGGTGGTGCCCGACCTCGCGAATCAGTTCTTCGCCTTATTGGCGCAGGGCGTCGAGCGTGCTGCATCCGCACAGGACATGCTCGTTGTCCTGTGCGCACCTGAGACGACCGACCAGGCGGAGTCGTACAACGCGCGGCTCTTGAGGAGTCGGCGCGTAGATGGTGTCATCTATCTGTCTGGATTCGGGACGTCGCCGCGTTCGCTGTTGGAACTGACGAGCCTGGGCCCAGTGGTTCTGGTGGACGAACGGATCCCCGGCTTCGAGCTACCTGCAGTGGCATCGGACGGGCGCCCCGGGGCCCGCCAGGCGGCGCAGCACGTACTGGAGATGGGCCACGAGCGCATCGCTGTGATCGGGGGTCCGCCGCAGTTGTGGACAGCTCAGCAGCGGCTGGCCGGGTATCGAGAGGCTTGCGCATCCGCTGGATTCGACCCTGATAATCTGGTGATATTCGACGGCGACTACCGCCAGCCGTCGGGTATGCGGCTCGCGGAGAAGGCCTTGGCGGTGCCGAAGGAACGACGGCCTACGGCGCTGCTCTGTGCCAACGATCTCATGGCCATCGGCGCTATGGAGTACTGCCGCTCGGCCGGTCTGCGTATTCCACAAGACATCAGCATCGTCGGTTTTGACGACCTCCCATTTGTGTCTCTTCTTGCGCCTCGACTGACGACAGTCCGTCAGTATGCCGACGAGATGGGGTACCGGGCCGCGACCGTGCTGTTTGACCTCTTGGATGGGGCCGAACGAGATGGTCCCGATGAGTTGTTTCCTGTGGAGCTTCAGGTGCGCGACTCCGTAGCGCCACCCAGCTCCTGAATCTTTGCCACATGCCTACCGGCGCAACGTGGCTTCCGAGCAAGTTTGAGGTGTTCTCGTGTGCAAGCCAATCGTGGTGGTCGGGGCTATCAACGTCGACTTTGTCGTGAGTGTCGACCGACTGCCCGATGCTGGCGAGACCGTCGTGGGTCCACGGGCGGCTCGCCACGGGGGCGGCAAAGGCGCCAACGCTGCCGTGGCCGCCTCGTTGGCAGGGGCTTCGGTTCGACTCATCGGAGCAGTCGGCGACGACGACATCGGTACCGCAGCGCTAGATGAGTTGCGGCTCTTTGGCGTCAACGAGCACGACGTGACTGTCCTGAAAGACTCGGTGACAGGGATCGCTCTCATCGTTGTTGATCGGCATGGGGAGAATCAGATTGCGGTCGGAGCAGGTGCGAATGGTGCGCTACCGGCCAGTCACGTTCGCGACACGCTACAGCGTGTTATTCCTGAAGCCGGGTGTCTTCTCGTGAGTACCGAAATCGCCGGTCCAGCTGTGTCGGCGGCAGTCCGGACCGCCGCCGAGCACGCCGTTCCGTGCATCCTCAACCCTGCACCACCGGTTCCCGAGGTGTTGGATCTGCTGCAGTTGAAGCCGGTCCTGACACCTAATGTGACGGAAGCAGCTCAACTCGCCGCCATGCTCGGCGATGGCGATCACGACGCACTGAACGGTGACCGTAAGGCGGCCGCTGAGAGGCATGCCCGAACACTCGCGGATGCTAGCGGCGCTCCCGTGATCGTGACCCTTGGCAGCGAGGGGGCACTTCTTGTCGTCCCGGATGGGACGATAGAGCATGTCCCAGCCCCAATAGGGCCCGTGCGAGACACCACGGGTGCTGGCGACACCTTCAACGGAGTCCTGGCTACATTCCTGAGCCGGGAGGAGGATCTACTGGCGGCAACGCGGTCCGCTGTCGCCGCTGCCTCGCTCTCCGTGAGGAAGCCGGGCGCGCGAGCCGGGATGCCCCAGGGTAGGCAGATTCGGGCGATGTTGGCGGGAGAAGGGGTGCCGCGCTGACGCGGCCAATATCAATGATTCCGCAGCACGGAACCCGGCGTGTCTACCGTACTCCGCGGTCAGCTAATTCGTGTATACGACGCTCTTCGTGGCAGTCCCTTGTGCCGTTTAGCATCCGCCACCTAATGGGATGATTCTCACGTTAGCCCATCGATGTGGAAGCCGTGGAAGTGGCAAGCGTACTTGATCGCGATTCCGAAAACGCTAGGTTAGGCAGGATCGCTGTTGAATCTTAGATTGGTTGGCTTGATTGTTGAGCTCTATTCGGGTCCTGATAATCGTGGTATTGGCCGTAGCCTGGGGCATACCGTCTGCTCAATTCGGGGTGGATGGTCGCCCCGATGAAGTCCGCAGTTTGCCGGGTGTGTCGTCGACGACCGGTCTCTGTACCTCTTTGCTTCGCAAGGGTATGTGCCCGTGACTTTCCCCGTGTGCCACCAACAACACTGACAACCTCTCTCAGGAGCATGATGCAATGACGACGTCCACAGGACCGGCCCCGTCTCCTAGGGACTTCCTTGGGGTCGATCGGTTGTTGTCTGAGGAGGAGCGGCTGTTGCGCGACACCGTCCGACGGTTCGTCGACGACAAGGTCCTGCCCGGGATCGCGGACTGGTACGACCGGGGGGTGTTCCCCCGCGAGATGGCGACCGAGATCGGGTCGTTGGGGCTGTTGGGGATGCACCTGGCCGGGTACGGGTGTGCGGGCACGTCGGCGGTGCAGTACGGGTTGGCGTGTCTGGAGCTGGAGGCTGGCGACTCCGGGTTCCGTAGTTTCGTGTCGGTGCAGGGGTCGTTGGCGATGTTCCCGATCTGGAGGTACGGGTCGGAGGAGCAGAAGCAGCAGTGGCTGCCGGGCATGGCGGCCGGGGAGCTGATCGGCTGCTTCGGGCTGACCGAGCACGACTCGGGATCGGACCCGGGGTCGATGGCGACCACGGCCCGGCGGGACGGGGACGACTGGGTGCTCAACGGCACCAAGATGTGGATCACCAACGGCGGGATCGCCGACGTCGCGGTGGTGTGGGCCCGCGACACCAGCGACGATGGCCGTGTGCGTGGGTTCATCGTCCCGACCGACACGCCCGGGTTCACCACCAACGAGGTCAAGCAGAAGCTGTCTCTGCGGGCGTCGGTGACCTCAGAGCTGGTCCTGCAGGACGTCCGGCTGCCCGCCGATGCCGTGCTGCCCGGGGTGGAGGGGCTCAAGGGGCCGCTGTCGTGCCTGAACGAGGCCCGCTACGGGATCCTGTGGGGCGCAGTCGGGGCCGCGCGGGCCTGCTACGAGTCCGCGCTGGACTACTCGCTCAAGCGGCCCCAGTTCGGCCAGCCCATCGCCGGGTTCCAGCTGACCCAGCAGAAGCTGGTGCGGATGATGGTCGATGTCAACAAGGGCACGCTGCTCGCGCTGCACATCGGCCGGCTCAAGGACGACGGACAGCTGCACCCCAACCTGGTCAACTTCGGCAAGCTCGACAACGTCGCCATGGCGCTGGAGACCGCCCGGCTCTCCCGCGGCGTCCATGGCGCGAACGGTGTGACCGGCGAGTACCCGGTGATGCGGCACGCCGCCAACCTGGAGTCGGTCTACACCTACGAGGGCACCAACGAGATCCACACGCTCGTGCTCGGCCAGGCCATCACCGGCATCGCAGCGTTCCGATGAGCACGACCGACACGATCGAACGGGTCGGGGTCGTCGGCGTCGGCCAGATGGGCCTCGGCGTGGTCGAGGTGTGCGCCAGGGCCGGGCTGGACGTGGTCGCCACCGACCGCGACCAGCAGGTCCTGGACGCGGCCGCCGAACGGCTCGACCGTTCGCTGGCCCGAGCGGTCCACAAGGGCAAGCTGCAGACCGTCGAGGCGGACGCAGCCCGCGACCGGGTGCACTTCCTCGACCAGCTGGCCGCCCACGCCGACCGGCAGCTGGTGGTCGAGGCCGTCACCGAGCACCCCGACGTCAAACTGCCGATCTTCGCCGAGCTGGACCACATCGTCGAGGACCGTGACGCGGTGCTGGCCACCAACACCTCCTCGATCCCGATCATGAAGCTGGCCATGGCCACCACCCGGCCCGCCCAGGTCATCGGGATCCACTTCTTCAACCCCGTGCCGGTGCTGCCACTGGTCGAGGTCGTCACCTCCCTGCTCACCGCCGACCCGGTCATCGAGCAGGCCACCGCCTTCTCCGAACAGACGCTGGACAAGCGCGTCATCCGGTCCCAGGACCGCGCCGGGTTCATCGTCAACGCGCTGCTGATCCCCTACATCCTCTCGGCCATCCGGATGTACGAGTCCGGGTTCGCCTCCCGCGACGACATCGACCAGGGCATGGTCCTGGGCTGCGCCCACCCCATGGGACCGCTCGCCCTGGCCGACCTGATCGGGCTGGACACCGTCGCCGCGGTGGCCGAGTCGTTGTACGAGGAGTTCAAGGAACCGCACAACTCCGCCCCGCCGATCCTGGCCCGCATGGTCGACGCCGGCCTGCTCGGCCGCAAGACCGGCCGCGGCTTTTACAGCTACATAGAGGCGGGAGTTGCTGGCTAGTCGAAAGGTGGGTTCTTTGATAAGTAGCAAGTTGAGATGCCCTTCCGCAACCACATGTACATGGATATTAATGCTTAGCGGAGCAGTACTAATCACGTTCGCTGTGTTCAGTTTCCCTAGCATAGGGGGCAGCGTCGTCACGGTACTCGCGGTCATATGCGGTGTCCTTTTCTGCGCCGTGGGGGGAGTGGCGCATGCCTATCTCACCGCTACCCTCCCCATAGGGAGCGTGGCCACGGAGCGGAGGCGGTCTCACTGAGAGTCCGAGGAGGATGCGAGCGAGCTCAGGGAAAAGGTTCCGCAAACCCTGAAAATTGGATGATGGTTTTCTCTAGCCCAAGGCGTATGTACCGTGTAAGGCTCGCTCATGACGTACAGAGACTTGCCAGAATATGGGACATCCACCACGTAATATGCGGAAACAGAAGCGGTCTTCATGCGTACGTTGTGGCCTTGAGTTGTCGCCAGTATTTCACCCAATCAGCATGAAGCACCTTGACCACCCAGGCTAAGTGGAGTCTGAAACGTTCATGATGTACGGCCTTGCAGATACGATTGGACATGTGGAAACACATGCGCACAGACTGACCCTTGGAAAGGGGGAGCCCGAATTTCCCAGACTTCAGGCGTCGATGCAATCTGAGTGTGTTACTAGTAAATAGCGACCGGCGAGAGGCTGCCCGATTGTCCGATCACGGTGAAGGCGTGCTGGACCGCCTGCGCCCGCGTGCGCTGCATCGTGCGGAGGAGGGGCGGTCGTTGAAGGCCGACGAGGCGGCGGCGTTGCTGACCGCGTCGGGGTCGGACCTGGACCGGTTGTGTGCGGTGGCGGCCGGCGTGCGGGATCGTGCCCCGTGGTATGCCGAGGGTGGTTGGGGGCGGACGGTCGACGGCACGCCCACGGTGACGTACTCGCGCAAGGTGTTCGTGCCGTTGACGCACCTGTGCCGGGACACCTGTGGCTACTGCACGTTCGCGTGGCCGCCCAAGGGTGACGTGCCGGCGTTCATGAGCCCCGAGCAGGTGCTCGAGGTCGCGCGCCGCGGCCAGGAGGCGGGGTGCACGGAGCTGTTGTTCACGTTGGGGGACAAGCCCGAGGAGCGCTACCCGGCCGCCCGGGAGTGGTTGGACGCGCGGGGGTACGACTCGACGCTGTCGTATCTGCGGGCGGTGTCGATCCGGGTGATCGAGGAGACGGGCCTGCTGCCGCACCTGAACCCGGGGGTGATGTCCTGGACGGACATGGCCACGCTCAAGCCGGTGGCGGCCTCGATGGGGATGATGCTGGAGTCGACCTCGTCGAGGCTGCTGGCGAAGGGCCGCGCGCACTTCAACTCGCCGGACAAGGACCCGGCCGTGCGGCTGCGGGTGCTGGAGGACGCGGGGCGGCTGTCGATCCCGTTCACCTCGGGGATCCTGGTGGGGATCGGCGAGACGCCGCTGGAGCGGGCCGAGACGCTGCTGGCGTTGCGTGAGTCGCACCGGCGGTACGGGCACCTGCAGGAGGTGATCGTCCAGAACTTCCGGGCCAAGCCCGACACGGCGATGAAGGCCCATCCCGAGCCGTCGTTCGAGGTGCTGCTGGCGGCGGTGGCGACCGCCCGGGTGCTGCTGGGCCCGACGGTGCACGTGCAGGCCCCGCCGAACCTCTCGCCGGACCAGTACGGCGACATCCTGGCGGCGGGGATCGACGACTGGGGCGGGGTCAGTCCGGTCACCCCGGACCACGTCAACCCGGAGATGCCCTGGCCCCAGCTGGACGAGCTGGCCGCCCGGTCGGCCGAGCACGGGTTCGCGCTGACCCAG
>CAZSOF010000018.1:17211-19931 GCA_964607685.1 uncultured Acidimicrobiaceae bacterium | reverse complement strand
ATCAGCCACCAGGCTCCAAACCTCCCCGCCGCCGCCCCGCGTCGCTTCCCGTGACCACCACCGGAGGCCCCGGCCCACACGATCCAACGTAGGGCCTCCCCCGTGTCCATTCGCCCGACCCTCGCCCGGCTCAGACCAAGGGCATGTATGGCCGACAAGGCGGTGCCGGCGACCGCCGAGGTCTGACAGCGCCCGTTTGATTCCGTCACCCACGGCTGAACCAGGTCTGAGAGTGCCTCTGTCGACTGTGGGTCTTCCAGGAGCTCGATCTCGGCAGGCAGTTGGACATCCTCGACGGCCACCGGGCTCGGCGATGGTGCCTCGACCTTGTCTGGCTTGTAGGCGGCTACGGGGTAGTCGGGCTCCCAGGACATCAGCGAGTCAGGCAGGTCGACGATGGGCCCGCAGCCGGTTTCTCCCCGTATAACCCGTTCTGCGCCGACGACTGCACGCCAGGGGCCATCGTCGAGATGCTCTGCTAGCTCCGACCAGGTGTGTGTGGATGCGGCAACCTCGGTCAACGGGCCGAGCGCGAAACGGGCCACTCCCTCCGAGACCGCCCCGCCGGACCAGGGGCCGGGCGCCTCCAGTGCCAGCCGGTAGCGAATGTGCTCCTCGACACCCCAGAGCTGTTTCCCCCGCCCCACGGCATCGCGACATCGTTGCTTCAACTCGACGAGACCGTCCCAATCGGACGAGTCACAAAGGGCGTCGACGACTCGCAGCAGCTCATCGGTGTCCGAATGCTCGATCGCCTCGATCGACCGTCGACTGATCAAGGGTTCGACCCGGTGCTCACTCCAAGATCGAGCCGGGACCACTCGGAGAAAGAGCCCACGTATACGTCCGGCAGCCGGTGGCCGGCAACAACCATGGCCAGGGCGGCGTGACAGGCGGTGACCCCGCTCCCACACGAGACAACGACGTCTTCCGGCATCCCGGAGTACACGGTCGCCAGGTCTGACGGGGCCCGGAACCGGCCATCATCTCTCAGGTTGGAGGTGGTGGGGATGTTGACGGCACCGGGGATGTGACCGGCCTTGGGGTCGACCGGCTCGATGTCGCCTCGATAGCGCTCGGGGGATCGGGCATCGATGACCGTGCGCCCGTCGAGCTGATCGTGGACGACCACCCCGGAGTAACCATCGGGTGTCGGATAGGTGGTCGGCGTGGGGTTCTCTCTCCCTGCTGCGATGTCGTGACCGGCTTCCCTCCACGCCTGGTAGCCACCATCGAGAAGTCGCACCCGGTCGTGCCCGATCGAGAGGAGCATCCACCACAACCGGGCGGCATAGCGACCGGCGACGTCGTCGTAGACCACCACATCGGATTCGGGGCCGATCCTGAGCCGTCCCAGCGTCTCCGCGAAATCGGCGATATCAGGTAGAGGATGACGTCCTCGCAGTCCGGGTGCCGACGCCAAGTCCCTATCGAGATCGACGAAGACCGCTCCGGGTATGTGACCCTTCTCATAGGCGGACCTGGCTATGCCCGGGTTGGTGAGATCCCAACGGATGTCGCAGAGACTCACCTGATCGAGGCGCTGGGCGAGATCGTCGACGCCGATGAGAGGTTCCAGGATCCTCACTCCTCCTGGGACGGGTCCGGACTCGCCGGCCGCCACCGGCTCGTGTCCTTCAGCTCCGACCCCAGCTCTCTGATCGTCGTGTCCATCGCCGTGGCGAATGAGCTGGCGGCCTCCTTGAGACGGAGACGCACCTCGGGATCCTGGAGAGCCGTGGTGACCGACTCCGCCACCTGCTCCCATGCTCCCAGGAGAGTCCCGAATGCCTCTTTGATCTCTTCTTCGCTGGGACCCCCCTCGCTGGCGACCTTGCGATAGGTGTCCTTCAGTTGGTCGCCGAGACCCTCGAAGCGACCCTGAAAGGTCGTCCAGGGGTCGGTGGATTCCTCTGTCGTAGGATCGTTCTCGTGCGTCTCCACCTACTCGATGGTACCTACGAGCTCTTCCGGGCCCACTTCGGTCGAAAGGACACGGTCACCGCTCCCGACGGTCACGACATCCATGCCACCCTGGGCATACTGGAGTCGACCCTGGCCCTGTTGAGGGAACCCGGAGTGACTCATTTGGCGGCGAGCTTCGACACCGTGATCGAGTCGTTCCGCAACGAGATGTTCCCCGGGTACAAATCCTCGGTTGGCATGGATGAGGAGCTGCTGCGTCAGTTCCCGCTCGCCGAGGCGGCTCTGGAGGCCATTGGTGTCGTCGTCTGGCGCAACATCGAATTCGAAGCCGACGACGCTCTCGCCGCGGCCGCGATCCGCTGGGTCGAGGACGTCGATCAGGTGGTCATTGTCAGCCCGGACAAGGACATGTCCCAGGTGGTCGTGGGCGATCGCATCGTGACCTACAACCGGCGTGAGCAGAAGATCGTCGACGAAGCCGGTGTCGTGGAGAAGTTCGGTGTCCCTCCGGAGTCGATCCCGGACTATCTCGCCCTGGTCGGAGACAGCGCCGACGGTGTTCCCGGGCTGCCGGGTTGGGGCCCCAAGTCGAGCTCCACCGTCCTTGCCCGCTTTCCCCGCCTGGAGATGATCCCTTTGGATGCCGCGGAGTGGGGTGTGGATGTGAGGGGGGCGGAGAAGCTGGCGACCACGTTGCGTGACAATCTCGAGCTCGTCTATCACTATCGGGACCTGACCACGCTACGGCTCGATGTCCCCATTCACGAGGAGCTGGCCGACCTCGAATGGAAGGG
>CAZSOF010000018.1:2040-17111 GCA_964607685.1 uncultured Acidimicrobiaceae bacterium | reverse complement strand
AGGGGTCAGTCGTCCTCCTCCCAGATCAGATCGAGGCGTTCCTGGCAGTCCGAGCAGCGGTAGGCGAGGACGGTCCCCGGCTCCGGTGGCTCATCGGGAGGGAGGAAGCTGATGAGGTGTGCCGGGCCGCCGCACTCCACACACGTGATCACATCAGGCGGATCGCTCACAACTCACTCCGGGGACGGGCGCGGCGCAGGAGAAGGGTCCCCAGCACACCGGCGATCAGGGATCCGGAGAAGATGCCAACCTTCGACAGGTCGGTGATGTGGGGATCGGTGAAGGCCAGCCCGGCGACGAAAAGGGAGACGGTGAAGCCGATGCCCGCCACGGCGGCCAACCCCACCACATGGGACCACGACGTACCGGGTGGGAGCCGACCCAGGTCGAATCGAACCGCCGCGTAGGCGGCTGCCGAAATGCCGACGATCTTCCCCACCACGAGCCCACCGGCGACGCCCAGCGCCACGGCCGAGGTCATCGCTTCCCC
Source organism: uncultured Acidimicrobiaceae bacterium (assembly GCA_964607685.1). GTDB lineage: Bacteria > Actinomycetota > Acidimicrobiia > Spongiisociales > ZC4RG35 > JANQRA01. The sequence goes on along the minus strand of CAZSOF010000018.1, from coordinate 16,621 downwards.
GACGCTGATTCCCCTGAAATCGACCCCGGCGTTGGCCAGGGCGAAGATGGGGACGATCACGAACGAGCTCCATGGGACCAGTTTGTGCTCCATCCGGCTCAGTGGGGAGACGGTCTCGGTGGTGATGTCGGAGAGAAGCAGTGTCTCGTAGTCGGCATGCTCTTGGATCTGGGGGTCTTCATTGTTCTCTGGCGGGTACTGATCGAGGATGGCTCGTGCTCTCGAATCGAACTCCCTGGGCCCGTAGAGTGGATGCGTCGGCGTCAGGAAGGCGAGAGCCACCCCGGCCAGGGTGGCGTGGACGCCCGATTCCAGCGTGAAATACCAGATGATGAAGGCCATGGGGACGTAGAACCACATGGCCCGCACGTTGACCTTGCTCGCCACCCACACTGCCATCAGTCCGACTACCGCGGCCGCGAAGTACCCGGCCTGGAGCTCGGAGGTGTAGAAGATGGCGATCACGGCGATGGCTCCGATGTCGTCGGCGATGGCCACCGCCAGGAGGAACAGCTTGGCCCCCGAGGGAACCCGTGACCCGAGGAGGGCGACGACGCCGATGGCGAACGCGATGTCGGTTGCCATCGGGATCCCCCAACCGTGGGCGGCTTCGGTGCCGGCGTTGAGCGCAAAGTAGATGAGAGCGGGTAGCACCATGCCCCCCAGAGCAGCCATGACGGGGAGTGCTGCCGCCTTGCCATCACGTAGATCGCCGTGGACCAGCTCTCTCTTGATCTCCAATCCGACCACGAAGAAGAAGATCGCCATCAGCCCGTCGTTGATCAGGTGCAGCAGCGACTCGTCGAGATGAAAGCCGAGAAACTCGACGGATAGTTGCTCTTCGAGCATGGAGAAATAGGCATCGGACCAGGGGCTGTTGGCCCAGACCAATGCGGCAATCGCCGCCACGAGCAGGACGATCCCCGATGACGCCTCGATCTGGCTGAACCGGACGATCGGTCGGATGAATGTCTTGGGAACGAACCTCTCCGAGGTCGCCCACGTCCTGTGGCGGAAGTCCATCAGCCGATGGTGTTTCCAGCGCTCTTCAGGGCTTCACACGCCTCTACCACACGCTGCGCCATCCCGGTCTCAGCCTTTCTCATGTACGACCGCGGGTCGTACACCTTCTTGTTGCCTACGTCCCCGTCCACCTTGAGGACCCCGTCATAGTTGGTGAACATGTGGTCGGCGATGGGCCGGGTGTAGGCGTACTGACAGTCGGTGTCGACGTTCATCTTGATGACGCCGTAGCCCAGTGTCTCGTGGATCTCCTCGAGTGTCGAGCCGCTACCCCCGTGGAAGACCAGGTAGTGCCGTGCGGCGTCACCGAACCTCTCGGCGACCGCTTCTTGTCCGTCACGAAGGATCTTGGGGTTGAGGTGGACGGCTCCGGGTTTGTAGGACCCGTGGACGTTGCCGAACACCGCCGCCAGGAGGTACCTGCCCCGGTCGAATGTCCCCAGCACTTCGCAGACCCGAACCATGTCCTCGGGGGAGGTGTAGAGCTTGGAGCGATCGACATCCGAGTGATCGATCGTGTCCTCCACCCCGCCCACGATCCCAATCTCGAGCTCCAGGATTATGTCCAGAGCCGCGCAATCATCGAGCAACTCCTTCGCCAGTGCCAGGTTGTCTTCCATGGGGAGCGCTGAGGCGTCGAGCATGTGAGACTGGAATATCGGTCCCTGCCCGACAGCCACGGTCTCGGCGCTCATCTCGAGGAGGCGGCGGACGAAGCCGTCGACCCGCTCGGGTTGGCAGTGATCGGTGTGCAGGGCGATGTTCACCGGATATTGAGGGGCTACCACTGCGGCGAATTCCGCGAGCGCTCTCGCCCCAAGTGCCATGTCCTTGTTCGACTGGCCGGAGGCGAACTCGCCGGCCCCAAAAGAGAACTGGATGATGCCATCCGAGGAGGCCTCCGAAAATCCTTCCAGGGCGGCCAGGATCGTCGAGGACGATGTGGTGTTGATCGCCGGCAGCGCGTACCCGCCCTTCCGCGCCGTATCCAGCATCTCCCGGTACTTCTCGGGCGTTGCGATGGGCACCTGTCTTTCTCCCTCTACTCGGTGAACCCGAAGGTAGTCGGTCCTTCTTGCCGACTCGCCGTCGGCAAGTGCCGGGGATAGCTTCGCCTGGTGATGGCGCCACCGGTTGAGACCCCGGCACCACGGAAGGCGAGGAGTCCCCTGGTCAGGGGGATTCTGTTCGTTCTCGGCCTGCTGTGCCTGGCCTTGGTGCCTCTCAGCTATCTGCCAGGGATCCCCACGTTCGATCTCGTCTTGCTGGCAGCGTTCCTCTTCTCGATGTCGTCGGAGGGGATGTACGGGTGGATGGTCAACCACCGCTACTTCGGCAGGATCATCAGCGGCTATCGCCAACACGGTCTGACCATGAGGATGAAGTGGGTGGCGACCCTCGCCATCAGCGCATCGTTGCTGGCCTCCGCCGTCTTCCTCACCGATCTGCTCTGGGTGCGGCTGGTTCTGGCTGCGGTCTGGGTCTATGCCCTCTGGTTCGTCTTCTCCCGCCCCGCCCGAGGCGTCATCGCAGAGTGACGGGCTCGACGAGGACGTGCTGGTGAGTGGGCGGATGCACGTGCGATGACTCACCGACCACGGCGCTAGCGTCCCGGCGATGCGGTCGTTCTCCAGACTGGGTCTCGGCGCGATCACCGCGACCTCCATGGCGACCTCGACCTTCACGATCATCGTGGCCAGCGTTCTCGCTGCCGAGCTCATCGACGAGTTCTCGATCTCCCGGGCCCAGGTCGGCTTCCTGGTGACCGCATCCGGTTTGGTCGGCGCTCTCACATCTCCCGCCTTCGGCCGTCTCAGCGACCGCTTGGGTGCCGTCCGGTCGGTGAGGTCGACACTTGCCGGCGGGGCGATCGCACTCACCGCGCTGGCTCTGAGCCCGAACTACGCAGCGCTCCTGGGGGCCGCCTTTCTCACCGGAGTACCCAACGGCTGGGGCAACCCATCGACGAATGCGCTCATCGTCGACAACATCCCCCAGGGGTCCAGGGGCATGGTCACCGGTGTCAAACAATCCGGAGTCCAGATCGGGACCTTCATGGGTGGGCTGCTTCTGCCGGTCTTCACCGGATGGTGGAGCTGGCGGGTCGCCGTCCTCATCTTCCTTGCCATGCCGATCGGGGGGCTGATAGCCATGATGGGTCGTCGAGAGGCAGCTCGGCACGAGATATTGCACGCCTCGTCTTCGGGTCGACTTCCGGCTTCGGTGCGTTGGATCACCCTCTACGGGTTCATCTCGGGTTTGGCCTCTTCGGCCATCATCGGCTTCTTGCCGCTGTTCGCCGAGGAGGACCAGGGCTGGTCACCCAACCTGGCCGGCTCGATCATCGCTGCGGTCGGGCTGGTGGGCATCGTCGCTCGCATCCTGTGGCCCCATGCCTCCGAGCGAAGGCTGGGTCACGGGCGGACTCTCCGCCTCCTCTCCCTGTTGACCACGATGACCGCGGTCCTGCTCGGCCTGGCCGCGCTCGACGTGGTCGATAGCTGGGTATTGGTCCCGGCGGCGATCATGCTCGGGGCGGGTGCGATCGCCTGGAACGCGGTCGGCATGCTGGCGGTCATGGAGTTCTCACCACCAGGCCGGGTGGGGAAGGGGACGGGACTGGTCTTGATGGGGTTCCTGCTCGGTCTCGCCATGGGCCCACCACTGATGGGCTCGTCGGTCGACATCCTGGGGACATATGCGCCGGGCTGGTTCGTCACCGCGGGGTTGCTGCTGACCTCGGTTGCCGTCGGATACAAGGTCCCGGATGGCAGTACCGTCATACAGCCGATCGAGGCGAGCGACCACCGGTGAGACTGCTCATTGCACGGTGCACCGTCGACTATTCCGGGCGGCTCACGGCCCATCTCCCCGAGGCCATCCGGCTGATCATGGTCAAAGCCGACGGCACCCTGGCGATTCACTCCGATGGCAACGCTTCGAAACCCCTCAACTGGATGATCGCTCCCAATGTTCTCGAGACGTTCGACGACCGCTGGGAGGTCACCAACTCGAGAGGGGAGAGGTTGACCATTCGAATCAGCGAGGTCCTCGAGGATGTGACTCACGAGCTGGGACACGACCCGGGGTTGGTCAAGGACGGGGTGGAGGCACACCTCCAGGAGCTGTTGGCCATCACGCCGGAGTTCCTGGAGGAGGGTCTGAGCCTGATCCGGCGTGAGTATCCGACCGATATCGGACCGGTGGATCTTCTCTGCGTGGACTTGAACCAATCGACGGTGGCCATCGAGGTCAAGCGTCGTGGTGACATCGAGGGCGTGGAGCAGCTCTCCCGATATCTGGAGCGGCTGAGTCACGATCCCCGGCTCACTCCCATACGGGGCATATTGGCCGCCCAGTCGATCGCGCCCCAGGCCCGGGTGATGGCCGAGGCCAGGGGGATACTGGCCATCGAAGTCGACTACGAGGGATTGCGTGAAGCGGAGGACACCGAGCTCCGGCTCTTCGACCCGCGCTGATGTTCGACATCGTCCTCCTCAACCCGGAGATACCTCCCAACACGGGCAATGCCATGCGTCTCGCCGCGGTCACCGGTTGTCGTCTGCATCTGATCGAGCCCCTTGGTTTCGACATGGACGACACCAAGCTGCGTCGGGCGGGGATGGACTATCGGGACATGGCATCGGTGAGAACCCATGCCGGCCTGAACGAATGGCGATATTCGGCGTCACCGGGACGTGTCCTGGCTTTCACGGTCGACGCCGACAGTCTCTACACCGACGAGAGCTATCGGGAAGGGGACTTTCTGCTTTTCGGCCCCGAGTCGGTCGGCCTGCCCCGCGAGGTGCAGGACGCCCCTTGGGTGACCCGCACCCTCCGGCTTCCGATGGTGAGCGGGGTACGGTCGATCAATCTCTCCAACGCCGTGGCCATCGTGGTCTACGAGGCGTGGCGCCAACTCGGCTTCCCCGGCTCCCGTTGAACGGGGTTGGAGAACGGGTAGTCAGGCTCTTTCCGCGAGCAGCCTGAACGCGATCGCCTCCGAGAGCGTGGCCTTCTCCAGTTCGCCGGTGTCCTGGCTCTCGTTGGGCGCGTGATAGGCACTGGCGGGGTCGGCGGCACCGACGACCAGAATCGGCACACTCGGGTATGTCTCGGCAAAGGCAGCGATGAAAGGGATCGAGCCCCCGGCTCCCATCTCGACCGCATCGTTGCCAAATGCGACCTTGAATGCTTCGCGCCAGGCTTCCACCGCGAAGTTGTCGGTGCTGAGCACCGTGGCGTCACCAATCTCATCGTGGTGGAAGCTGAGTTGGGCTCCCCAGGGGACATTGGCCTCTAGATGAGTCTTGAGGGCGTCGAGGGCGGCCTGGGTGTCTTGCCCCGGTGCGATGCGCATGCTCACCCTGGCCCTGGCCACGGGTACCAGCTGGTTGATGGCCTCTGCTACCGGTGGGGCATCGATGGCGAGCACCGAGATCGCCGGTCGGGTCCACAGCCGTGAGGGCATCGAGCCGGTCCCGATGAGCTCCAGTCCTTCGACGGCACCCGTCGCGGAGCGTGCCATTTCCTCGGGCACATCGAGCGACGCGGCGACCTCCTCGGAGAGCAGCCCTTGGACCGCGACGTTTCCCTCATCGTCGTGGAGGGAGGCGAGAAGACGGGATAGTGCCATCAATGCGTCGGGTACGACACCGCCGTACTGGCCCGAATGCACGGCAGACTCCAGAGTGCGCAGCTCGAGGTTCACGGCCACTATCCCCCGCAGTGACGTGATGAATGCCGGCACCCCTAACTGCCAGGTCCCGCCATCACCGATGACGATCACGTCGGGTCTCATCAGGTGTGTGTTCCTTTCCAAGATCTCGGGCAGGCCCTCGGATCCGGCTTCTTCCTCTCCTTCGAGGAAGAGCTGGACACCAACCGGCAGCTGGTCCCCGTGCGCGGCGATTGCCCCGAGGTGCATCACGATCCCTGCCTTGTTGTCGCTGGCGCCGCGTCCGTAGATCCGACCGTCACGCTCGACGGGCTCGAACGGACCGGTCTCCCACTCGTCGATGGGCCCTGGTGGCTGTACGTCGTAATGCGCATAGAGGAGGAGGGTTGGGGCACCTTCGGGAGCAGGGAGCTCGGCGAACACCGCAGGGTGTCCAGTGCTGGACTCCAGGAGTTGGGCGTTCTGGAACCCCGAAGAGTCCAGCATCTCCACCAACACCTCGCCGGTGCGACGCACCCCTGAGGGGTCGTATCCATGAGCGCTCACCGATTCCATCCGGATCAGCCTGGCGAGCAGATCCTTGAGCCGGGGCATATCGGCGGCGACCGCCGTCTTGAGGTCTTCGTGCATGCACCGGAGGCTACCGCTGCCAAGATGGGTGAATGCTGAGGTTCAGCCTGTTCGGTATGCCGGTTCGGGTTCGGGCCTCCTTCCTGGTTGTCGCTGCCCTGATCGGATATTTCGGCGTGGGCCGTATCGAGGAGACCGTGGCCTGGATTGCCATCGTCTTCGTCTCGATTCTCATCCACGAGTTGGGACACGCGGTGACGGCTCGCTCGTTCGGATCACGAGTGGCCATCGAGCTCAACGGTCTCGGGGGCCTCACCCGATGGACCGCGCCCGACGGAGGAATGACTCCGGGGAAGCGTGCCCTCATCGCAGCTGCGGGGTCGGCGACGGGCTTGGCGTTCGGCGGGCTGGTCTGGGTGGTGGCAGGCCAGTTCGAGCCTTTCCCCCGTCTGACCGCATTCATCCTGGAGAGCCTCATCTATGTGAACGTCTTCTGGGGGTTGCTCAATTGGCTGCCCATCCGACCACTCGATGGTGGTCACCTGTTGGTCTCGCTGTTGCAGAAGATCGCACCCAAGAAAGCGGATACCATCGCCCGGGTCGTCTTCACCGCCACCGCCGCCGTGGCGCTGGTGCTGGCCATCCAGTTTCAGTTGATCTTCATCGCGATCCTCGCCGGCTGGCTCCTGGTCACCGAATTCAGCATGGGGAGTCGGCCACGATCCGGGGCGGGGCTTCCGACGTTGTCCTATGAGGACGAGGAGCTGCCGGTGACGGACGTGCCTGCCCTGTCGTTCGACGAGCCCTCTGGCGAGGAGCCGGTTGTCGAGGTCGAGGAGGACCCCGAGGATTCTCCCCACTCCCCAGACAGCTAGCTTTCGAGTCCATGGATTTCTCTTTTGGCGACCGGGTGGAGGATTACCGCAGTCGTCTGCTCGACTTCATGGACACTCAGGTGTATCCGGCGGAGTCGATCTACGCCGACCAGATGAGAGAGGCCGGCGACCCGCATCATCATCCGGCGGTCATCGAGGACCTCAAGAAGGAGGCACGGTCCAGGGGGCTGTGGAATCTCTTTTTCCCCGACCCGGAACATGGAGCCGGGCTCTCGGTCTTGGAGTATGCCCCTCTGGCCGAGATCACCGGGCGCAGCATCAACCTGGCTCCGGAGGCGCTCAACTGCTCGGCGCCCGACACCGGCAACATGGAGATTCTCCACCTCTTCGGCAGCGACGAGCAGAAGGAGCTCTGGCTCCAGCCCTTGTTGGAAGGTGAGATCCGATCCGCCTTCTCGATGACCGAGCCCGACGTTGCCAGCTCCGACGCCACCAACATCCGAACCCGGATCGAGCGCCACGGCGATGAGTACGTGGTCAACGGTCGCAAGTGGTTCAGCTCGGGTGCTGCATCGCCCCGCTGCAAGCTGACGATCGTGATGGGGGTCACCGACCCGGATGCCGATCGACACCGCAGGCAATCGATGGTGATCGTCCCCATCGACGCGCCCGGTGTCGACGTCGAACGATCGCCGTTGGTCTTCGGCTATCAGGATCGTGGTGGGCACCCTCAGATTCGCTTCGACGAGGTGCGGGTTCCGCTATCCAACCTCCTCGGCGAGGAGGGTGGAGGCTTTGCCATCGCCCAGGCCCGACTGGGGCCGGGCCGAATCCACCACTGCATGCGGGCCATCGGTGCTGCCGAGCGCTGTCTCGACCTGATGATTCAGCGTTCGCAGGCGCGAACGGCCTTTGGGCGCCCCCTGGCCGAGCAGGGCGTGGTTCGGGAGTGGATCGCCAACGCCCGGATCCAGATCGAGCAGACCCGGCTCCTGGTGCTGAAGACAGCCTGGATGATCGACGACGTGGGAGCCAAGGGGGCGAGAATCGAGATCGCGGCCATCAAGGTGGCCGCTCCCAACCTGCTCACTTCGATCGCCGACAACGCACTGCAGCTGTTCGGCGCCGCAGGGTTCACCGAGGACTGGCCGATCGCCCAGCTCTACTCCATGGGGCGGTGGCTGCGGATCGCCGACGGGCCCGACGAGGTCCATCGCCGGTCGGTGGCGCGGGCCGAGCTGGGCCGTCTCGGGCCGGGCGCGGTGCCCGAGCCCTACGACTTCGGCTGAGGAGCGACGACCCGGGGCCCCCACCGAGTCCGGGAACGAAACCACTTGATTCTGCGTTTACCTGTGTCCGATCATGATGGGGCGAACAAGTGATTGATCTCACCGTTACACCGTGGCGGGAAGCAGCGGCCTGTCTGGACGTCACAGACGAGGTCAACTTCTTTCCCAACAAGGAGGATTTGGGCGGGATTGTCCAGGCCAAGGCTGTCTGCGCCACATGTCCTGTTGCCGACATCTGCTTGAGCTGGGCTCTCGAGACCAATCAGACCGAGGGGATCTGGGGAGGTCATACCGCCAAGGAGCGCCGCAAGCTGCGCCGTCACTGGCTGGAGGAGGTCCGGAAGGCCAGTTGATGCCGGCCGGGGCGATTTCCGGTCGCTCCCCCGTCTCGGGTCAACCCCTCATCTCCGTCCGGGTCAACGCCTCTTCTCCGCCGGCTCGTCTCGATCGGGCCCCACCTGAGATGCGATGTGCACCAGGGCGTCGCCGGAGTTGACCAGCGGGCTCAGCGACCTGGCTATCACCCACCCGGCCTCGGGGGCCTTCACCTGGGTGGGACGGACGCCGAAAGCGTCCGAGATCGAAGCCACCGGCTGTCCCTTCTGCACGTACTCTCCCAGCTTCACCTCGTTCTCGACGATTCCTCCACGTCTCGCCCGCACCCAGCGCGTTCGTCGAATGATGCGGGTGGGCCGGACCCGGGGCAGCCGGGCATCCACCATGCGCATCGAGCGCAGGGCCCGCATCACCCCGTTGATGCCCGCGTCGATGGCTTCGTCGTCGAAACGATGCGCCTGACCGGCCTCATAGAGCAGGACCGTCTTACCTCGTTCCACGGCCGCCTGACGGAGGGAGCCGTCACGCAGGCGGGCGTGGATGGTGAAAGGGGCACCGAAGGCACGGGCAAGTTTGACCGTGGACGGGTCGTCGGTGTTGGCTCTGATCTGAGGGACGTTGATGCGATGGTTGCTGGCGGTATGGAGATCGATGCCGACGGTGCACCGGTCGACGATCTCCTGCATGAACAGATGAGCCAAACGAGCCGCAGCCGACCCCCGCGCCGAGCCGGGGAACGAGCGGTTGAGATCGCGACGGTCGGGCAGGTAGCGCGACTGAGTGATGAATCCCAGCGGGTTGACGATGGGGACTGCGATCACGGCGCCTCGCAGCGTCTTGGCGTCGAGCTCGCGCAGGACCTGTCGGATGATCTGGATCCCGTTCAACTCGTCCCCGTGAATCGCCGCCGAAAGCCACACGTTGGGACCGGCGGAGCGCCCGTTGATCACTTTCACCGGCAGCGACTCGGTGGCTCCGGTGACCACCTTGGCAAAGGGCAGCTCGAATTGGACCTTGCGTCCGGGTCTGACCGTCGTCCCACCGACGGTGATGGGCTCGTTGAGATGGTTCTCAGGCACCTACGTTGTCTTCGATGTACTCGATGATCAGATCGGCGATGTCGAGACCGCTGGCCGTTTCGATCCCTTCCAGGCCCGGGGACGAGTTGACCTCCAACACCATGGGGCCCTCATCGGACTGCAGCAGGTCCACTCCGGCGACGCTGAGACCCATGCTCTTGGCGGCGCGCACCGCCGTGGACCGCTCAGCCGGTGCGAGCTTGATGACCTCTGCCCTTCCGCCCCTGTGGAGATTGGCCCGGAAATCTCCCGGAGGGCTCTGGCGCCGCATTGCCGCAACCACCTTGCCCCCGACGACGAACGCCCGGATGTCGGATCCTCCGGCCTCTTTGATGAACTGCTGGACGAGGATGTTGGCGTCGAGTTGGCGAAAGGCCCCGATGACCGACTCCGCCGCCTTCTTGGTCTCAGCGAGGACGACTCCGAGCCCCTGTGTCCCCTCGAGAAGCTTGACCACGACGGGTGTCCCACCCACCACTTCGAGCAGGCCGTGAATGTCCTGGATGGAGTGGGCGAAGCTGGTGGTGGGCAACCCGACCCCGGAGCGGGAGAGGATCTGGAGAGACCTGAGCTTGTCACGGGAACGACTGATTCCGTCCGAGCTGTTGAGCGTGAAGACATCGGCCATCTCGAATTGACGGACAACGGCAGCGCCGTAGAAGGTATAGGAGGCTCCGACTCTGGGGATGACCGCGTGAGGTCGCACCTCCTCACCGCGATACAGCACCTTGGGACGGCGCGCGGTTATGTCCATGTAACAGCGGAGATAGTCGACGATCGCCACTTCGTGACCCCGATCCAGCGCAGCTTCCTTGAGGCGGGCCGTCGAGTAGAGGGACGCACCGCGGGAGAGTATGGCGAGCTTCATGTCGGGACCATTCTGGTTGGTCGCTCGCCGAGATAGCTTCGCCCCGGGTCGACGATGAACTTCCTTCGAATGGTGCGACGGCCGAGAAGCATCCGAAATGTCATCTCGTCACGGGTCGTCAGGTTGATGAGAGCATCGATCTCCTCACCGGCGACGACGATCAGGGTCTTGATCACCGGTCTGATCTCGATACGACCACCCGGGTTCTTCACCTTCCGCTCCCTGGCGACAACCGCGGTGCAGACGATGCTCGGCTTTCTCTTGCGTTGACGGGGGTGGATCTCGAATCTCACCATCGGCTGGCCGTCCTCCTCGAAGCGTTCGATGTTGAAGGCGTGCAGCGACGAGTTGTCGGCACCGGTGTCGACCTTGGCCTTGATCTCCGGCACCCCGAGGTCGGGAATGGAGACCCACTCCCGCCAGCCGATCGTCCTTCGTCTGTCACCGGGCATTGGCGGGGAGCATAGGTTGTCCGTTGGTCATGCAGCGCACACGACGTCAATTGCGAGGATGCCTCACTAAATCTGATACTTGACATATCAGATTTAATCATGCATACTGGAACAGTAATTGCAGTCGATCCCTGACAACAGGAGGAAAGCAAAATGCTCATGCGGTTTGATCCATTCTCGGACTTCGATCGCATCACCCGTCAGGTTTGGGGAAACACCCGGACCAACTACATGCCTGCTGATGCCTATCGCAGCGGTGACCGGTTCCATCTGCTCATCGATCTTCCCGGAGTCGACCCCGATTCCATCGATGTCACGGTGGAGAAGAACGCACTGACTGTCAGCGCCGAGCGGAAGTGGCAGCCTGCCGAGGAGGATCAGGTTCTCCTCAACGAGCGGCCGACCGGTTCGTACTCCCGTCAGTTCTTCCTCGGCGAGAGTCTTGACACGGATGCCATCGAGGCCGGATACGACCACGGTGTGCTGAAGGTCGTGATCCCCGTCGCGGAGACCGCCAAGGCCCGCAAGATCGAAGTGAGCACAGTGCCCGAGGCGCTGACTGCCTAACCCCTTTCCACGCCCCTCCCGCCAACTGGAGAAGACCCCGGCCGCACCAGGAGCCGCGGCCGGGGTCTTTCACATCGGCGAGTGTGGCCGCCGCTGTTGGTTACCCTCGCCTTATGAGCCAGAACGCGACGACATACAAGAAGGCACTGGCCTCCCTGGCGGCTGACGAGCGATACGCAGAGGTGTTTCGACACGGTAGGTTGAGCGCCGGGATCTACGCACCACACGAGACCGACGAGCAGCAACCTCACGACCAAGACGAGTTCTACGTGGTGGTCAACGGGTCCGGCTTCTTCGAGGTTGCCGGCTCTCGACAGCCCTTCGGCCCGGGCGATCTGTTGTTTGTCGAAGCCGGAGTGGAGCACAAGTTCGAGAGCTTCACCCCCGACTTCGCGGTCTGGGCCATCTTCTGTGACTCGGGCCAGGAGTCATAGGTCGAGAGTCGGGTGGGGCACAATGGCCCCATGGCGCAACGACGCAAGAGGATTCCGATTCCGGCCTGGCTGGCCGGGCTCTTGATCGCCGTGGCGCTCTTCGTCGCCATTCTCCTCCTGTTCTCGGCCCTCGGCTTCGGAGACGACCCGGTGGTCGAGGGGATGTCGGTTCTGGTCGGGTCGTGACCGGCCGCGGAATGCCCGTCGCCGAGGTGGATGTGACGGTCGATCTCGTCGAAAGCCTCATCGCAGACCAACGTCCCGATCTGGTCGATTTGACGATCGAGCACCTCGCCAACGGATGGGACAACATCTCGTTCCGCATCGGCGACCGGCTGGTGGCTCGATTCCCTCGGAGGCAGATGGCCGCAGAGCTGGTCGAGAGCGAGGCGAGGTGGTTGCCGATGCTGGCTCCGGATCTGCCGTTGCCGGTACCCGCCCCTGTGTTCGTGGGCACACCCGACCATGGATACCCCTGGACGTGGACCTTGGTCGCCTGGATCCCGGGTGAGTCTGCCGCCTTTGCACAGATCGACGAGGCGCGATGCGCCAGAGCGCTGGGAGCTTTTCTCCGGGCATTGCATCGACCGGCTCCCGAGGACGCGCCCGCCAACCCTTTCCGCGGCGGCCCCCTGGCGTCACGAGACGAGGCGACGCGGGAGAGGATCGGCCGTCTCGAAGGTGGGCTCGACGTGTCGCGGGTCACCGCCCTGTGGGAGGATGCCCTGGCAGTGCCGGCGTATGACGGACCACCGTTGTGGATCCACGGTGACCTGCATCCACACAACCTCTTGGTAGTAGAGAAGGCGATCTGTGGGGTCATCGATTTCGGGGATCTCACCGCCGGCGACCCGTCGACAGACCTGGCAGTGGCGTGGATGATGTTCGGGCCGTCGTCGTGGGGGAGCCTTTTCGTCGAGTACGGGGCCCGCGACGACACCGTGGTCGATCGGGCGCGGGGATGGGCTGTGGCGCTCAGCCTCGCCTATCTGGCCAACTCGGCGGACAACCCGACCATGCACCGCATCGGCGCCACCACCTTGGCCGCGGTGCTCGAAGACGGTGGTTGATGGAACCTCAGGTAGTCAGCCCCATATACGGGGCCAACTGCCTCGAGAAAGCGGAGGCGGGCCCCTGATCACCTGCGGGGGATGACGTTTCCGTTGCAGTCGATGCCGTTGGCGGGCCGATAATCGGCCACGATCGTGTCGACGACTACCCGTCCGTCCTGGTATGTCCGCTGTCGGTCGGTCTCGACATGGGTACACCGGCGTCGTCGGCTTATCCGCTGGTCCACCTCCTCGACCTCGACGTGTTGTGTCGAGTACATGGTCACCGTGATCGACGATGCGTCGTATGACGGCCAGATCAGCACCGGATAGTCGGTGGTGTTGGTGACCACCAGGTCCGGGCCCGGGATCGACAGGGTGGCTTCCCGACCAAACGGGTAACGGGAGAAGTAGACGGTGTGACTCCGGTACTCGTCCAGATCGAGACCGGCGAAGTAGGAGGCATTGAACATCGTCGTGACGAACTGGGAGACACCACCACCCACCTCGTCGACCATGTAACCGCCGCGTATCGCACCGGCCGGCACGAATCCGTTCTCCCGGGTCCGTGGCCCGACGAACTCGTTCAGCGAGAGTGATTCGCCCGGTATGAGATAGGTGCCTGTCATCAGGTCGGCCATTCGCTGAATGTTGACCACCCGGTTCTCACAGCAGGCGTGGTGGGTGGTGAACTCGGCCACGACCTCGGTGACCTGGGATCCATCGGCCCACGCCATGGCGGCTGCATCGTCCTCGGGGCGTGGGTCCAGACGTTGCAGGCGGATGCCGCCATCGAGGAGGTCGGCAGCGGTCTCCGCCACGGACTCGCGGGAACAGCAGACGGGTGATGGCTGGCCCGGGGCCACCAGATGTACCACACCATCGACCACCTCGAGCTCGGGGGCCAGGAACTCACCGATAGGCTCCGGGAGCGCCGATTCGATCTCGGATCGGAAACCTTCGAGATCGAAGCCGACGGTCATTGCGCCCTCGCTCGCCGAGCTGACGAGATGGTCCCTGACCTGCTTGGCGGACAGCCGGGCCTTGTGGGAGCCGACCACGGCCACCATGCCTTGGCGTGTCTTCTCGTTCATCTCCAGAGCCATGGCCTTGGCCTCGCTGTCGGTCACCGTCGGGATCAGCCGGACCAGTTGGGCGTCGAGTTGCAGAGGGCCTCGGGCCACCGGCGCCTGCCGGAGCTGGGAAATGAGGTCGTCGAAGTCGATGCCCAACCCCACCTCTCCCGGGACCCAGTACAGATAGCTGGCGTTGCCGTTGGTCAGGTGAGGCTCCGTTGGGGGGGTGATTACGAAGTCGTCTGCAGACAGCCGCTCGAGAGCCGCTTCCGTGTCCAGGGTGTATTGATCCTCCACCTCGACCGTGTCGAACGGCGTGGTGAT
>CAZSOF010000018.1:0-2030 GCA_964607685.1 uncultured Acidimicrobiaceae bacterium | reverse complement strand
GTGGTGACCCAGGATGCGAACTCACCTATCGGGCCGCTGCCGTGACGAGACGAGATGAGTGCGTTCACGGTGTCGTCGTAGAGATAGTCGTATCCGATCTCGGAAGCCGACACGGTCACCGCCCGCTCGCCGAGATCGATGGTGACAGGTGTCTCCAGGAACTCGGCTTCTCGAATCCCCACCTGCTCGGCTGCCTTCTCCGGTGTCATCCCAGACACATCGACGCCGGCGAAGCGCACGTTGGGCGCGATCTCTTCACCCTCACTCGACACGTGCCTGGTCCAGGCGACGGCCGAGATGATGAGGGGGATTGTCAGCGAGGGGAGGACCCAGAGCCAGTTTGTCGGAGCACGGTGCCTGGCCATGTCCGAGGACATCCTACGAAGACGCGATGTCGATACCGAATCATTCGTTCGACGCCCCCTACAGGCGCCCCCTGCCCTGCTTCCGGGCTCCCGTCCGCATGGGGTGTCGACCCGATTGCTCCTTGACGCGTTTCGCGGGTGTGCGATAGAGTGTGATTCGAGTCATTGGACTCCGGAAGCCCGTTCGTGGCAAGGTCATGAAGGGGCGTCCGACAACAGATGCTTCTATTTGGGGATATGCTCGCGCGGGTGCTAGCATGTCCTTTGCTTGCGTCATTCCCCTACCAACCACCACCTCGAGGAGGCACCCCTTGGCTTCGCGCGTGGCTGAGCGCTTTTCGTTCGGGAAGATCCCCGAAGTCCTTCCACTACCCAATCTCCTAGCCGTACAACACGAGTCGTTCCAATGGTTTCTCGATGAGGGTCTGCGTGAGATCTTCGATGAGATCAGTCCTATCGAAGACTTCACCGGCTCCCTTGCCCTGGAGCTGACCGACCACCGATTCGGCGAACCGCAGATGAGTCTCGAAGAGGCTCAAGAGCGGGATGCCAACTACGCCCAACCCCTGTTCGTCACCGCCCGTTTCATGAACCGGGGCACCGGGGAGATCAAGGAGCAGCAGGTCTTCCTCGGTGACTTCCCGATCATGACCGACAAGGGCGTGTTCGTCATCAACGGGACCGAGAGGGTGATCGTCTCCCAACTCGTTCGTTCGCCTGGGATCTACTACGACGTCGCCAAGGACAAGACTTCGGACAAGCTGATCTACTCGGGCAAGATCATCCCCGGGCGTGGTGCCTGGCTGGAGTTCGACACCGACAAGAAGGACACCATCGGAGTTCGTGTCGACCGCAAGCGGCGTCAATACGTCACCGCTTTCCTCAAGGCGTTGGGGATAGCCGAGACCGACGAGGAAATCCTCGAGATGTTCGATCATGCGCCCTCGATCGAGAACACCATCGAGAGGGACACCAACGTCGACAAGGAAGAGGCGCTCCTCGACCTCTACCGGAAGTTGCGGCCCGGTGAGCCGACCACGGTCGAGTCCGCACGAGGCTTGATCCAGACTCTCTTCCGCAATCCGAAGCGCTACGACCTGACCAGGGTCGGTCGCTACAAGGTCGCCCAGAAGTTCGGTGAGGAATCACCCAAGGACTATCGGGCCGAAGGCTTGCAGATGTTGCGCGACGAGGACATCGTCGACGCCATCAAGTACCTGGTCGCCCTGCACGCCGGTGAGGCCACGATGAAGACCCACCTGGGTAACGAGGTGAGCATCGCCACCGACGACATCGACCACTTCGGGAACCGGCGCATTCGGACGGTGGGCGAGTTGGTGCAGAACCAGGTGCGCGTCGGTCTCACCCGTCTCGAGCGGGTGGTCCGGGAGAGGATGACGACCCAGGATCCGGATGCCATCACCCCGCAGACCCTGATCAACATCCGCCCGGTCACCGCGGCGATCAAGGAGTTCTTCGGGACCAGCCAGCTGAGCCAGTTCATGGACCAGCCGAACCCGCTGGCAGGCCTCACCCATCGTCGCCGTCTCTCCGCGCTGGGGCCCGGGGGTCTGAGCCGGGAGCGAGCCGGCTTCGAGGTCCGTGACGTTCATCCTTCCCACTACGGGCGTATGTGCCCCATCGAGACCCCGGAAGGCCCGAACA
>CAZSOF010000017.1:17982-21635 GCA_964607685.1 uncultured Acidimicrobiaceae bacterium | reverse complement strand
TCGACGAGATCCTGGCCGCGCCGTCCGACTCCGGGCCGGTGGAGATGATCGTCCGGCGTCCCGCTGAGAACCAGAGAGAAGTCGTGGTCTCGGCGAAGCTCGACCCCGAGATGGGCCTGGTCGGTGACGACTGGAGGACGAGAGTCGACCCCGCTGCCGTGGACAGCGGGTCAGCACGTCTGACCCAACTCACTCTGATGAATGCTCGCGTCGCCGAGGCCGTCGCCGTCACCAGGGAGCGCTGGCCTCTTGCCGGCGACCAGCTGTACGTGGACATGGATCTCTCGGTGAACAATCTGCCACCAGGGGCGAAGGTTCGCATCGGTGACGCCGTGGTCGAGATCTCGCCCCAGCCCCACACTGGCTGTTCCAAGTTCTCGGGGCGTTTTGGGCGAGAGGCACTTCGCTTCGCCAACGTCGGCGTCGGTCGTGAGAACCGCTTCCGGGGCATGTACGGCTTCGTGGTCGAGGCTGGGGAGGTCTCGGTCGGGGACGAGGTCACCAAGCTCTAACGGCCAGGTGACGAATCAGCCCTCCCCGACGATGAGGACACCGGCCATGCCATCACCTCGGGCATTCCCGTGGAATGTGCAGAAGAAGACATAGGTTCCGGGCTCGGTGAAGGTGAGCTTGGCGTCATCCCCCTCGAATTGCTCCAGACTCCCGAACACCGTCTCGGTCGACCACCTCCCGTCCGCATCCATCGCATTGTGGGCATTGCGGCCGGCGCCCACCCAGGTCACGGTGCCCCCCGGCGGGATGGCGATCTCGGTGTACTGGTAACGGTTGTCGTACATCTCGACCACGATGTCCTGTCCTTGGATCGACTCCGCGGCGTCGGTGCCTCCACACGCGACAAAGATGATCGCACTCGCCGCAGCGAGCGCCAGGGAACGTGATTTCACTCCGCGGACCCCCCGAAGAGACGCTTGATCCATGCCCAGAGTGAAGCGAAGAACAGGGATATCCCCCTGACCTCGGCCGTCTTGATGCTCTCGGCTTCCTGTACCGAGGAAGCCGCCAGCTTCGCCTCGAGACACGAGACGAAGTCGGCTATGAGACGTCTCGACATCTCGTCGATGAGCCCGGTGCGCCCAAATTGGGCAACGGGGCCGGAAAGGGTCACGTCGGCATCGACGCTCACCTTGCTGCCCCCCGGGTCATCGGCGATGTTGTACTCCACCTTGACCTGACCCCGGGAGCCGCCCTTCTTGTCCACGCCCTTGCCTTCGATGGTTGCCGACATGTTGGACTGATCGGGTTCGATGACGCAGGTGCCTTCGAAAGCGGCAGTCATCGGGCCCAGCTTCACCGCGAGACTCCCCTCATAGGAGCCGTCGTCTCTCTGGCCGGCCAGGGCGGCCCCGGGAAGGCAATCGGCCACCGATGGCACGTCTTGGAAGAAAGCCCAGACGTCGGATGGCGGGCGAGCCACCACGAATTCATGTGAGATCTTCATTGTCCTCCAGCGTGGCGTCGGGGCCGGTGAACGGTAGTGGTGCGCAGGCGCCTACCTCAACGAACCTATCTCAATGATGCCGGCTGTCTCCACTCAGAAGCTGAAGAGCATGCGGAATGAGGTCGATGATCGCGTTCAGATTCTCGGCGGCGCCCTTGGGCGAACCCGGAAGATTGACCACCAAGGTGCTGCCCACCGTTCCCGCACGTGCCCTGGTCAAGGCGGCCATGGGCGTCGACTCCATCCCACGAGCCAGCATGGCATGCACCAGACCCGGTGCGTCACGCTCCAGCACCGCTCCGGTGGCCTCGGGTGTCACATCCCGCGTCCCGAAGCCGGTGCCACCGGTGGTCACGACCAAATCGGCGGCGGCGCTGCCACTGAGAATGGCGGCGCTGATCTGTTCTGCCTCGTCCGGAACCAGCTTGCGATCGACCTCGTATCCATGCTCCACCAGAGCCTCAGCAATGACCAGACCCGAGGTGTCCTCCCGCTCGCCGGCAGCCACCCCGTCGCTGACCGTGATGACTACAGCTCTGGACCCCACGCCCTGGGATCGATCGCGACGCCGCCTTTGAAGACTGTGACCGAGACGATGAGGAGTACCAACAGCACGAAAACGAGACCCCACGGCCAGGGCGTGATTCGTTCTTCCTCGGGCCCTGTGACCCTCGTGGTTCCAGGGGCCGCAGCCACAGTCGCCAGGAACATGACTGCAACCAGCGGAAGACCCGGGAGCACCAGCGACTCGGTGTCGGGAAGGAAGAACGGGATGGCCAGGAACACCGATGCGACAACAGGAGCCAGTGTGATCCACAGGGCGAACACGAACCGTCGGCGACCGGTGGACAGATGCCGCCGGTGAGGAGCAAACGCGAGGAAGGCAGAGGCGGCCGAAAGCGCGATGAGCAGCAACCCGATCCCACCCCCGGCGGCGATCACGACGTCGAGACCAGGTGGCGCGTCGAAAGTGCCATAGGCCAGCGCCAGCTGACCGTCGTCGATGAACGGCAGTAACAAGGCCTGAGTGAGCGCCTGTCGGAGCACGTGTAGCAGTGTCCAGAGGAGCACGAGACGAGGGACCCCATGATCGCGTTGCGTCGGATAGACGAAGAGAGCGAACAGGCCAACGAGCAGGCAGAGCACGAATCCGCCACCCCAGGCCAGATCGGAGGCACCCGTGAACTCGACGCGATTGTTGTAGATGGTGGCGTCTCCACCGAGTATCTCGGCCAGGATGCCATCTCCGAGGTCGTCCAGGAACTGGGCGAGGACGATCCCCAGCGTGGACGCCAGGGTGGAGGCCGCGACGAGCGCAGGCCCGATGCGAGCCACGTTGCGGGGTGTCTCAACTGCGGTGCCGGTAGTCACGGCCAGAAATGCTAAACCAGAAATCTCACATCTGAAGGTCACCCGTTAGCGTTTTCCGGCCATGAGCCAGGACTACGCCGGCGTATACCTGCCCGGCGATTCAGCAAATGTCTATGAATCGACGCCTCTGGCCAACGCTGGCTGGTATGAGGAGGGCCAGCACGGAGGGGCCCTCGCCGCGCTGGTGGCAGGCCATGTCGAAACGATCCCCACCCTCACCCCCATGGAAGTCAGCAGGGTCACTCTCGAGATCTTCCGGGTGATTCCCCTAGTGACGCTGCGAATCGAGACAGCGATCGTCAGGGAGGGCAAGAGGATTCAGACTATTCGCGCCCGCATCCTCGATCGCAACGAGACCTTGCTGTCGGAGGCGACGGTACAACGACTTCGCATTGCCGACCTCCGGCTCCCGGAAGACGCCCAGCCCCCACAACTCGAATTCCCGGGCCCGGAGTTGGTTGCCGGCCGAGAAACCGAGGTGTGGGGTGTGGGAGCCACCGGGAAGACCATGTTCCATCGTCACGCACTCGAGATTCGCGAAGTGAGCGGTGGCTTCGACGATAAAGGGCCGGGAGTGGTCTGGATGCGGCTCACCAAGCCGGTCGTCGCCGGCCGTGAGACCACCTCTCTACAGCGGGCGGTGGCCACCGCAGACTTCAGCAACGGCATCTCCCGGATTCTGGACCTGGGTGAGTGGGTGTTCATGAACCCGGACCTCAGCGTCCACCTCGTTCGGTATCCCGTTGGCGAGTGGGTTGCCCTCTCGGCCGTGTCGAGCTACGGGAACGTCGGTCGTGGTGTCGCCACCGGCTCCCTGTGGGAC
>CAZSOF010000017.1:4063-17882 GCA_964607685.1 uncultured Acidimicrobiaceae bacterium | reverse complement strand
ACGCAGAGCCGGATAGAAGCGATTCGAGGGATGACAGAAGTGGGTCTGGGTAGCCGCGGTCCACAGTCCCGGGTTGATGCCGACGAACAGGAGCCGACAGTCATTTCCCAACAGGTCGGGAACGGTGGCGTCACGGAAAGCCTCCAGCTCCTGCCTGGTGAACGACGTGCTTGGCTCCCTACTTCTTCTGCGATTGGTAGTAGGGGTCTTCGCCGGAGGCGTGATCGGTGACATCGACCACCTGACTCAACTCGGGAATCGAATCCAACAGGATCCTCTCGATCCCCTGTTTCAGGGTCACCTGAGCCAGCCCACATCCCTGGCAGCCGCCATACAGGCGAAGGTAGGCGATGGTCCCGTCGATCGAGACCAGTTCGGCACCCCCGCCGTGAGCCGCGATGGCAGGATTCACTTGCTCGCTGAGCACCTGCTGGACCCGGTCGACCAGGGGCCCGGTGAGATCCCCGGCCGGAGCCGAGATGGTGGGCGGAGCCGGCGTGTTCGGGTTGTTCATGGCCAGACCCTGCTCGGTCAGCTCGAGGGCGGCGCCGACGAGCTTTCCGGTGTCTATCTCGGGGAAGATCACTGCCAGAGCCCCGTGACGCTCCTCTACCCAGTCCTCGGCCTTGTCCGCGAGGGGCACGAAGGCCAACTCATAGGAGAACTGAGGGCCACGGAAACCCGTCACCTCGATGGATAGCGCAAACTCGCCCTCCCCGGGCTCGTTGTCCTTGAGCTGACAGATCATCTCCAGCGCGTCGGGCGCAATCGAGAGAACCATGGAATCCGACATATGCCAGGATGGTACTAGGAGGCTTGTGAAACCCAGGATGTGCTGAGCCCGATGCCCAGAGTCGTAGTCATCCTGCCGTCGAACACATATCGCGCCGCCGACTTCGTGGCGGCGGCCGATTCGCTGAACATCGACCTGGTAGTGGCCTCCGAGCAGCCACCTCCCTTCGACATGGGCGACCGTTATCTGCAAATCGATTGCGCCGACGTCACCGGCGCCGCGGAGACGATCGCCCGACTAGGTGACGGCCTTGCGATCGATGGCGTGGTCGCTGCCGATGACGCCGGGGTGGTGGTGGCCGCCCAAGCCACGACGCTCCTCGGGCTTCGGGGCAACCCTCCGGACGGTGCTGCAGCCACCCGCAACAAGCTCCTGATGCGTACCCGGCTGGCGGCGGCCGAGGTCGATCAACCACGGTTCGCAGCGATCCAGCCAACAGACAACCCAGAGGGGGTTGGGTATGGGGTCGGATACCCGCTGGTCATGAAACCACTCGACCGATCGGCCAGTCAGGGCGTGATACGTGTCGATTTCCCGGAGGACACCAACTCCACGGCCGCCAGGATTCGCTCCATTGTCGGCGAGGACGCCACGCTTCTGGTGGAGTCGTTCGTCTCCGGAGATGAGATCGCGATCGAGGGCCTCGTCAGGGGTGGTGAGCTGAGGGTGCTGGCCGTGTTCGACAAGCCAGACACCTCTCCGGGGCCATACTTCCCCGAAACCCTGTTCATCACCCCGTCCCGTCTCCCCGAGGAGATCTTGGGCGTGGCAGAGCGGGTCGCCTCCGGGGCGGTCAGGGGCTTGGGACTCATTCACGGCCCCGTTCACATCGAATTGCGCGTGGATGGGACGAGGGCGCGGGTGATCGAAGTGGCAGCCCGATCGATCGGTGGCTTGTGCTCCCGTAGCCTCAACTTCGGTTTGACGGGGACCTCGCTCGAGTCCCTGATACTGAGAAACGCCATCGGGACGGACAAGGAGAGCCTCCACCGAGAACCGGTCGCCAGTGGTGTCCTCATGATTCCCACACCGGGATCGGGTGTCTTGTCGGGTGTCACGGGCCAGAGTGACATACGCGAACTACCGGAGATCACCGGGATCGACCTCACCATCCGTCCTGGAGAGCAGGTGGAGAGTCCACCCGAAGGCCGCCGCTACCTGGGATTCGTCTATGCCCGGGCCAAGACACCAGAGCTGGTGGAGACGGCTCTGAGAAAGGCGAAGGACAAGCTTGAAGTTCAACTTGAAGGTTAAGTCTTACCCGCGACATCGCGCGTAAGACGATTTTGTCATTCACATGGAGACCGTTGTCATCTTCACCGGGGGCGGGTCGCTCCACAGCTCGTTGCTCGACGAGCTACCTGTGGCCGAGCTCATCGTGGCCGCCGATTCCGGCTACGACCTGGCAGTCGAGCTCGGCTGGTCAGTCGACGTTGTGGTGGGCGACTTGGATTCCATATCGACCGACCCGCTCCCCGGGCATGTCATCGTGGAGCGACACGCCACCGACAAGGATGCCACGGATCTCGAGCTGGCCCTCGACCGAGTCGCCCTGGAGCAACCACAGCGGGTGGTGGTGGTGGGTGGCGCCGGGGGAAGAGTCGACCACGAGCTGGCCACGGCAACGCTGCTGTGCTCCGAGAGGTGGAGTGAGATCGAGGAGATCGACTGGGTCACCCAGCGAGGGTGGGCCCACGTGGTCCGGGATCGGCGGATCCTGCACGCTGATGTGGGGTCGCTCTTGACCCTGCTGCCGATCGGAGGCCCAGCGCGCGGGGTGAGCACCATGGGCCTCCGCTGGAATCTGTCCGATGAGACCTTGCATCACGGCTCGACTAGGGGCGTATCCAACGAGTTCGCTGGGCCGGTGGCCGACATCCGTGTGGGACTCGGATGTCTTCTCGCCGTGATCCCCAGCATCTGACTTCAGCCGCCCAGCCCGTCCAGGATCGCCGGGTCGAGGGCAGCGAATCGGGAGAGAAACTCGACACGCTCGGCCTTGAGACGCGCCACGATCTCGTCGTACTCGTCGCTTCGACCCTGTCTGCGATAGAGCCGACGTGGCTGCAACAGCTCGAGATCGTCAACACCCGGGACCGATTCGGCGACCTCGTACCCGAATTCGGGGTCCGTGGCCCAGGAGATGGTCCCTTCGACCATGGCCTGCACGATGGCGGAGGAGTCGGGGATGCGAACGTCCTTCGAACCTCCATCCACGCCACCAACCCTGCCCGTGTTCAGCACAAATGCCTCGAGGTCGGGCATCGTCTCCAACAGCTCCAACAGCCGGTTGCCCTGAAGGGAGTCATCGTCGAAGAAGAAGGGGTTGGTTCCGGGAACCCGAAGGCTCTTCCCGGCCTCAGCCGCGCCGCCGGCCGAGGTGCCCTTGGTCTCCCCGAGCATGAAGTAGGTGGCGATCTGGTGATGTTGGAGACGAGCCACCGCCGGGATGATGCCCTCAGACCGATTGAGGATGAGCAAGTACCGGGCGGGTGGCACGTCCTTCGGGTTGCGGTGACGGATGTCTGCCAGGGGGAACGTGCTCCTCCCGTTGGCCGTGTGCGTGGTGTCGAAGAAATCAACCGTTCCGTTCGACGCCACCGCCACGTTCTCCAGCCAGGCGTCGGGGCTGGTGGTGCCCCCGTAGATGGTTGGCTCATCGTCGGGGTCGAGCCCGTAGGTCTTGGCAAAGCATCCCGCCTCGGTCGTGTGGACCACCCCTTCGGGCATGAGCGCCACAAAATCGTCTTGGACGGGAAGCGAGCCACTCTGTTGGCGAAATGTCGTGGTGGTCTTGCCGGTCCCGGACAACCCGATGATGAGCATCGATTCCTCCGAGCCGCTCCGTGTCGAGGACGCCGGATAGGTCTTCAATCCGGCGTGGCATGCCAACCCACCACCGTCATAGACGAGACGATTCCACATCCGCAGGCCCCCCATCTTGGATTCTCCGAAGTAATCGGAGCCGATCACCCTCGTGACCCAGTTCTCCAGGTCGACGAGGATCAGTCGATCGTCTGGCTTTCCCGGGGCTCTGAGGGTTGGGGTGTAGATGACGGTGAACCGGGGAGACCACGCATCGTCGCGGGGAAAATAGAGGTGCGACTGCATGGCGGCGATGTTCGGCTGGATCGCCTCGATATACAGCCGGGAGCCGGTCTGGAAGCCATGATCAGGGCCGATGTAGCCCTCCACCAGCAACATGTCCTGATCTGCGATATGGGCATCCTGTCGTTCAGCCCACTCCCGGGCCTCAGCCACCGAGATCCGGTTTTGATGGATTTCCGCATCGGAGACGAAGAAGGTCGAGTTCTTCAGTCGGGCCGTGACCTCCGCCTGATAGTTGAGGTTGCCGAACTCGGTCTCGGTGAGTCGGGGCATCCGGTCCAGGGCGAGCCGACGCAGCCGATCGGCGCCGGGATTGCGCTCAACGGAGCGGGCGGCTGGCAGCTCGAGCATCTCTTCGACCGGTCCTTGGCAGGATTGGGCAGGCTAACCCGCTCCTGGCGAGTAGGCGGCCGGCATTGGCAGGCCCTCCAGCGCCGCCACCAGGTTGTCGACTGCAAGACGAGCCATCGCGGTTCTGGTCCCAACCGAGGCGCTGGCGATATGAGGCACCACCAGACAATTTTCCAAGTCGAGAAGGGGATGATTCGATGGCAGCGGCTCGGGATCGGTGACATCGAGCGCCGCCCCGGCGATGATTCCATCGCGGAGGGCGGACACCAGATCGTCGGTGACCACCACCGGCCCGCGCGACACATTCACCAGATAGGACGTGGACTTCATGTGCTCCAGCTCCGCTTTCCCGATCAGATCCCTGGTGGACTCATCGAGACGGGGGCACAGCATCACGTGGTCTGATTCACGCAGCAAATCGTCGAGGCTCACCCGTCGCCAGTCGACCGGCCTGGCGTGGGGCGAGCTGTACACGACCTCCATCTCGAATCCTTTGGCCCTTCTGGCCACGGCTTTCCCGATGCGACCCATGCCCACCACACCGAGCACTGTTCCATGAAGATCTCCCCCGGTGAGATGGAATGGCTCCCATTCTCCCCATTCACCAGACCGCACTTCACGCTCTCCTTCCGGGAGTCGCCGCACTATCGAGCCCAACAGCGCGAACGCGGTGTCGGCCACCGTCTCGGTGAGGACATCGGGGGTGTGCCCAACCAGGATTCCCCTCCCCTCACAGGCCTCGACATCGATGTTGTCCACACCGACAGCCATCTGCGACACCACCTCGAGGGCCGGGGCTCGATCCAGCAGCTCTCGGTCTACTCGGTCGGTGAGCATGGTGAGCAGACCACGTGCCATAGTCACCTCCTCGCCCAGGACGTGGTCGGGGACCGGGCCGTCGCCCCGCCAGACCTCGAGCTGATATCGAGTCAGAGGCCGGAGGATCTCCTCAGGCATTGCCCTGGTGACGTAGACACGGGTCACACGCTGAGGCTAAACGAGGCGCATCGGAGGACCGATACCATGGGACGATGTGTGATCGGGCTCTCGTCGCTGCTCTGGCTCTGATCCTCGTCTCCTGCGACACGCCCGCCCTGGACCTGATTCCTCCCCGGGCCTCGACACAGACATCGACGATCGTCGAGCCCCCATCGTCGGTCGAGCCCGTCCTCGACGACCCCCCGATGTGGGAGGGCTTTGCCGCCGTCCACGGCTCGACGCAAGGGCTCGCGGCTTATGCGTTGGGTGACCTACCCGTCTACGAGTCTCCGGGGACCGGGGACCCCTTCACCGTCCTGGATCGAATGACCATCCTGGGGACGGTGACGGTCCTCGGTGTGGTGAATCCGCCCCGCAACGACTGGGTGGAGGTCATGTTGCCCGTGCGTCCCAACGGCAGCACCGGGTGGGTGAGGACCAGCGATGTCTCCTTCTACGTGGCTGACGGCGAGATCGTGGTCGACCTCACAGCGCGTAGACTCACCTACATCGTCGATGGGATCGAGGTGTTGTCCTCGGCGGTGGGCGTGGGCAGTCCCCACAATCCCACACCCACAGGGGAGTTCTTCGTCACCGATAGCGTCACGATGGCCGACCCCAACAGTCCATGGGGCCCGCATGCCCTGGGACTCTCCGCGAGGTCGGATGCCATAACCTCCTTCAATGGCGGCGACGGGATCATCGGCATCCACGGGACCAACAATCCCAGCTCGATCGGAGACGATATCTCCCTCGGATGTGTGCGTCTCCCCAACGAGATGATCACGCTCCTCCACGGAATGGTGCCGGTGGGAACGAGAGTCGAGATTCGCGCATGATCGTTGGTCGGCGGGCGTCGACGTTCCCCTCGACCGGCGTCAGCCGGCCATGAGCCCGCCAAGGAGAATGAGCTCCTCGTTGCTGGAGCCGGGGACGATGTGATCCTCGAGATCACGGATCTCGTCGATGTGAGCCGAGACGTCCTCGACCGATGGGATCTCGTCCACACCGGCAAACCAGCCGCGGTTGGTGCCTATGAAGATTCGGCCGTAACGCCCGCCGCCCACGGTGAAGATCTCATGGGTGAACGTGTTGGCCTCGGAGCAGAGGTACACGACCATCGGCGTGACCTGCTCCGGCTTGACGTTTTCCGGGATGGGGAGATCCTCGGTCATCCTGGTCTTGGCGACGGGGGCGATGACGTTGGACTTGATGTTGTACTTGGCCCCCTCGATGGCGAGAACATTGGAGAGCCCGGCGAGGCCCGCCTTGGCCGCCCCGTAGTTGGCCTGACCGAAGTTGCCGAATAGCCCCGAGCCGGACGACGTGAAGACCAGGCGCCCGTATGCCCGCCCCTTCATGATCTTGAACGCTGGCTGGGAGACATGGAACGCCCCTCTGAGATGGACGTCTAGCACCGCATCGATCTCCGAGGTCTCCATGTTGGCGAATGACCTGTCCCGGAGGATCCCGGCGTTGTTTATCACGATGTCGATCGCGCCGAATGCATCTAGGGCGGTTTGGACGATGCTGGCACCAGCCTCTGGGGTGGACACCGAGTCGTAACTGGCGACTGCTTCTCCGCCGGCCTCCCTGATCTCGCCGACGACTTGATCGGCGGCGGACTGCGAAGCGCCGGTCCCGTCGACGGCGCCACCCAGATCGTTGACGACGACACGGGCACCGCGTCGTGCCAGCTCGAGAGCATAGGTTCGGCCGAGGCCACCGCCGGCTCCTGTGACGATGGCGACGCGACCGTCGAATGCGATTGGTTCACTCAGTTGCTTGTCCTCCTATGTCCCGGGCCGGTCGATGACCAAGAGGCCAGGCACCCCCGTGATCCTTCGAGGATCGCCCGGCCCGTCATCGGGCTCAGACTCCGACGTACATCGATTCGATCTGCTCGGCGTACTTGTCGAGGACGATCCGACGCTTCAGTTTCAGGGAAGGTGTGACCTCACCGCTGTCCGGGGTCCACTCATCGGGGACGATGACCCACTTCTTGATCTGCTCGACACGGGCCACGGTCTCGTTGGCCTCCGCCACCGCACGCGCAACTTCCTCCTGCACCTCGGGTAGCTCGGAGAAACTGGCGAGGTCTTCGTAGACCAGCCCCTTGGCCTCGGCCCACCCAGGAGCCTCCTCGGCATCGAGGGCGATGACCATGCTCAAGAACTTGCGCTGATCTCCGATCATGCACGCCTTGGAGATGAGCGGATGATTGCCCAACAGGGTCTCCAGCTTCGCCGGGGCGATGTTCTTGCCCGCGGCGGTGATGATGATCTCCTTCTTGCGCCCGACGATCCAGACGTAGCCATCTTCGTCGATGCGTGCCAGATCACCCGAATGCAACCAACCTTCGTGGTCATAGGCCTCCCGGGTCGCCTGGTCGAGTTTGTAGTAACCCTGCGTGACGATCCCGCCACGCATCAAGAGCTCACCGTCGTCGGCGACTGCGACCTCGACCCCAGGCAGGGGCAGGCCGACCGAGCCGATCTTCATGCGACCGGGGAGATTGGTGATGGCCGGGCCGGTGTTCTCAGACATCCCGTACAGCTCGTATAGCGGAATCCCGATGGTGTGGAAGAACTTGACCAGGTCGGGGTTGATGGGGGCGGCCGCGGTTATCGCCAAGCCGACGTTCTGCATGCCGAGCCCGTCGCGGACCTTGGAGAGCACGACCTTGTCCAGCATACCGGCGAATGCCGGGCCTCTTCTCCCCTGTTGCGCAGCGTCCACCCGCCTTCGGTTGGCCTCCAGGGCCTGATTGAGCAGAGTCCCTTGGACCCCCCCGGTCTCGGCGAACCGCGCCATGAGACGAGCATGAAACTTCTCGAAGACGCGAGGCACGCCAACGAACAGTGTGGGTTGGGCTCTCTGGATGTATTCCAGAACACCGGCCAGGTTCGGGCAGTACCACACCTGCCCGGACAGATAGGTGCCCAGATAGTGAGTTGCCACACGCTCCGCGATGTGGGCCAGGGGCAGGTAGGAGACCATTCGTGCACCTGGTCGCAGATCGGCTGCGCGTCGCAGGCTCTCCAAAGTCCACATGACGTTGTACTGACTGATCATCACTCCCTTGGGCGTACCGGTGGTTCCCGAGGTGTAGATGAGAGTGGCCAGAGTGTCGGGAGTGACTGCCGACGCAGAGCGGACAACCGACTCGGGGTCTTCCTGCAAACGGTGCTCGCCCCGGGCGATGAGCTCCTCCCAGGAGAGTACCCAGTCGACGGTTTCGTAGTTCTCGGCCCCGAAGATGAGGACGATATAGCGCAGATTGGGGAGCTCGGAGCGAATCTCCTCCCAGCGCTTCATGAAGTCGAGGTCCTCGAGGATGGCCACTGTCGCCTTCGAGTTGTCGGCGATGTATTGGATCTGCTTCGCGGCCAGAGTGGAGTAGATGGTCACCGGTGTGGCACCGGCGTGCACCGCCCCAAAGTCGGCGATCACGTGCTCCGGCCGGTTTCCCGCCATGATGGCCACGAACTCACCATCCCCGACACCGAGCGTCTGCAGTCCCGCGGCCACCTGGTGGACCCTGTTTCGATACTCCGACCAGTTGAGGCTGTTCCACTCACCGTCCTTCCAATGGATCGCAGGCTGATCGGGGTAGGTATCGGCGTTGTGATTGAACGAATCGATGATTGTCTTGCCCTCGACGATGGCGTCTATCTCTGCTCGTTCAGTGAGGACGGCAGTATCGGTCACGATTGCTCCACAGGATCAGGAAACGACTCCGGACTCACGGAGCATACCGATGTGCTCTGAGCTAAGCCCCAGGTCGGCCAGGACCTCATCGCTGTGGGCGCCGGGCAGACTCGGCCCTCTCGCGATAGAGGCGGGTGTGCCCGTGAACCGGGGCGCCGGGCCCGGCTGAGTGACCCCATCCACCTCGACGAAGGTGGACCGCTTGACGTTGTGCGGATGGCGGGGTGCCTCCGACATGGACAAGACCGGTGTCACGCAAGCATCCGATCCAGCAAAATGCCTCGTCCACTCGTCCCGGGTCTTCATCTTGAACCGCCCGCCGAACGCCGAGCGCATCGCTGTCCAGGCCTGGCGGTCGTGTTGGGAGGGGAACTCCTCATCGGAGATGCCCAGTCGCTCCAGAAGCTCCGCAAAGAACTGTGGTTCGAGGGCCCCGACTGCCATGTGGCCCCCATCTGCCGTCTGATAGGTGGTGTAGAAGGGGGCCCCACCGTCGAGAAGGTTCGATTCCCGGTCTGTGGTCCACCAGCCATCGGCCATGTACCCGTGGTGGGAGACGGCAAGCAACGCCGAGCCGTCGATCATCGCCGCGTCGACTACTTGCCCTTCCCCGGACGCCCGTGCGCTGAACAGGGCGGCAACCACTCCCAGAGCGAGCAGCATTCCCCCTCCCCCGAAGTCAGCGACGAGGTTGAGAGGCGGAATCGGTCGTTCGGCCGGCCCTACCGCGTGGAGAACGCCGGAGAGGGCGATGTAGTCGATGTCATGACCGGCCATCGACGCCATCGGGCCCTTCTGGCCCCACCCGGTCATCCGGCCATAGACCAACGCCTGGTTGCGAGCCAGACAAGGGGCGGGACCGATCCCGATGCGCTCGGTGACACCAGGTCGGAACCCTTCGATCAGAACATGGGCGCGTTCCACCAGATCGAGGACCAGCCCCACTCCCTCCTCCCGCTTGAGGTCCAGGATCAGTGATCGCTTTCCCCTGTTGGTCAGATCATGTTCCGGCGAGGTGGCAAAGCTCGCACCGCCGGAAGGGCGATCGATGCGGACCACGTCGGCGCCCAGGTCGGCGAGCACCATGCCACAGAAGGGAGCAGACCCCAGTCCCGCCAGCTCGACCACCCTGACCCCATGCAAAGGGCCTGGCATCAGCCCTGACCTTCGAGCACATCGACGGAGTCGACCAGAACGGGCACGACGCGGTGCTTGGGATCCACGCCGAACGCACCGTAGAACAGCGCAGCCATCACCATGTCGGCGTTGTCATCACCGCGCTGAGCGGGATTGAGCTCGATCGGCTCTTCCGGAATGGCGATGACGATCGTGCCCTCACCGCTCCAGGCAGCGATGTTCCACAAATCGGTCGACCACGAGTAGTTGGGCGTCGGGCCGGAGACCGTCGATCCCTCCCAGGCCATGAGGGTTGGTCTCTGGTACAGCGGGACGAGGGCCAGATCGTCGAGGTAGAGGCTGTCGGCCTGGTTGTACATCACAGCCCGTTGCTCGGGATCGATCTCCTTGGCTGCAGACCCCATCCAAAACTCGACGTCCCTGGAGCAGTACCGGTTCACGTTGAGCTCCCCGTCGCAGTGATAGGTGGGCTCCGCCCCCAGTGGATCCGACCGTGCCCGCCAGGAGAAGTTGATCAGTTGCCAGATGTCGGGCCCGCCAAAGAGGAAGTCCCTGGACACCAGGGTCGAAGGCGCCCTGAAGTCGCCCACGAGCTCCACGCCGATCGCCGCCAGATCCTCCGCAGCCACCGAGAACACCTCGGCGCGTGCCGGATCATCGTTGGTGCTGGCCCACACGAACGACATGCGGCGGCCCTGGCATCGATACACGTCGTCTTCGCCCCGGGTGCACCCGTTGTCCACGAGGATTCGCTCGGCGACGACCGGGTTGTAGCCCACGTCCAGATGTGGTTGATACCACACACTGTTGCCCATCCAGAGAGAGTTCCCCAGGGCCACCGCGTCTGGATCGGTCTGACGCAGGGTCCGGTCCAGAATCTCCTCACGGTCGATGGCACGGGTGATCGCCTCCCGCACCCAACGCTGGGACAGCAGAGGATCGTCGTGATGGAAGTCGATGTGCTCCCAGAAGGGCCCGGGCGAGAGCATGGTCTCCAGTCCTTCGGATTGGATCAATGTGTCCAAGGCTGCGCCCTCGGGACGGACGGTTGCCACGTCAACGTCACCTTCCTGCAGAGCAGAGACCATCTCTTCGAACTCGGTGATGAACACGAACTCGAGCTCACTCATCCGACCGGCTGCCTCCCCGGAGAAGGGATCGACAGAGGACCACCATCGAGGATTCCGCGTGAGGACGATCCGATCGCCGGGCGTCCACCTCTCGAATTGGAAAGGCCCGGTGGTGGGCAGCCCGGCAACACTGTTGCCATCGTGACCTGCGGGGAGAAGACGATCGAACAATTCGTGCCAGGGGCCGTACCCCTCGGAGAACACGATCCGAACCGTCTTCTCGTCCAAGACGTCGACACTCGTCATCAGGTCATAGCCAGGGGCGGGGACACCGGTTTGCGGATCGATCTGCACCTCGACCGTGTGGACGAAGTCGGCGGCCGTCACCGGTGCGCCACTGGACCAGCTCGCCTCGGGTTTGATGTGATAGATCAGACAGAACACCGAGGGACACTGGGTCGCCATGCGTGTCGTCTCGTCGATGACGACGGTCGTGGTGGGGAGAGTGGTGGTGATCGTGGTGCTCGTGGTCGAGGCTTTAGGGCGCGGTGACTCCGGTCCGGCCGAGGTCGGTGAGCACGCGGCCACGATCGACACCAACACAAGCAGATGTGCAGTTATGCGTGGGGACGCTCCCATCGTGGTTGATGAAACGACCCGAAGGCCGAAATGGCAAGGATTTGCGCCTGCCATCTCGAATCGAGATCGTGATGGATCACCCGCTCACGCTCACCGCTGCCGGCCAGGCCCTGGGGAAGCCCGCATGACCCCCCATGACCGCGTCGACCGGGAAATGGACGCGACTGCTGAAGACCTCGATGATCGGAGTCCGGAACAGCACCACATAAGGGAGATCCCTGGCGATGATGGCCTCCATCTCCCTGGTGAGCCTGGCAGCCGTTTCGAGGTCTCCGGCGGCCTGGAAGGCATCGGCCGCGGCGTCGAACTCCGCGCTCTGATAGCCGGTGGTGTTGAATCCACCACCCTCGACCGCATCCTCGTCCGAGTGGAAGAAGGCCACCATGGCCGTGCCCGGCAAACTCACATCGGGGCCGTCCCAGCCCAGGAGGTACATGTCCCATCCCAGAGCCGTGTCCGGTGTCTGTGGCGGAAAGACCATGTCGACAACCGTGTCGAAATCGCTCGGCTCCGCTACAACGGGGATGCCGAGGTCGTTCATCCATTGCTCGATCGATACGGCAAACGTTGCCCGAAGCGGGTCGTAGCGAGGTCCGGGGGTCAGGAGTGTGAGCTCGGGGACGGCAACCCCATTGGGCATGGTCAGACCCTCACCGGGTGTGACGTCGACGAAGTTGCCTGAATCGTCCCGCTGCACGATTGGGGGGCTGTCCCAGGTGTAGCCGACGTCGGTCAACAGTTGAATCGCAATCTCGAAGCGCTCGCCCTGCCCGAGGGGAGCATCGTCGGACCAGCCGGGACGCACGACATCCGGGTTGTGGTGGGCAACGAGGTCGGGATGGACGATTGTGTAGCCAGGTATGACCTCGCCAGCGAGCATGGTGTCGGCAACCCACTCCTTGTCGATCACCGTGGCTACGGCATCTCGGAACACCGCATCCGACATCGGGGGTTTCCGCAGATTGAAGGCCAGGTATCGAAAACCGTCGGTTTGACTGACCGAGAACTGCAGATCGGGGTTGCCGGCGTTTTCCTCGCGCAGACTGCCGGCCACACCCGTCGGATCGAGCACATAGTCCAGCTCACCCGAGGCGAGGCTCTCATATGCCGCGCTCTTCGAGTCGTGCTCCACCCAGATGATCTCCGAGACAAACGGCCCTTCGGTGTAGCTGGACACAACCGCGCCCGTACCTTGACCGCCGTAGACGACATCCTCGCCCCGGGCACTGTTGGCAACCCGCAGCGAGCCATCGTCGTAGAGGGTGTTCTCCGTGCCGTTGTCGAAGTAGTCGAAGTTGGCTTCGGTGACCGCGAACTCCCCTGGCTCCCATCGTGTGAGCTTCAGGGGCCCGATGGAGGGCTCGTTGACGCCGGATACCTCGAAGAGAGCCGATCGCCCCTCACTGGAGCCGACATCGGCTATGTATTCGTCGATCTGTGCAGGCGTGACGTCCCCACTGCTCAGGTCGTTCCCGGCGTCGGAGTCCGCAAGCGAGGCGGCAACCACGCCTTGCCTGGCTTCGGTGTCGGTGATCCCGGACATCACCTCGTCCGCAGCGGTGCGTGCCTCGTCGACGCGCTCCTCCCAGAAGTGTCTGGGAACGAACGGGGCGAAGGCGACACCCCCATACCACGTGGCCAGACCGGGCTGGCCGGCGAACTCGATGCGGACCGTGTGATCGTCCGGAGCCGTCATGGCGAGCACCTCGGGAGGGAACATCTCGGCGTGCCCTGGGCCGAGGTCGAATTCCCGGACTGTGTCGAAGTAGAAGACCAGATCTCCTGCTGTCACTGGTGTGCCATCCGACCAGGCCCAGTCCGGGCGGATCGGCTGCTCCGCGACCCAGACGTCACCTTGCTGGACGGCGTCGGCCGCCATGGGTATGGCGGATAGAGCAGGGGCAACGATGAAGCCGGGCAGCGACGATCTGAACAACGATGCCTTCGAGCTCATCACGATCGCCTGGTTCTGGATCGAGGCCTCGGTGTCCATGGCCGCCCACCAGTTGTCGGTGGTGATGTTGCCGGTGAG
>CAZSOF010000017.1:1316-3963 GCA_964607685.1 uncultured Acidimicrobiaceae bacterium | reverse complement strand
AGAAGGACGCCGATCCCACCCAACAGCGTCCCCCCGATGATGATCGCACCCACCGACACCGCCGGATGGATCTCCATCGTGCGCTTGGTGATTCGGGGCGAAAACAAGTAGTTCTCGATCTGCTGGTATCCGACGAAGAAGACCACCACCCACACAGCCGTGGTCACGTCGTTGAAGGTCAAGGCCACCAGTGCGGGGAGGATCGATGCCAGATAGGTGCCGATCACCGGCACGAATTGGCTGAGAATCCCCACCCAGATCCCCAGGGAGAGAGCGAAGGGGACGTCGAGCAAGCGGAGGAAGATCGTGGTCACGACGGCGGAGAGGACAGCCAGGATCAGCCGCGAGTAGATGTAACCACCCATCTTCTCCACCGCCACGTCCCAGATGTGCAAGGCGTGTCTTTGACGGCTTTCTGGCATGGCGGAAAGGACTGTCCGCTGCAGCTGGGGGAGCTCGGCGATCATGTAGAAGGAGAAGAGAGCCACCGTGGTGGCGAAGAAGATGAAAGTGAAGAGACTCGACGCCAACCCGATGATGCCACCTGCCACCAGCCCGGTCAGATCCTGGATCGATTCGAGCACGTTCCGCCCCACCTCGAAGGGATCGATCTGGGAGATGTCGAAGCCGAAGGTTTCCTCGAGGAACAACAGGAACGACTCGACCAGCCCCGGTATGGCCTCGATCAACTGACGGAACTGCTCGATGAACAGCGGCGCCAGCGCCCAGATGAACCCGAGGGAGAGGATC
The DNA here is from genome assembly GCA_964607685.1 of uncultured Acidimicrobiaceae bacterium. Taxonomy (GTDB): domain Bacteria; phylum Actinomycetota; class Acidimicrobiia; order Spongiisociales; family ZC4RG35; genus JANQRA01. Next base: position 3,213 of record CAZSOF010000017.1, on the reverse strand, counting down.
ACGGCCACCAGAAACACGATGCCGGTGGCACTGCCACGTCGCCAGCCCCGCTTCGCCAGGAAGTGGACCGGCGGCTCGAATGCGACTGTCACGAACACGGACACGAAGACCATGAAGATGACCGTTCTCAGGGTGAAGAGGAGCCAGAGGGCGGCCGCCACGCCGATGAGCACGAGGGCCACGACCAAGGTGCGTCGCACGAACACGTCACGATCACTGGCAGCACCGGGGGACGACATCGACGTTGGAGGTTAGGAAGGGCTTGGAGCGGGAATGTGTCAATCCCGATAGCCTCCCCCACCGACCAGGAGGATGATTGGAGAGCTTCGACATCGCATGGGAGCCTGACGCGGATATGGCCTCGACCACCAACACCGCCCAGTTCATGGCGATTCACGGCATCGGTGACTATGACGCATTGGTCGAGCGCTCCGCCGCCGACCCCGAATGGTTCTGGTCAGCGGTAGTCGACTTCATCGGTCTCCCCTTCGACCCTCGTTGGTCTGCGGTCAGGGACACCTCACGTGGGCATCCGTGGGCCACCTGGTTCGTTGGCTCCGGATTCAACATGTCGATCGCCTGCGTCGATCGGTGGGCGCGAGAGACCCCGAATCGCCTCGCCCTGCGGGCACAAAAGGAGAGCGGCGAGACCCGCGAATCGTCATTCGGCCAGCTTCTGGAGGAGGTCGAGCGTCTTGCCGGAGCAATGACGAGCCTTGGGGCCAGGCGCGGAGACGCGGTTGCCGTCTATCTGCCGATGTCCCTCGAGGCCGTGGTCGCTCTTCTCGCGGTGGCCCGTCTCGGAGCGATATTCATCCCGGTCTTCTCGGGCTACGCGCCCGACGCCGTCGCCACCAGGCTCGAAGACCCCAAGCCGGTGTTGATGATCTGCGCCAACGGGTTTCAACGCCGCGGCGCCCTCATCCCCATGAAGGAGACCGCCGACAAGGCGGTGGATCTGGCCGGGGGAATCGACCACATGTTGGTGGTCGACTACATCGAGCGCTCCACCACCCCGATGACCGACCACCGGGACCTGTGGTGGCACGAGATAGTCCCCACCTCGGAGCGGACTGCTGCCGCCAGCACCCGGGCGGAAGACCCGGTGATAATCGCCTACACCTCCGGCACCACCGGACGACCCAAGGGAGCGGTCCATGTCCAGGCCGGGTTGACCGTGAAGCTGGCACAGGAGGGGGCCTTTCAGTTCGACGTGGGTCGAGACGACGTCCTCATGTGGGCCACGGACATGGGATGGATCATGGGTCCGTGGATGGTGACCGCCGGTCTGGCCAACGGCTCCGCCATCGCCACATATGACGGGGCGCCCAACCACCCAGGGCCCGATCGGATCTGGCAGGTCACCGCAGACCTGGGTCTCACCATCCTCGGATTGTCCCCCACACTGGTGCGGGCGCTGCAGCCCCATGGTGCCGGCGAGGCTCACCGACACGACCTGTCTTCCCTCCGCATGTTCGGTTCCACGGGTGAGCCGTGGAACCCGGAACCGTGGTGGTGGCTGTTCCGCGAAGTCGGTGAGGGCAAACGACCGATCATGAACATCTCCGGCGGCACCGAGGTGGGCGCCTGCATCCTCTCCACCAATCTGCTCCAAGGCATCAAACCGACCTCATTGGGGAAGCCGGCCCTGGGAATCGACGCCGATGTCTATGACAACGAGGGTCGGCCGCTGCGGGGCGAGGTGGGCGAGCTGGTGATTCGGGGCTCATGGCCCGGGATGACCCGCGGGTTCTGGGGGGAGCCCGAGCGCTACATCGAGACCTACTGGTCGAGATTCGAGGACACATGGGTCCATGGTGACTGGGCATCCGTCGACGAGGACGGGTTCTGGTACCTACACGGGCGATCCGACGACACTCTCAACATCGCGGGCAAG
>CAZSOF010000017.1:0-1216 GCA_964607685.1 uncultured Acidimicrobiaceae bacterium | reverse complement strand
ACGACCTGCCCCGGACCCGATCGCAGAAGATCATGCGCAGGGTGGTCAAGGCTCTGGCGCTGGGAAACGATCCCGGCGACCTCACCAGCCTCGAAAACCCGGAGAGCCTGAATGGATTGACCGTTCTGTGAGCATCTACCACGCGTCACGCGTGACCGATGGCTCACAGGACGATTGGCGAGCGCTCATCTCGGGGGCATCCGAGCGCCCGCATCGAGGCGAATCACCTCGCCGTTGAGCATCTTGTTCTCGACTATGGCCGTCACCAGGTGGGCGAAGTCCTCGGGTGTGCCCAGTCGTTTGGGGAATACGTGGAGGTTGGCCAGGGCGTCCTTCAGCTCCCGTGGGGCCGCGGCCAGCAATGGGGTATCCATGATGCCCGGGGCGACCGTATTCACCCGGATGCCAATGCCGGCGAGATCCCGGGCCAATGGCAGGGTCATGCTCACGACTCCACCCTTCGATGCCGAGTAGGCGGCCTGTCCCACCTGGCCTTCGAATGCGGCGATGGAGGCCACATTGACGATCACCCCCCGCTCTCCGCTCTCACCCGGCTCATTGACCGACATGATCCGGGCGGTGTTGCGGATCACATCGAACATCCCGATCAGGTTGACTCCGATCGTGAACCGGAAGAGGTCCAGGTCGAACATCTTCCCATCCCGGGCCACTACTCGCTGCGCCGGGGCAACGCCCGCCGCATTGACCAGGATCTGGATCCCGTCGAAGGCCTGGGCGGCACCCTCTACCGCGGCCGACACCTCGTCGGGGGCCGTGACGTCACATTGGATGAATCGTGACCGGTCGCCGAGCTCGTCCTGTGCCTGCTTGCCTCGGTCGGAGTTGATGTCCATCATCACCGCGGCGCCACCCATGGCCACAATCCGTTTGGCCGCGCCCAGACCAAGACCGGAGACCCCACCGGTGACCAGAGCAACTGAACCTTCGACCTGCAAGTCACACCTCCGTCGGCTGAGCTGCGACGGTAACGGGTCGTCTCCCAGGTTGGGGACCGGCTGGCCTTGATCGGCGTCTTCGACTCGGGGGTGGGAGGTCTCTCGGTGCTCAACGAGATCCGCAAGTTGCTGCCGCGAGCCGACCTCACGTATGTGGCGGACAGAGCTCGAGCTCCATACGGCTCCAAGCCGCTCGAGGAGGTTTCGTCGATGTCGTTCGATGTCGCCGATTGGCTGATCGATCGAGGTGCAACCTGTCT
>CAZSOF010000016.1:0-21895 GCA_964607685.1 uncultured Acidimicrobiaceae bacterium | reverse complement strand
CGCAGGGCATCGGCCCGAATCGCCCTGAACCCCGCGGTGGCGTCCCGGACCGGGATTCCGAGCATGAGGCGCGCGTAGAGATTTCCCCCCTTGGAGATCAGGCGACGGGTCAGTGGCCAGTCGGGAGTGGATCCACCCGGGACGTAGCGTGACCCGATCACCAGATCAGCGCTGTTCGCGGCTTCCACCAGGCGGGGCAAGTCGGAAGGATCGTGGGAGAAGTCGGCATCCATCTCGACGATGATGGCGGCGTCCTGGCTCAGGGCGAGATCGAATCCATCGGCGTAGGCAGGACCGAGGCCCGCTTTTACGCGGCGATGGATGACGGTAACCGCTGGGTTGTCTGCGGCCAGCTCGTCGGCAATCTCACCGGTGCCATCGGGCGAGTTGTCGTCGATGACGATGAGCTGATAGCCCTGGGTGGTGATGGCCGGTGCTATCTCCGGCAGATTCTCGAGCTCGTTGTAGGTCGGGAGAGCGACTACGACCTGCTCAGTCGACACAGTCGAAGCAGATCATCTTGCGTTTGTTGGCGAGCTGGCTGGTGCGCTTCACCATGAAGCAAGATTGGCAGACGAACTCGTCGTCCTTCTGGCTTTGTGCATCGACATTCATAGTCAGCTCTTCACGACGCATCGCCCGCAGCTCTTCGACCTCGTCGACGAGCATGGCCTCGTTGGCCTCTTCGTCCAGTAGCTGCAGCTCCTGTGTCTCCAACTCCTCCAGAGCCTCGGCAGTCTCTTCGTCGTGGTCTTCAGAGCCGGAGCCGTCGTCTTCTTCGTCCTCGTCCTCGTCCCCGTCCCCGTCGTAGCCCTCTTCTCCCTCCTCGTACTCCTCATCCTCATCGAGTTCGGTCTCCAGATCCTCGGTCAGATCGTCATCGAGATCCTCATCCAGGTCGGGCTCGAGCTCGTTCTCGTCTACGTCGTCGAGATCGTCGAGGTCATCCAGCTCCTCGTCAGTCGTTGTTGATACGTTTTTGTCAGCCATCGTTCGACAGGGTCCCCAATGGGCGGCGGGAGTATAAGCCTCAGATCTTGAGACGTATTGCGGCCGGCACAACCCGACCCGACACCGGCGTATTCCCGACGAAATCACCGTCGGCTTCCAACGGCCATGGGATGTCGGTGTCGATGCGGAATGTGGCGGCTGAGAAGCGTCGCACGTTGTGGTCGCGCAGATGGGTGCCTCTGATCACCTTTGGCACCAACGCCGGAGCCTGAGACTTGTGGGCGTTGATCATCTGGATATCGATGACACCGTCGACCAGGGTCGCTTTGGGCGCCACGTTCCACCCACCTGCAAAGAACTGGGCGTTGGCCATGATCACTGCCAGTGCGTCGGAGGTGTACTTCCTGCGCTCGGTCTCCACGGTCACCTGGGCCACCGGGAACCGAGGCAGTCGGAAGGCAAAGGCGATCGGGTAGCGGACCGAGCCAAGGGATCTGGCGAGCCGAGGCGCGGTCTCGGCGGCGGCGGCGCCCACTCCGACCTGGGCCACATTGACGAAATACCGGGTGCCCCAGGCGCCCTCCAGAGTCACGACGTCGATCGGGTAGACCTCATCGGTGGCCAGGTGGCGGGCGGCGGCATCGAGGTGCTGGGAAATGCCGAAGGTGCGCAGGAGATCACATGCGGTGCCGACGGGTAGCACTCCTACGACCGGTTGCTCGACACCCACCCTCGAGAGCAACGCATTGCAGACCAGACTCACCGTTCCGTCTCCACCGGCGACTGCGAAGTACTCCCTACCTCCGTCCGATTCGCGCTGGACCAACTCGATGACTTCCCCTGGTGAGGAAGGCACCTCGATGTCAGCGTCGACAGCCGCTGTCGTGAGAGCCGAGTTCACTGCGGCGATCGAAACCGGGGCACGGCCGGCACGACGATTGACGATCACCAACCACTTCTTCATCACCCGACACCTTGCGCGGCGACGACACCCCGGTCGATCGCCTGCAGCGCAGAGTGAGACTCTTCGGAGATCTCAGCGGCAGCCTCTCGGATCTGACGCAGTAGATCGACCAACTGACGGCCCACCCTTACGAAGTCTCCAGGTGCCATCGAGCCCACTGTCAGGTCATCGAAGGACACGCCGTTGGCCCACTCGTATGCGACACGGCCGAATCCAGGATCGGGATGACGCATCGGCGACAATTTGTGGCTGCCTTCCAGCCGGGCCAGCTCTTTCCAGAGATCCTCGATTTCCTGGTATCTCCCAGCCAGCTCCGTCGTGGGCCAGTCTGGAGCGGAGGAGTGATCAGTACGTGGTTCGTAGACGAACACCGATGCCAGCGCTGCCAGCTCGGCGGTCTCCAGCCCGTAGAGAAGGCCACGCTCTATGGCCTCGGTCACCATGAGGTCGACTTCGTTGTAGATGCGTCGTAGACGGGTGCCACGGGAGGTCAGCTCCCATCCTCTCAGATAGTCGAGTTTGGCAAGGAGCTCACGGATGGCGCCGAACTCCTCGACGAGCCCGAAACCCACCGATCGGTACATGCTCCGGTGTTGCTCCAGGCGGGTGCGCAGCCGGAGGACGCGACGCAGAGACGAGAGGTGGTGGGCTGCATCGGGGCACTCCGCCACGGGATGCTCCACCAGCATGTGACTTCGAGGAGCCCGATCGGACTGGCCGGGTGGGACCTTGCGCAGCCTGCGCACAGCGTCTTGGACGAACCGGCGGTCCCGAGGTCGGAAAGGCTGGGGGAGGTCGATGTTGGCCACCATCTCACTGGCCTCCGGGATTTGGCGTTGCCCGATCGTCGAGACCCGTCCCGATGTCGACAGCACCAGGTAGCGCACACCGCCACCCTTGGAGGACAGCCGCTTCAGGACCACATAACGGCCGTCGCGGGCGCCGCCCACCACGTCCACCACCACCCCCGGGCCCAGCAGGGAGGTGATGCCCTCGCGCCGATGCGAAGCCGGCGCCGCCTCGATCTGGGCGAGATACTCGGCCACGTCACCACGCTCACACGCCGCTTCGGCCTCCTCCTTGGCCAGTTGATGCTCCAGTGCCTCGATTCTGTCCTGGGTTTCGACTCGATCGTCCTCTCGCTGAAACGCAGCAAACGAGGCACGTAACAATTCCTCTGCTCGAAGCTCCGAATAGTTGGCCACGAGATTGGCCGTCATGTTGTACGTGGGGCGAAAGCTCGATTTGAGCTCGTGGGCACCGACGGATGCGATCTCGGTAGCCTGTTGGAACTTGACGAATGGCGAGTGGAGCAACACTCCGAATCCCTGGACGTCGATGCCCCGCCTCCCCGCTCGACCCGTTAGTTGCGTGTAGTCCCCCGGCTGCAACAGCTCATGGGACTCGCCATTGAACTTGCTCAGATTCTCGATGACCACCGATCGGGCTGGCATGTTGATGCCGAGGGCGAGGGTCTCGGTGGCGAAGACCACTCTCACCAGGCCCGCGGCGAAAAGTGACTCAACCGTCTCCTTGAAGGCCGGAACCAGCCCCGCGTGATGGGAGGCGATACCACATTCCAGCGCCGTCAACCACCGGTCATAGCCCAGCACCGCCAGATCGTTGTCACTCAGATGCGCGGTGCGCTCCTCGACTGTCTCCCGGATCGCCGCCCGCTGATCGGCGTCGCTGAGGCGCACGCCCGACTCAGCCAGGCGCATTGCAGCGGAATCGCATCCTGTGCGGGAGAAGATGAAATAGATCGCGGGCAGCATGTCGGCGTCGGCGAGCTCGCTGATCACCTCGAGCCGATTCGGAGTCTTGAACCGCCGCCGGCGCCCTCTCTCCAGGCCGAGCATGTGCTCCAGCCTCGGGTTGGGACGGCGTCTGCCGTCCCGGGCCACGAAGGTGGGAAGCAGGTGCAGCGCCCGGTTGCCCGATCTCTCCTTGATCATGTACAGCGACTCCAGTGGGACGGGCCGTTCCGAACTGACGATCAGTCTCGTGGGCCCTCGTCGTTCCTCGATCCAGTCTGCGAACTGTCGATTGTTGGAAATGGTCGCCGAGAGGCAGACAAAACGAACATGGGTCGGGCAGTGGATGATCACCTCCTCCCAGGCGGCGCCACGTGACGGATCCTGGAGATAGTGGGCCTCGTCGAGGATGACCGTGGCTACATCATCCAGTTGACCCACGTCGGCGTAGATCATGTTCCTCAGCACCTCGAGCGTGGCGACGATCACCGGACCCTTGGGGTTGACGACGTTGTCCCCCGTGAGCAGACCCACCCGGTCGGCTCCGTGGGTCGCCGCGAGATCGGTGTATTTCTGGTTGGAGAGAGCCTTGATCGGGGTGGTGTAGAAGATCCGCCGCCCCTCGAGGAGCGCCAGGTGGGTGGCCACCTCTGCAACCAGGGTCTTGCCGGCTCCGGTGGGCGCGGTCACCACCACCGAAAACCCTTGGTCGATGGCCTCGCCGGCTTCGATCTGGAACTCATCCGGCTGGAACGGGAGGCGGGACCAGAATCCTTCCAGGGTCATCTGCCAAGCACCAGCCTCACCAGCCAGTACGTGATCTCGTACATCAGGTAGAGCGGCAGGGAGAGGAGCAGGAGCGTGAAAGCGTCACCGGTGGGTGTGATCAGGGCGGCACCGATGACTACCAAGAGGATGGCCCAACTCCGGCCGCGGGCCAGCTGCTGAGAGCTGATGATCCCGGCGGCGGCCGCAGCGAACAGGAAGACGGGATAGAGGAATGCGGCTCCGAAGGCCAGAAGGAAGCGAAGGACGAAGGAGTAGTACTCCCCGATCAGCAAGTCGTTCTCCACGTCAGGGAAGATCCCCAAGAGAAACTCGAGGCCACGGGGAAGCACCGCGTAGCCGAACAGGACTCCACCTACGAACAGGATCACGAGGGCGCCGACTATGGGAAACGCCCATTTGCGCTCACGCGTGGTCAATGCCGGGTTGATGAAGGCCCACACCTGGTAGAGAATCACCGGGCTGGCGATGACCACGCCCCCGAAGAGGGCGATCCTCATCAGCACCCCCCACTCCTCACCGACTTTGAGTCCGACGAAGTTGTTGTCGGGGGTAGCGTCGAAGAACGGAGCCTCGAGGATCTCGCGCAACTGATCGGTGAAGAGAAATGCGATGACACCACCGATCAGGATTCCGATCGCTACTTTCACCAAACGCCAACGCAGCTCCTCGAGGTGGGAGAGAATCGACTGGGGATCGTCAGTCACTCGGCGTTCTCGTCGTCCTCTCCCAACGGGATATCGGGGGAGGCGTCGCCGTCCGGTGAGGGAGGAGGCCCTTCTGATTCGTCTTCTGCCGCGGCACGATTCATTGCCTCGAGATCACGCATGGCGTCCTCGGGTGTGGGGCCGGAGACCGGTTTCGGCCCGGTCCATTCGTGACCCTTGGGCCCGAATCCGCTGACTTCGTCGCGAATCTCGGTGAATGGCTTCTTCACCTCATCCAGGGGTGCCCGCAGGTCGTCACCGACTTGCTTGAGATCGGAGACCTCTGCCTCCAACCCACGGGTGATCTCCCTGGCGGCGGCGCGGAGCTCGGCGGTCCACTTCCCGAGTCTTCTGGCTATCTCTGGGAGCCGTCGCGGACCCAGGACGATCAGCGCCAGTACCACGATGATGACTATCTCGCCGGTTTGCAGCACCCAGAGATGCTAAAGCCTGGAGCATAAAGAGAAGACGGTGACCGCCCGATCACCGTCTTCTCAGCGGAGCACCGTCCCCCCGGCGCTCAACCCTGTACTCGTTCAGCCGGCCAGAAGACGGAGTGGATCCGGCTCCGTCTCGAGGGCGACCATGAATGCCTCGATCTCCGCTTCGGTGATCGGGTGTGGGTTGACGACCTCGAAGTGAACACCGGTGGCAAGCAGAACGCTGACGACTCTCGAGTTGGCGGGTCGTCGTTGCTCAGACGTGCAACTCGGGCATGTGAAGCAGTAGTCACCTTCCCTACCACCTGGGCGCAGCTCCAGGGCCACGTCCCGCGGTGTCAAGTGAATGTCGCCACACCGAGCGCACGTTGTCTTGATGGTGGTCATCTCTTGGTCTCCGGTCTCCGCATTCGGTACAACCAGATCGGCAGGTGACCTCCGAAACTGAAGACCCGGGCCGTAGGTCGATCGACCCCTATCGATAGATCGTGACCAGCCTCTCGCCGAGTTCCCGAACCCGCGCCTCGACCTCGGGGCCCTTCACCAGACGCGCCTCGGTCCCCAGTCTGAGGAGAAGACGGGCCGGCACCTCTGCGTCGGGCGAGAAGAAGCGAATCCGAATCGTCTTCGATGACCGACGCAGCACGTCGACCGGGTAGTACTCGAGAACCCAACTAGCTGGGGGTTTCAGGTCGATGACACATGCCACGTCGCCCTTCGCCGGTGAGTATCCAACCCCGGGCTCGGGGACCTCTGGGGGACGGGTGAAGGTCTCGTCGAGGACCTCCAGGTCCCGGATCCGATCTACCCGAAATGTGCGCTGATCGTCGACCAGTCGACAATGGCCGAACACGTACCAGCGTCCCAGGGTGGCGAACACCGTCCATGGTTCGATGTCACGCTTGGTGGTCTCCTCTTTTCCCACAGAGCGATAGACCATACGCACGACACTCTGGGTGGTCGCCGCCTCACGAAGTGTGCCTAGGTTCTGCGACTCATCGAGTAGGTCGACGGCGAGCGAGGAGTCGGCGCCGGGGACGACCGCCCCCGTCAACTTGCGCACCGCAGACTCCAGGGCCGGAGTCGCCTCCCCGGTGCCGATCACCGTCATCCCCGCGGCGAGGAGCCCCAGAGCCTCGGTCGAAGTCAGCCGTGGCGCCTTGGCGAAGAAGTCGGCGGCGTCGATCACAACCTCGTCCTCATCGACATAGGCCTCCATGAGATCACCCGGGCCGTATCCGGGCAGCCCACACACGAAGATCGTGTTCAGATCGCGTGTCAGCTGCTCCTCGGTGTAGCCGAAACGCTCGATGATCTCACCGATGTCGGCTGACTCGCGATCGAGGACATAGGGGATGAGAGCCAGGATCCGGGACAGCCTGGAGACGGTTCGAGCACTGGTCACGGGAGCTGACCCAGTGCGGCCTGCACCCGTTCCGCCATGGCCTCTCTCATCTCGGGTGGACCGAGTACCTCGGCCGACGCGCCGAAGCTGAGCATCCACCCGATGAATGCGTCCCGGTTGGCCACCCCGACCGTCGTGGTCAGCGAGCCGTCGGGCTCGTCGACACCCAGACTGCGCGCCGCCCACCACGCCACTTCGGAATCGAATTGAACCTCGGCCGTCACCTCGGGATCTGAGCCGGCCTCCCATGGCTGGGAGCTGACCATCTCCCGTATGTTGAATCCTCTCGGCTTGCGAAACGCATTGGGAGTGTCACCCACCTCCAGGTCTGTGATTCGATCCACCCGATACATGCGATCGCCCTCCGGTGCCCGTCCTACCAGGTACCAATGGCCACGGCGATGTGCAATGCCATAGGGCTCCACCGGACGGGTGTTCCCCCGATATTGAAACGTCACCTTGCGATGCTCGGTGACCGCCCCGAACAGCGCCCCGAGAATCTCGGCTCCCTCGCCGAGATCCACGCCGAGGGGCTCCAGCCCGGCTCCCCGCTCGATGCCGCCCAGCTTGATGATCGCCCCCGTCCCCGCCTCGCTGCCACCGAGGCGGACCATCCGCGCCGCAACCGAGAGAGCTATTCGCTCCTCCTGGGTGAGACCGGGGTCGGGGATCGCATACTCCTCGGGATCTACTGTGTATCCGAAGTCGATCCCCCACGCGTCGAGGGCCTCTCTCTCGAGAGGGACGCCCAGACGACGCAGCACCTCCTTGTCCCGTTCGAACATCCGATGAAACGCCTCGTCACTCTGGTCGGCATAGCCATGGACGGTGTTGCGCACGTCGTCGGCGGTCACCGGCACCGGTGACTCGAGGAGGTAGATGAGGAGATTGAGGACACGCTCAACGACGTTTTGCATAGGCGCCTGCCACGTTATGCCAGATCAGAGACTTGCAATCAGCTTGTCTACCCGCTCGTCCTCCGACTTGAAAGGGTCCTTGCACATGACGGTGCGTTGTGCCTGGTCGTTGAGCTTGAGGTGTACCCAGTCGACGGTGAAGTCCCGCTTTCGTGCCTTGGCAGCCTTGATGAACGCACCGCGGAGTCGGGCGCGGGTGCTCTGCGGCGGCTTGACCACGGCCTCGGCGACCTTCTCGTCATTGACGATGCGATCCGTCAGCCCCGCATTCTCCATCAAGTAGTAGAGGCCGCGGGTGCGGTCCACGTCGTGGTAGGCGAGGTCCATCATCGACATCCGGGGATCAGAGAGCGACACCCCTCGACTGGTTGAATAGCGCTCCAGAATCTTGTACTTCATCACCCAGTCGACCTCACGGTCAAGGGTCATGGGGTCCTTCTCCAGCCCTGTGAGCAGATGCTCCCAGCGGTCGACGGCACCCTGCACCTGGGATGGGAACCCGGGGCTACGGGCGAAGCGCATCGCCCGGTCGAGGTATTCCCACTGAATGTCGAGGGCACTGAGCTCTCGACCGTTGGCCAAACGCAGCTTCCTGGTGCAGGTGGTGTCGTGGGACACTTCACGGATGGCCCGTATCGGATTCTCCAGGGTCAGGTCCCGGAACACGACGTCCCGCTCGATCATCTGAAGAAGTGCCACCATCGTCCCCACCTTGACATAGGTGGCGTACTCGCTCATGTTGGAATCGCCGGCGATCACGTGGAGACGTCGATAACGCTCGGCGTCGGCGTGAGGCTCGTCACGGGTGTTGATGATGGGACGTGATCGCGTCGTGGCCGAGGAAACGCCCTCCCAGATGTGGTCGGCCCGTTGGGCGACGGTGTAACCGGTCCCTCGTGGGGTCTGGGTCAGCTTCCCGGCGCCCACGAATATCTGACGGGTGACCAGGAACGGGATGAGGACGTCAACGGTGCGGTGAAAGTCCTTGTGCCGGCTCACCAGGTAGTTCTCGTGACACCCGTAGGAGTTGCCGGCGCTGTCGGTGTTGTTCTTGAACACATAGATCTGCCCCCGGATGCCTTCTTCCTCGAGACGTTCCTCCGCGCCGGTGACCAGACCTTCGAGAATCCGCTCGCCGGCTTTGTCGTGGGCAACGACATCGGTGATGTCATCGCACTCCGGGGTGGCATATTCGGGATGAGAGCCAACATCGAGATAGAGACGGGCCCCGTTCTCCAGGAACACGTTGGATGAGCGTCCCCAGGAGACCACACGGCGAAAGAGATAGCGGGCGACCTCGTCGGGGCTGAGACGTCGCTGGCCGCGCAACGTGCACGTGACGCCGTATTCGTTCTCCAGGCCAAAGATCCTGCGGTCCACCGGTTCAGGCTAAACCGGTGTGAGACCTTGAGGTAGCACTTAGCCGGTCAGCTCGCTCTCTTCGACTCGCCGAAATGCCCGCCGTCCGTTGGCACCGTCGAGCACGGCGATCTCCCATCCCTCCGACTCCCGCCCTTCGGCACGTCGAAAGGCCTCCGTCCCGGCGGTGTAGGCTTCGGCCAGGGTCATTCCCTCCGACCACAGGTCCTCGAGGGCCTCGACCAATTGCTCTGCCTTGCCCCCGATGGCCGCGTAGCGCCGCTCATCGAACAGGGTCCCGTCGTAGGACACCCGGAATAGCCGATGTTCGCTTCCGTCCTCGGAGATCTCCGCCAGCAGGATCTCCACCTCGTACGGCTTGGGATCGCGGATGAAGATGATCCCCAGTGTCTGGGCAAAGGCGGTGGCCAGGCCCATGGCGGTGACGTCGTCGCGTGAGTAGAGATAGCCCATGAGGTCCGCCTGACGGATTCCCGCCTTGCGCAACGTCTCGAACTCGTTGTACCTCCCGACGCCGGCGAAGGCGATCCGGTCGTACACCTCCGAGATCTTGTGCAGTGCGGTGGAGGGGTTCTCCGCCATCAGAAGCACCCCGTCTGAGAAGTCGACGGCAACGATCGAGCGGCCGCGGGCGATGCCCTTGCGGGCGAACTCCGCCTTGTCCCGCACCAGCTGCTCCGGAGCCACATAGAACGGGATGGTCATCGTACGGTCTCCACGGCATGTTCCGCCAGGGGGAGGATCGCCTCGTCGGCAACCTCGGACACCCCGTTGGCGTCGATGCGGACCACGTTGGGGAGGATGCCCCGGGTGAGGTCGGGCCCGCCGGTCCCGGTGTCTTCGCTCGACGCCGCCACCAGGGCGTTGATCGCCAACGCCATCGCATCATCTGGTGTCATGTCATCCTGGTAGGCGGTTCGCAGATATGACTTTGCCAGCCAGGAGCCCGAGCCTGTGCTGCCGAAGTCGGACTCCTCGTAACGGCCGCCCACGACATCGAAGGTGTAGACCCGGCCCTTCGTCTCCTTGTTGTCATACCCGGCGAACAGGGGCACCACGACCAGCCCTTGCAGGGCCATCGGCAGCTGGCCCCGAACCAGACGGGCCAGGAAGGACGCCTTCCCCTCGAGAGACAGGCGAATCCCTTCGATCTTCTCGTAATGCTCCAGCTCCACCTGGAACAGCTTGACCATGTCCATGGCCAGGCCGGCGGTCCCGGCAATGGCCACCGCTGAATACTGGTCGGCCGGGAACACCTTTCGTATTCTCCGGTGGGCGACGAGGTGACCTTCGGTGGCACGACGATCACCGGCCATCACCACTCCCCCGGCGTAGCGGAGTGCGAGCACGGTGGTTGCCTCCGGTACTGTGAGACTGGTCGTCGCCTGGGGGATGGGGATGACCGGGCCGGCACCCATTTCCTCGAGGAAGTCGGTGAAACTCGACCCCGGGACCGGTGCGTCCATTGGCAGGGGACCGAGAGGTCTCTCGATCACTGCCCACCCTTCTGGACGTAGTTCTTGACGAACTCCTCGGCATTCTCCTCCAGGACCTCGTCGATCTCGTCCAGCAGGTCATCCAGGGCGTCGAGATCGGCATCCGTCTCGACTGTGGACGCTGTCTGCTCTTCCGTCTCCTCGGTGCGACGGCCTTCTGACTGCGAACGCTCTCTATCTGACATCTGAATCATCCTTCCAGACGCTTCAGCAGGTCTGCAGCGTCTTCTGCGCTGGCGAGGAGGTCGCCGACCAAGGCGGCGTCTCCTCGCAGCGGCTCCATCATAGGAACCCGTTTCAGGTGAGCTTCACCCACATCGAAGACCAGGGAGTCCCAGTTGGCCGCCACCAGCGACCCTGAGAAGTCACTGACACATCGGCCCCTGAAGTAGGCGCGGGTGCGCTCCGGTGGTCTTGACACCGCTTCGGCGATCTCGGCGTCGGTGAAGAGGCGTCGCATCGACCCTCTCGAAGCGAGCCTCTTGTAGAGGCCTTTCTGTGGGTCGACGTCGTGGTATTGAAGGTCGAGGGCGCGAAGCTTGTTGTTCGTCCAGGCCAGGCCATCCCTGGCGACATACCCCTCGAGCAACCGCCTCTTGGCAACCCAGTCGAGACTGTCGGCCAACTTGTCCGGATCTGTGCCCAGCAACTGCAGGGTGCGCTCCCACTCCCCGATCACCTGATCCCACACGGGATCATCGAGCTCTTTCTCGGCGTACTTGGCCAACCACTCCAGATAACGATCTTGGATCTCGAGAGCAGTCGCCGTCCCTCCTCCATCCAGCTCGAGGGGGCGACCCAGAGTCAGGTCGTGACTCACCTGCCAGCACGCCTCCACGGGGTCGAAGAGATCCAGCGAGTCGGGAATCGCACCGTCCTCCAAAGCGGCCAGCATCAAGGCCGTGGCCCCCAGCTTGAGGAAGATCTGGTACTCGGAGAGGTTGGCGTCGCCGATGATCACGTGGAGACGCCTATAGAGCGAAGGGTCGCCGTGTGGCTCGTCCCTGGTGTTGATTATCGGGCGCTTGAGGGTGGTCTCCAGACCCACTTCCTCCTCGAAGAAGTCGGCCCGCTGGGTCACCTGGTAGTCGATATCGGGGCGGTCGTTCTCCTTGCCCACCTTGCCCGCACCGGTGAACACCTGTCTGGTGACCATGAAGGTCGTGGCATACCTGATGACGTCGCCGAATGGCGTCTCCCGACTCAGGAGGTAGTTCTCGTGCGCCCCGTAGGAATTCCCTTTGCCGTCGGAATTGTTCTTGTAGAGCGACACCTGACGGCCCGCGGCATCCGATGCCGCGAGGGCGGCTCGATGCATGACCACCTCCCCCGCCTTGTCGTAGAGAGTCGCTTCCATCGGGTCGAACGTCTCGGGCCCCGAGTACTCCGGGTGGGCGTGATCGACGTAGAGACGTGCCCCGTTGGACAGAACCGAGTTGACGACGGCACCCTCGGGATCGATGAGACCATAGGTGTCGTGGCCGAAACCTCGGGCGTCACGTCCCGGTGACTCCTCCTCGTAGGACCATTGGACCTTCACCCGGTCCCCGGGATAGCTGTTGACCACCAGGGACGAGGCGACTGCCGGGTTGAAGCCGGGGTCTCCACGAACGACTATCCCGTACTCGGTCTCGGTCCCGAGCACTTTGTGCAGAGCCATTACAGGTACTGGCCGCCGGCGACTTTCTCGATGAGACGACTCTCCTCGTCTCCCCCTACCAGGGTGCGCACGTAGACGATTCGCTCACCCTTCTTGCCCGAGATCTTGGCCCAGTCGTCCGGATTGGTCGTGTTGGGGAGATCCTCGTGCTCGCGGAACTCCTGTTTGATCGCCGAGATGAGATCCGCCTGGCGCACACCGCCTGGCCCACCCGCGATCTGTCGCTTGATCGCATCTTTCTTCGCCCGTCGCACGATGTTCTCGATCATCGCGCCGCTGGCAAAATCTTTGAAATAGAGCGTTTCCCGGTCACCGTTGGCATATGTGACCTCGAGGAACTCGTTGTCCTTCTCCTCGGCATACATGTCGCCCACCGTGGCCTCGATCATTGCGATGATGGTTCTTGAAGGATCCTCCCCCGACGCCTGCTCGGGGTCGAGTGGTGTCTCGTCGCTGAGGTAGATGCGGAAGATCTCCTTGGCGGCCTCCGGATCGGGACGGTTGATCTTGATCTTCACATCGAGTCGGCCGGGGCGCAGGATGGCGGGGTCGATCAAGTCTTCGCGATTGGAGGCGCCTATCACGACGACGTTCTTGAGGGACTCGACACCATCGAGCTCGGAGAGGAGCTGGGGCACGATGGTGGACTCGACATCGGAGCTGATCCCGGTGCCGCGGGTGCGGAAGAGGGAATCCATCTCGTCGAAGAAGACGATGACCGGCACTCCTTCGTCGGATTTCTCCTTGGCTCGCTGGAATATCAGCCTGATCTGGCGCTCGGTCTCCCCGACCCACTTGTTCAAGAGCTCGGGTCCCTTGATGTTGAGGAAGTAGGAGCGGACGTCGGGGTTTCCAGTCCGTTCGGACACCTTCTTGGCGAGACTGTTTGCCACGGCCTTGGCGATGAGCGTCTTACCGCATCCGGGTGGCCCGTAGAGGAGGATGCCCTTGGGAGGCTCCAGCTCGTACTCCCGGAAGAGATCCCGATGCAGATAGGGAAGCTCCACGGTGTCCCGGATCATCTCGATCTGATCGGCGAGGCCGCCGACATCGTTGTAGGTGATGTTCGGCACCTCTTCCAGCACCAACTCCTCGACCTCGGGCCGCTCCAGCTTCTCCAGGATCAGGCCGGTCTTGGCATCGACACGCACATAGTCACCGGGCCGCAGATACACGTCGGCCATCACGTCCGAGCGATTGAGGACTCGCTCCTCGTCGCCGTGGGCGATTACGACGATCCGCCCGTCGGTCATCACCTCTCTGACACGTAGCACGTCACCGGCCGGCTCGAAGTAGCGAAAGTCGATGACGTTGAAAGCCTCGTTGAGCAGCACTTCCTGGCCGACCTGAAGCTTCTTCACCTCGACGGAGGGCTGGGCGGCGACCCGCAACTTGCGGTTGCCGGTGAGGATGTCGACGGTCCCGTCATCGGAGACATTGAGAACGGTCCCGAAGTTGTTCGGGGGCTGGGTGAGCTTCTCCACTTCCTCACGGAGGACTCCCAGCTGCTCTCTCGCCTCCTCGAGAAGGGCCGAGAGCTTGTCGTTCTGGCCGACAGCCCTATCGAGACGTTCCCTGGCCCGTACGAGCTCGGTCTCCAGCTCGTCGGCGCGACCCGGCGCCTCACGCAAACGACGACGCAGGAAAGAGACTTCCTCCTCCAGGGCCGACACAACTCTTCGCAGTTGTGCGGCGTCTTCGTGCTTGCGTCCTTCGTCCACGGCTACCTCCTGGCTCTCGGAAGCCTCTCGTCAGTATACGAACGACCCTGTTTACTTCTCTTGGTTACCCGTGTCAGGTTCATCGGCAACCTTTCTCATGAATGTGAGGAATCCGGTGTGACCCACCATGGCATGCTCGGGACGCACCGAGCGGCCACTCACCTTCCAGTCTCGCATCATGAATTCCTTTACCTCGATCTCGGCGAATGCCCGGGTCTTCCTGGCGGCCTCGACGGTGGTTTGTACTTGGGGGATCGTGGGGAGATAAGCAGATAACACCCCGCCGTCGGGCTGATGCCGGGCAGCAACCTCGATGGTGTGCCACGGCTCGGGCAGGTCGAGCACGATCCGCACCGGTGCGAGGTCCGCCACCGACTCGGCAACGTCTCCAACTCTCAGCTCCACGTTGTCAGGGACATCGCCGAAGAACCGCTCCAGTGTCCTCCGGGCGTGAGCGGCGTGGTCCTCCCTGCGGTCGACGCTGATCACCTTGCCTGTAGGGCCAACCGCCCTGGCCAGGCCGAGTGTCAGCGCTCCCGACCCGCTCCCCGCTTCGAGAACCGTCATTCCCGGGCCGATGTCGGCGAAGATCAGGATCGGGCCCAGGTCCTTCGGATATACGACCTGGGCTCCACGTTTCATCTTGAGAACGAAGTCCGGGAGACGGGGCCGAAGCAGCAGCAGGTTCACCCCACCAGAGGAGCGAACCCACGAGCCGTCCTCGGCTCCGATGAGGTCGTCGTGGGGAACCTTGCCCTGGTGGTACTGGAACGTCCTGCCTGTCTCCAGCTTGAGGAGGAAGTGTCGGCCCTTGGGGTCTATGAGAAGTGCGGCCTCGCCCTCGCTCAGCTTCATCAGAACAGCGAGATGGCCGCCACCGCCATGCTGAGGACCATGCCCACCACCACGACCCAGATGACGATCTGCACGAGTTTCTTGTTCTGCATGCTGTTTGAATGAGGTTGACTGCGGGCAACGGTAGACACATGACACGGTTCACGAAGAAGCTGATCGATCGGGTATGGGGTGTCCGTGATACCCGCAAGGAGGGCTACACCCGCACCCTCACCGGTCTCCGGGACGGTGATCAGCGAGAACTCTATTTCGGGCTGGCATTGAGCGCCATCTCCTACCTGCAACGCACCAAGCCCCGAAAGCAGTTGGTCTATCGGAGGACCGTCAACGAGGGCTCGGCGCTGGTCATCCACCACAAGCGATCCGGGGCCCCCCGCCTCGAGATCATCAAACCCAAGAAGCGGTAGCACGCCACTGGGCGTGAGGCATCAACGGTCCAAACCGGTCCGGCTAGACCCGGTAGACCTCGACCACGGTCTTGTTTCGGGAACCGCGACGGCGGCCGATGATGAAAGCAGTCGCCACCACGCCGGCGACGATCAATGCTCCGACGACGGCTTTGTTACGCGCCGACTGCCTGGTCTGGTCGACGGCATCAATCAGTTCCTGGGCCTTGGCCTCGATGTCTTCTCTACTGACCGTCAACCTGCATCCTCCACGCGATCAGCCCGGCAGCCGCGGCAGTTGCTATGGCGGTGATGGCACGGGCGAGGACCACCCACCACTCCCCCTCGGGGAGGACGAGTTGCACCCCGTAGTAGAGCGCCCAGGAAAAGCAAATGGCGCCGACGGCCATGGCCAGGGCACCACCGACGCCCATTCCGGCCGTCTTGCCCAGCGCCTTTGCCGGCTCGAGCGTCTCCTGCCGGAGGTACTCCCGCGACATGTCCACCAATTCGGTTGTGAGCTGGGGAATCTCCTGTGCATCGGGCATGAGCGAAAGAATCTAACAACACCTGGACACTGCGCTACCCGAAGTTATCGTGCGGACGCGTGCATTTCATAGCCTCGATGCGGTCCCTCGGCCCGCGATACATGGCTCTTTGGGTAGGGCAGACCATCAGCCAGTTCGGGACTTACATCGCTGTTCTCACCGTTCCGTTGTTGGTTCTCCACATCCAAGCCGCCTCCGGCTCTGAGAACACACTCGACTTCGCCATCGCCTACGCGGCCGAGACGGCGCCCACCCTGCTGGTCGGTCTTTTCGGAGGAGTGTTGCTCGACCGGGTCCACCTGCGCCCGGTCATGGTGGCCACCGACCTGCTTCGCGCCTGCGCCTTCTTCTACCTGGCCGCACAGGTGGGCAGCTACGGAGTCGGGACGGTGTTCGCCATGGCGTTCATCGTCGGTTCCTTGACCACTCTGTTCGACGGTGCGCTTTACGCCATGATCCCGGCTCTGGTTCCCAAGCAGAGGCTGTCGGACGCCAACTCGTTCGTTACCGCATCGATCCAGGCCAACTTCGCTCTGGGGCCGCTGGTCGCAGGAATCCTGGCCTACGTCTTTGCCGGTCCCGCGGTGGGCCTGTTCGTCAATGGCTTGACTTTCGTGGTCTCGGCCTGGTCACTTGGCTACGTGGGGCGGGTGACCCACCACCGTGAGGGTGCGCAGAGAGCCTCCTACATCCAGGAGTTTCGCGCCGGTTTGCGTCATATCTGGGAGGAGCCCAGGCTTCGGATCTCCACCATCGCTTCCGCGATCCCCAACTTCGTGATGGGATTCCTCGAAGCGACATTCGTGGTTCTGGCCACCATCGTCCTCCAGACACAAACCGAAGCCGAGATCGGGATTCTCCTCTTCTTCATGGGGTTCGGCGGCCTCGTCGGGGCGCTGCTCGCACCACAGGTCACCCGGGCCATGGGGCTGGGAAGGTCCATGGTCAGCGGTCTCGCTGTGGCCGGTGTCAGTCTGCTCATCTTCATGTTCACCACCTACGGATTCGTGGCGATGGTCCTCCTCTGGGTATTCATGTTTGGTGTCTCGGTGGTGAACATCCCGCTGGCCACCATTCGGCAGATATACGCAGGTGAGGCGATGCTGGGCCGGGTAGTGACCGCTGCCAGAGCCATCGGTTGGGCAACACTTCCCATTGGGGCATTGTTCGGGGGTTGGCTGGGGAACACGGCGACCACCTACCCATGGGTGGCGAGGATCTTCCCTTTGATCCTGTTGGGCTGTGCTCTGTGGCTGGTCACCACGGTGATCTGGAGCGACACCTTCGGCCCCGAATTCAAGGCGCGGGCAAAGCACAGACGATCAGGAAGCGAGCCGCAGCCCCAGAGTGCCATCGACGTGGACGACGAACAGGGGCTGTCCGGCTAGCTCAATACATCGTGTTGTCGTTCTCCGACGTGGCTGGGATCTCCTGTACGGCGTCCCAGTGCTCGATGATCTTCCCGCCGTCGTCGAAACGGAAGAGGTCGATCGTGACATATTCGACTCCTCCCGGCCAGGTTTGATGGGTGTGAAGCGCGACCAGGTCGTCCTCTGCCACCGCCCGCACGAACTCGATGCTCTTTTCCGGGTACTCGGTTTGCATCCGCTCGAAGTAGGCGACGAATGCCTCCGGTCCATCCGCCACCATCGGATTGTGCTGGGTGTACCAATCGCCCACATATCGTTCCACGGCCTGGCGTGGGTTGCCCTCGTAGGCCATTCGGTAGAAGGCGATGGCATTCTTCTTGTTCTGGGAAGGCGTCATGGCCGGGATCGGTCGAGCACGAGTCTGCGATCAACCGTAGCTGCACCCGCCAAATGCAAGAGCCAGGTCGTCCACAATGCCGGGCCCCGCGGGGGGTCGGAATAGCTCCCATCCAAGCGTCGCCAACCAAGATCTCGATCACTCTCGAACTGACCGACGGTGAAATTCGAGGAACCTCGAGCCCTGCGCGACCTGTGGTTCAGACAAGGGCACGTACTGAGCGCACCGACTTCATCAGCTCTTCGCGATCCATCGATGAGCGGCCAGGTATGTCGGCCTCTCTCGCCAGCTGGTAAAGCTCCCGATAACTCAGCTGGGTGAATCCGTCTCCTGAGGTGAACAAGTCCTCGATTTCGCCGACCGGTAGCTCGGGTCCCTCTTCTCGCCAGGCCTCCCAGTAGCTTTCGATTCGATCGGTGAACTCTCTGGGCCTCTCCACGTACAGTCTCCTCCCAGCCCGCAACGTCCGGTTCTCGAGCTCCGAGCGACGACGTTTCGCTGTCTTCATCATGGCCTGGCATTCGTCCGGGGGCACCTGGCCGCTGAACCGGGCAACATGTTGGGTGAGCCCGGCGAGGTTGTGGGCGTCACCCAGCCCGTCGGACAGGTTGTGGAGGACCCCGGAGAGCGGTTCGAGGATGCCGCTGGCAGAGTCTTGAACGAGGCGAATCTGATACCACAAGTACTTGACGCGTTTCCGCCAATCGTGGAACACCTCCACCGAACCCCCGGTAGAGGCCTCCGCTTGCCGCCGACGTCCCCGGCGATATGTCTTCTTGATGCCTCTCTTGAGCGGATCGAATGAATGCGGGATCTCGATCCCGGCTAGCTCCTTTCGTGCCTGCACGACAAACTCACGGGCCGTGAACAGACGGTGTTTCTCGGCGCCGACGATCGCCTCCGCGGCGTACGCGGCCCTGAGGGCCAGCTCACGACGGATGGACCCCACGCCGGAGTCACCGATCGTCCCTTCGTTGACTGTCACCATGGCATCGAAGGTGTCGAGCATGGCGCCGGCGTCCCTGATCGGGGCGAGAGCCCGTCCGGCATCACGCAACGAGATGTTCGTGCGACGATATGAGCCGCCCAACGCGGGGCGGACGAGTCGGAGCAGCCCTCGTGCCTCCTTGCAACGCTTGCGGACCTCGTGGACCGACTTCTCGACCCCGAGCTCGGTCGGGTCGTCGAGAATCTCGAGGGCCTCGTCGATCAAAGCATTGAAGATCCGGGAAACACCGTCGCCGATGGTCTCGGTGCGCTCCAACCGATATGCGACCGTTTGCATCGAACCTTCCAGGGCCGTACGCGCGACGACTCTAGAGATCTCATCAAGCCCGAGGTCACGGAACAGACGAGAAGAGTGAGCTCGATTCTCGCATGGATGATTCTGCGGGAAGGTGCCCGATTGTCAGACTTGTGGTTGGAAACATCGTGCCATGCGATCTGCATTCCCGTGTACCACGCCTCCCAGACGTCTGACACGACTTGCTCCTTCGCGGCGATTCGCTTCACTCCGTTCGGCACTGGTAGCCACAGAACGCGTAGTGTGGCGGGTAGCCACTCAATGAGATGGCGGCATAGAGTCGGGCAAGTGAGACCGGGGAGGTGTCTCTGGAAATGGGGGGAGTCTTCCTGCCCGACTCGCGGGTCTCTCTGGGTCCATGGGGTCATCCTCCGCCTCGCGGGGATCCAGAGACCGGCCGTCCCAAACCCCTCAGCAAGGGGCGGCCGCGGAACAGGAAGGCGTCGTTGCCCGGTGAAACGGGGACGCCGGCGTCCGTCCGCGAAAAGAAGCGGTGTTCGTCTCAGGACCTGTCGCACGCGAACGCTTAAGGTTCTTCTCGGTTGAGAGATTATGCCTCGACAGAGGAACCCCCGGCCAGCCCTAATCCCACTATTGGCATTGCCAGAGCCCGCCGGGGGTTCTCCAATCCCCAAGAGAGACAAGTCCCCGGTGTCGTTCGCCTGCTCCTATGTGAGATTCTGACCCACACTCACAAGCATCTTCAATGGCTCTAACGGCCCATATTGCGGGAGTAGTCCGGCCACTTCGAACATGTGCGCGTGTCCGTCCGAGCCGTTTCTCGCGTGAGGACGAGAGGTGTCGGGCGGCCAAGACGAGTGCCAAATGTCATGTTTGTGCCGGTCTGGTCGATGCGGTAGGCCAAGTGCGGTCTCGACGAGTTGGAAGTTGGCCAGCTCTTCCAATAGTCCGGGTTCCTCGTAGTCGGCTGTTTGTTTGTCTTCAGCGAGAGGTGGAGGGTGATGGCCAGTAGGCCAACTGAGAATGCGAAAGAGGGGGAACGTTAGAAGACCTGGGTTGAGTCAAACACTCGTTCCAACCGTCGGAACGACGAACCTCTCTAACCAGGGGGTTTTCGTGTCGGAGAGAGGACTCGAACCTCCACGGGGTTACAAACCCCACCAGATCCTTAGTCCAACGGATCCCAGGGATAGAGCCGGGACCTAATGCCGCTCCACTCAAAAGCAGGACACTGTGTGCCCTTCCCTGCCAGGCTTGCGAGAAGTCAGGATGCACCCAGGGTGTCACTCCCGTCACCTGTTGAGGTGACCGTTAGCGTCCGCACGGCGTGTCTACAGCAGGGCTTTGGCTTCGTTGGGGACATTGACGTCGACGGTGTACCTGTCTCCACCTTCGAGTTCGACCGCTTTGATCGGCGTGTGGGTCTTGTGGGAGGCGGTCATCATGAAGACCTCATCGGCGTAGTTGTCGGTGAAGTCGTACACGGCGTGATGATGAGTGCGCCCGGGTCGGAGGAGAAGCCTATGCTTAGATGGACGATCGCTCCATACAGGCCAGGGGGATCTCTTCTACCTGGGGCCCTCAAAGCATCGTTGCACACGGGAGTGGGAGACGAAGGCTGCGCTACACGGATTCATGGTTTGTTGCACGGATCTCTAACCGACACGAGGCGGCGTTACCGTTGAGGGTTGATTCCTCGGATGATGCTCAGACGATCGAGCTGCTATCTCGGGGTCTTCACGTTTCGCTCGTAGGTGCGGGTGTCCAGATCGCGAGCCATCCTGAGGCGCGGATGACGTTGCTTGTCCATGGTCTACTACACGACCGTCCGAAGTCAGTTGCTGCTGACACTTTGTTGGCAGACTATCTGAGAACCGGCGATGCCGTATGGGCAACACTTCACGGGTCTTGTGTGGTCCTCGTCTTTGACCATGCTGGAGGTGAGATTCGGGTGGTTACTGACCGCATGAACTCGCGCAAGGTCTACTGCACTGAGGACGATGAAGGTTGGCTGTTGTCCACATCGCTTCATCTGCAACCAACGCAGCGCATGCAGATCGACCCGGCTGGAGTGGGATCGGTTCTAACCAGCGGGCTGGCGTACAACGGCTTGACCATCTTCCGTGGAGTGCGCACGCTTGCCGGTGCCTCGGTCCATTTGTTCGCCGCAGCCGGCCGCCGTTCCACACGGTACTGGTCGTATGTCTTCACCGAGGAGAACTCCAATACGCCGCGGGCAGAGCTTCAGGAGGAGCTGACCCAACTGCTGAGCGACTCGGTGGCACGCCGCGTCCAAATAGGTGAAGGGTGCATTTACCTGTCGCTGAGCGGCGGCTACGACACAAGGTGTATAGCCGGTTTTCTGAAGCGGATAGTGGATGATACCGAGCGGCTTCGCGCTGTTACATACCACCATGGCCCGAAGGTCGGGGACACCGATGCTCCCGCGGCAGAAGCGCTGGCGTCCTTGCTCGGTATCTCCCACCAGACACGACCTCTTTACGATGGCGACATCTACTCGCTGATCGCTGGGAATGCGCGGCGGGGCCAGGGAATGGCCAATTTCTGTCAGGAGTTGCACTTCTGGGAGAGCCTGGGCCCAGAGATGGCGGCGGATCCGGGAAACGCCCTGTTCGTCGGCGACCACGGGTATTGGGGCGCACAGCCACGGGTACGTGGTTCCGCAACCGAGATCATGGGACAGGTCGGTGTGTATCCATCCAGCGTGATCGATTGGCTGCTCATTAGGCTTGGATCCGAGCAAGCAGCGGAGATACGCAACGGCTGGGGAGACCATTTTGAGGAGATAGCAGCGCGGATCCAGGATGAGCCAGACAACCGGCTTGCAGCCGAGATCACCTACGTCAATGAGAGTATCCCCAACCGGCTCATGT
>CAZSOF010000015.1:10352-22129 GCA_964607685.1 uncultured Acidimicrobiaceae bacterium | reverse complement strand
GCGCCCGCCCCTACCGTGACGGCCAGTCCGGCATCCAGACCGGGATGACCAACACTCAGAACACCCCGATCGAGTCGTTACACACCCACTACCCGTTCCGGATCACGGCGTACACGCTGCGCCGAGGGAGTGGCGGGGCTGGTCGGTTTCGCGGGGGTGACGGGATTCACCGGGAGATGGAGTTCCAGGCCAGCGCCACGCTGTCGCTGATGGGGGAGCGTCGTCGTCACGGCCCGTGGGGTCTGGCCGGTGGGCAACCGGGCGCGGTGGGAGAGGATTGGCTGATTCCCTCCTCGGGAGACCCCGAGCGCCTCCCGGGCAAGGTCACCGTGGACGTCTCACCCGGTGACCGGCTGCTGGTGCTCACCCCTGGTGGCGGTGGCTGGGGCAGATGAGCATCCAAGACCCTGTCTGTGAAGATCTATTCGGCTATGCGCCGAGAAAATCTTCACGGTAGGTAGGTGGGTAGCCTGAGCGGGTGAGCTTGGTGGCCGAACTGCGAGCGGTCCTGGGGGACGAGGACGTCCTCGAGGAGCCGGTCGAACTGCATCTGTTCTCCAAGGATGCCTCCTTGATGCGTGGTCAACCCAATTGCGTCGTCTTTCCCGCCGATGCGTCCGAGGTGGCGGAGGTGGTCAAGATCGCGGAGCGACACCAGGCGCCGATCGTGGCCCGGGGGGCGGGGACCGGTCTGGCAGCGGGTGCCAGCCCCACTGTGGGTGGCATCGTGGTGGTGACCACCGCCATCCAGGACATCGAAATCGATGTCGCCAACCGCACGGCATGGGTGGGAGCCGGCGTGATCAACCTCGACCTGTCGAAGAAGGCGGCACCTCACGGTCTCTACTTCGCACCCGACCCCTCGTCTCAGTCGGCGTGCACGATCGGTGGCAACGTGGGCAACAATTCAGGCGGTCCGCATTGCCTGGCCGAGGGGAGCACCACCAGTCACGTCCTGGGCATGGAAGTCGTACTGGCCGGAGGCGAGATCACCGTTCTCGGTGGCTCGGCCCCAGACATTCCCGGCCTCGACCTCAAAGGAGTGATCGTTGGATCCGAAGGCACGCTGGGTGTCGTCACCCGGGCTCTGGTTCGTCTCCTCCCGATCGATCCCGACGTGCGCACTCTTCTGATGGATTTCTCCAGTGTGGAGGATGCGGCCCGCACCGTATCCGACGTGATCGCGGCCGGCCTGGTGCCCGCTGCTCTCGAGATGATGGACCAGCGCATGGTGCGGACGGTCGAGAACTGGCTTCATGGCGGGCTCCCCACGGAGGCGGCAGCGGTTCTGTTGACCGAGGTGGTCGGGGAGACCGAGGGTGTGGAGTCACAGGCCCGGCTGATAGCCGACATTGCCCGGGCCAACAACGCCGGAGGCATCGAAATCGCACAAACCGAGGAACATCGCGCTCTCCTCTGGAAGGCCCGCAAGTCGGCGTTCGGGGCGGTGGCCCAGCTGGCGCCCGATTACTACCTCCACGACGCGGTCGTCCCCCGCACCCGGCTGGTAGAGACGATGAAGGGGGTCTACGAGATCGCTGACCGGTACGGAGTGACAATGGTGAACGTCTTTCACGCCGGTGACGGCAACCTGCATCCTTTGATCGCCTTCGACGCCGAGGACCTGGAGCTCTATGAGAAGGTGCACCGAGCCGGCGAAGAGATCGTGGCCCTGTGTCTCCAGGCAGGTGGTGCCCTGTCGGGTGAGCACGGGGTGGGAGTCGAGAAGCGTGATCTCATGCGGGCGGCCTTCACCGAGCTCGACTTGGATGCCCAGGCCCGGCTCAAGGAGACGTTCGATCCGGCCGGCGTGTTCAACCCCGACAAGATCCTCCCCGAGGGCTCGAGATGCTTCGATTTCTTCGGGATTCGCCGACAGCTGCCGGACGGTGTCTGGGTGTGACCTTCCACCCCCCACACATCAGCCGACTGGAGACCGATATTCCCGGTGCGCCCCGTGGGGGCATGTGCGTGGCGCCACGGAACGTAGGCGACGTATCGACCGTCCTGAAATACGCCAGCGAGAGAGATCTCGTCGTGCAGGTCTGGGGAGGTGGCACCCACTCGGGCTATGGGAACCCAGCGCCCCCCGGTTTGGTGATGACGACCGGGCTCTTCTCCGAGGTCGAGGCCTGGGATCCGGACGACCTGACCATCGTGACCGGGGCGGGCGCACCCATAGAGAAGGTCGAGGCGATGCTCGCCGAGAGGAACCAGAGTCTGGCTCTGACGGAGAGATCGGGTGCCGGCACGATAGGCGGCACCGTCGCCGCCGGCATCTCGGGGTTGAGGCGAGGACGGCTCTACGCCACCAGGGAGCGGGTTCTCGAAGTCACCATGGTCACCGGTGACGGGCGGCTGATCCGCAGTGGAGGTCGTGTGGTCAAGAACGTCACCGGCTACGACCTCCATCGGCTGGCGGTGGGGGCCTTCGGTGCTCTGGGTGTCATGGTGTCGATTTGCCTCAAGCTGTGGCCCACCCCCCCAGGAGCGGCCACGGTGCATGTGGAAGACCTCGACCATGCGAATGTCATCACCCGCCCCCTCGCCGTCCTGGAGCACGACGGGCAGATCGAGGTGTTCCTCTCCGGCACGGAGACCGAGGTCGAGACCCAGGCCCGGCGACTGGGTGGCGAGTTCGAGCCCGGCTTGCAGTGGCCGGAGGACCCGGTTGGAAAGTGGCAGTGGTCACTCCGGCTGCCACCTGCGAGCACGCAGGACGGCGTCGGCCGTCTTCCCTCTGGCTGGCGATACCTGGCAATACATGGCGTGGGTGAGATCCGGGCCGCGTCCTCCAACATCGACGGGGCCGGCGACCTGCGCACATGGGCCGAGTCGGTCGGTGGGCATCTGGTCATGACCAAAGGGGAACCTGAGCAGTTCGATCCCTGGGGAACCCCACCACCTGGTCTCGAGCTGCAGCGACGTCTGATATCTCATTTCGATCCGAAGCGGATAATCAATCCGGGTCGACTGCCCGGTGGCCTGTGATGGGCTGGGTCACCGAGCATCACCCGACGGTTGACGAGTTGAACGCGTGTGTCCAGTGCGGTCTTTGTCTGCCGGTCTGCCCCACCTTTCGGCTGACGGGTCGGGAGACGGCGTCTCCCCGTGGACGTCTTCATGCGATGTCCGCGGTGAGCCACGGCGTGGTGGAGGTGGACGAGTCGTTTGCCGGCATCATCGATTTCTGTCTGG
This sequence comes from uncultured Acidimicrobiaceae bacterium, assembly GCA_964607685.1. GTDB lineage: Bacteria > Actinomycetota > Acidimicrobiia > Spongiisociales > ZC4RG35 > JANQRA01. The sequence goes on along the minus strand of CAZSOF010000015.1, from coordinate 18,931 downwards.
GATGTCGGGCCTGTGAGCCGGTCTGTCCCGGCCTCGTTCCCTATGGGAGGGCGTTGGAGGGAACCCGGGCCGAGATAGCCGCCCAGCTTCCGGGCCGGGAGGAGCGGAGGAGGTGGGCTCTGGGGACCGCCCTTGGGTCGAGACCTCTCATGCGTGCGGGCGGAGTCGCTCTGATGATCGCTCAGACCTTGGGCCTCACGACGCTGGCTCCAGACAGGTACCAGGGAGTGGGCAACGGTCTCCGTCGGCTGCGGGGGCGTCCCCGCTCCACCGTGGGTCATGTCGGCGGTTCGGGTGACGTGGGAGCGGTCGGGCTTCTGGCGGGATGCATCCAGGACGAGTGGTTTCGGCCCGTCAACGAAGCGGCAGTTGCGCTTCTCGAGAGGGCGGGGCACACGGTCTCGGTCCCCGAAGAGCAGACCTGCTGCGGGGCCCTGGCCGCTCACGACGGCAAGGCCGAAGCCGCCATGAGATACCAGGCCGGGAACGTCGGCGTCTTTGGGGGCTTCGACCAGGTCGTGGCGACGGCAGCTGGCTGTTCAGCACACCTGGCCGGCTACGTGTGGTCGGGACATGTCCCGGAGACCATCGACATCACGGTGGCGGTCGCCCGGGCGATCGAGGATGGTCGTCTCCCGACTCTCGACCACGATCTGGGACGAATCGCCATTCAGGACCCCTGTCATCTTCGCCACGCTCAGCGGGTCGTAGCCGAGCCGCGCACGGTGCTGGAGGCCGCCGGATATGAGGTGGTGGAGACCGACGATATCGGGCTGTGTTGTGGGGCCGCCGGGCTCTACGCCGTGCTACAGCGCGAGGCGTCCCACCGACTGGGAAACCAAAAGGCCGATCAGATTCGTTCAACCGGTGTGATCAAGGTGGCATCGGCGAACCCGGGGTGTGAGATGCAGCTGCGCAGCCATCTCGAAGACGAGTATCAGATCCGACACCCCATCGAGTGGTATCTCGAAGCACTGACATCGACGAACGAAAGGGTCTGATGGTTAGGGTCACCTCGGTGACGGACCGCACTGCCAGGACATCGGGAATCGGTGTGATCAAGAGGTATGCGATCTTGGCGTACGGAGCGGTTGGAACCATGGCCGATGTCGGACTGATGGTCCTGGGAAGTCTGCTGGTCGGCTTGGCGATGGCGGTCCTGCTCGGTGGTTTCGGACTGGTGGATGTGACCCAGGCGGAAATGTCGACTGGTGAGATGCTGATCTCAGCCATCGTTCTCGCCGTTATCGGGCTGTTTTGCCTCGGTGTGGCCTCCGAAGGACCGTTGGGTCGAGGACGTCGCCTGGTTGGGTTCAGACTCTGGGAGGTTGGCATCGGCCGCACGCTTGCGGTCTTCGGGGTCGGTCTGGTCACCTTGATTCTCTATCAACTCCTGACCGGGCTCCTTGAAGGAGTCCCGGTCCCCTTGATCAAGGGCACCGCGGGCATTCGCGCCGTCGGGGTGGCCGGTATGACCGCGATGCCCCTCGTCGGGGTGCCGCTGTCGTTGGTGGCTAGAGGGACGCCGGCGGGTTTCGAGTGGGCTCACCGTGCCGACATACCCGTCATGTTCATCACCTGGACCGTGGCCGCCATGCTCATCCTCACCTGACAGCGGCCTCCGCGGCTCCAAATCCTCGGAAGGAAACACGAACATCACGAGCCCTTGTTGGAGTGGTCCCAATCACTCGCAGAATAGGATCAGACCGCCTTGGCGTAGACCAGCACCAGGGCAGGATCGCCGCCGACACGTGTCAGCGCCTCCGCAGTCCAGGGGACATTCGGCATCTTGATGTCCAGTTCTTCGGCCTCCAGCTCCGCCGCCAAATCGAGCAAACCCCCCAGGAGCCGGAGAATGTCATCCGGTGTCGTCGCCATCCAACCGCAGCGGATCCACTTCGGATCGGGCTGGTCGATGATCACCCATCCTGCTGGTGACTGGAACAACCGGCTGGAGGAGGCCGCTCGGGTGACGTCATCGGGACGAGCCGTCCTCCATTGCCATCCGTTGGCGATCAGTTCCCGACCCTCCCGGGCCAGGTCACTGGCCGCCCAGAACAGCCATGCCGCTTCGGCGTCTGAACCAGGAGCGGGACGCAGGCGGAAATGCTCGGGCGCTCGGTCCTTCCGGTCGACATCGAAACCGGTGAAGACCCAACGTGACACCTCCCGATAGCCGAGACGCTCAACTTGACTTCGGGCCGCGATGTTCTGCTCCTCGGTGGCCAGCCGCACTACCCGAGCGCCGTGCTCTTTGGCCCAGGCAACTCCGGCATCATTGAGTGCCGATCCCATGCCAGACCGCCGGAAATCGGGATGGACCCTGGCGCCCTCCATCCAGCCCTCAGTCGGGGAGAGGAGGACCACGTGTGCCACGGCCTTGGGCTCGTCGGCCTCGTCGATGCAGACCAGGACCTCCGAGTCCGCCGATTCCAACCAGAGCGGTAGGCGGGTCGGGATGTAGTCGCCCCAGTCGAACGTGTCCGCGGTCCAGGGGATGATGGAATCGACATCGTCGAGGCGACCCGGTCTGACCATGAAGTTCATGGCTACATTCGGTCTGGCACGTCGATGCCCAGGAGGCGGAGCAGGGTCTCGAGGGTGGTCTCGGTCCATCTGGCCAGCGCCAGCCATGATCCTTGGCGTGCTGGGTCCTCCTCGGTGAGGATGTGGCACTGGTCGTAGAAGCGGTTCCACTGACCGGCGACGGTGTGGGCGTACTCGGCCACGTGATTGGGTGCCCGCAAATCGATGCTGCGATCGAGCACCTCAGGGAAACGAAACAGCTCCAACATCAGGCCACGTTCGCTGTCGAAAACGGGAGGCACAATGTCTCCAAGGCGAAGCCCCTGGTCAGCGGCTTTCCTGAGAATCGATTTGATCCGCACCGCCGCGTACTGGAGGTAGGGACCGGTCTTGCCCTCGAACGAGCTGAACCGATCGAGGTCGAAGACGTAGTCCGAGGTCCGATTGTTGATCAGATCGCCGAACTTGAGGGCGGCAATACCGACCTGAGCGGCTATCCGTTCCCTTTCCTCCTCGGGGTAGCCCTCGGCGATGTGAGCTTCGTCGAGACGGGCGCGGGCAGCGGTTTTGAGTAGCTCGATGACATCACCGAGCCGCACCACACCACCCTCCCGAGTCTTGAAGGGCTTGCCGTCGGGTCCATTCATGGTCCCGAAACCGATGTGCTCCATGACGACGTCCTCGCCTGCGATTCCTGCCTTTCTCGCCACGCGGAACACCTGTGTGAAGTGATCCCCTTGTCGGCGGTCCACGACATAGAGCATGAGGTCGACGTCGAGGTCGTCGACACGCATCTCCACTGTGGCCACGTCGGTGGCCGAGTAGAGAAAGCTGCCGGCCGAGGAGCGGACGATGAGAGGTGGCCACTCCCGGTTGTCGTCGGGGAGAGCAACACGGACGATCAGAGCGCCCTCCGACTCCTCGATGACGCCCGCCGACTGCAGCCGGTCTACCAGGGGGTTGAGCCTGTCCGCCACATCGGATTCGCCGTGCCACAGGTCGAAGTTGACGCCGAGTCGCTCGAAGTCCTCACGCTGAGACGCCTCTGAAACCATCTTCATCTGTCGCCACACCGATCGGGCCCCTACGTCTCCCTGTTGCAGGCGGACAGTCGCCTCCCGGGCTCGATCGGCAAAGGCGCTGTCGGTTTCGGCCCGCTCCGAGGCCTCGGGGTAGATGCATTGCAGGTCTTCGAGGGTGATCGTGTTGGGGTCGACCCCTTTTTCGGCGACCGCGGTGATCAACAGACCCATTTGGAAGCCCCAGTCGCCGAAATGAGGGTCACGGATCACGTCGTGACCGGCGAAGTCGAATAGACGGGCCAGCGAATCTCCGATGATGGTGGCCCGCAAGTGGCCAACGTGCATCGCCTTGGCGACATTGGGACCGGCATAGTCGACGAGGACCCGCATCGGCTGCCCGGTGACGTCGTATCCCAGGTGGTCGTCGCCATACGTCCGATTCGCCCAAACGGCGAGTGCCTGGTCGGTCAGCGTGAGGTTGATGAACCCCGGGTCGGCCACGTAGGCGGTGGCGATCTCGGTTTGTCGCGAGAGGGCAGAGGCCACGGCCAGGGCTATCTCCCGCGGTGGCTTCTCCGCTTGTTTGGCCGCGGCCATGGCGCCGTTGCACTGGTATTGGGCCAGCTCCGGTCGCTGTGAAGGGAGCACCTCACCGAGGGCCGCAGGCAGACCGAGATCGGCGAAGGCCTTACCCGCCAGTTCGGACAGATGGGTCTGCAACGACATAGCGGCGGAGGTTAGGTGAGCACCCGCCTTCAGCCCGTTCTGTCAGCATCGGCCACGCGTCAGAGGTGGTGCGTTACGCGTGACATTCCCTCACAGAAAGCGTTGCAGTCCCGGCGCCGGTCAGTATTTGGCCAACTCCTGGGCCTTTTCCACGATCGACTCTGGTGTCGGGTAGAGGATGTTCTCCAGTGAGGCGGCGTAGGGCATCAGCGGGACGTCGGGGAGGGCGTACCGCCTCACGGGGGCATCGAGCCACTCGAACGCCTTGTCTGCGATCTGAGCCGCGATCTCGGCACCGTATCCGACGAACTCGTTGTCCTCGTAAACGATCAGAGCCCGGGAGGTCTTCTTCACCGACTCTTCGATCGTCGGCCAGTCCAGAGGTTTCAAGGTTCGCAGGTCGATCACCTCGGGGCTGATCCCGAGGTCTTCCAGAATAAGCACCGCCTCCATCGCAAAATGAGCCATGGCTCCATAGGCAATGATGGTGAGGTCGGTACCCAGATGTCTTATGGCTGCGCTGCCCAGCGGCACCCGGTGCTCACCGGGTGGGAACGGCCCCCGCGCCAGTCGATACAGCTTCTTCGGCTCGAGGAAGATGACTGGGTCCGGGTCCTCGACTGCGGAGTGAAGGAGGCCTTTGACATCGGCCGGTGTCGATGGGACGACCACCTTCAGCCCGGGGACGTGTGAGTAGAACGACTCGACACTCTGTGAGTGGTATTGCGCCCCGTGGATGCCCGCCCCATATGGGGTGCGGATGACGATCGGGACCGACCAACGGCCGTCGGAGCGGTAGCTGACCCGCGCCGCCTCGGAGACGATCTGATTGAAGGCGGGATGGATGTAGTCGGCGAACTGAATCTCGGGGAGAACCCTGTAACCGGTCGCCGACATCCCGATGGCACAGCCGATGATCGACGACTCGGCGATGGGTGTGTTGAAGCAGCGCTCCGGCCCAAAGCGTTCGGTGAGCCCTTCGGTCGCCTTGAACACCCCCCCTTTGCGGCGAGCCACGTCCTCGCCGAAGAGGACCGTGTTGTCGTGCTGTTCGAAGATCTCATGAAGTGTCTTGTTTATCGCGGTGATCAGGTTGACGCGCTCCCCGTCGCGGACCGGCTCGGGTTCAATCGCCGGAGGGCCGGGCTGGATCACGCGGGCGTAGACACGAGTGGTGGCCTCGTCGGGACCGGGCGCAGATTCTGCTTCCTCGACGGACCGAGCGAGCAGGTCGACGACCTCTCCGTCGATCTCGTGCTCCCGGGCCTCGGTGAGCAGCCGATTCTCGATCATGTACTGCTTGAGACGTCCGAGAGGGTCCTTCTTTCGCCAACGCTCCACCTCCTCGCGGGTCCGGTAGAGAGCATCGTTGTCGTCCGAGGTGTGGGCGTAGTAGCGATAGGTGTCGGCTTCGATCAAAGTCGGTCCGTTGCCGGCCCGTGCTCTGGCAACGGCCTCCTGCATGGTGGCGAGCACCTCGAATGGGTCGTTGCCGTCGATGAGATGACCGGGGAAACCGTATCCGGCGGCTCGATCTGCGATGCGACCTGCCACCTCTTCCTCAGCGGGCACGGAGATGGCGTAGTGGTTGTTCTCGATCACACAGATTAGAGGCAGGCTGTGAATCCCGGCCCAGTTCATGGCCTCGTGCCAATCACCTTCGGAGGTGGCTCCCTCGCCGCCATACACCACGGCAACCGCACCCTCACCCCGGTTTTGCAGACCTTGGGCCACTCCTGCGGCGTGGGGGAACTGGGTCCCGATTACAGACGACTGTGTGTAGACCCGTCGCTCCGGGTCGGACCAATGGCTCGGCAGCTGGCGTCCCCCCGAGGACGGGTCGTCACGTTTGGCGAACACGCCCAGGAAGACCTCGAGCGGGGTGAAGCCCCATGCCAGCCCGACACCCATATCGCGGTAGTAAGGCAGAACCCAATCACGATCCTTGTCGAGGGCGAACACCGAGGCCACCTGGATGGCCTCATGGCCCGACGACCCGAGGACGAACGCGGCCCTCCCCTGTCGTTGCAGGGCAAACATGCGGTCGTCGATACGACGAGCCGCCAGCATCAGCCGGTACATCTCCAAGATCTGATCGTCGGTGAGACCCAATCTGATGTGGTCTGGTTGTTGGTCCCGCGGCCGCACTCGTCTAGTTCCTGTCGTCGCCACTGCGGCGGAAACGACGCAGGTCGCCGATGTCCCTTATCCGGTCCTCGGCCACCTTGATCGCGGCCTGGTTGGGGTTGATGCCGTCTTCCTTGGCAGTTTCCAGGATTCGGGTCGTGGCGTCGAAGATGGAGTCGACGCGATGCATCGCCCTGGTCTTCGAATAGCCCTGCAGTTCGTCATATACGTTGATCAATCCTCCGGCGTTGACCACGAAGTCAGGTGCATAGAGGATTCCGCGGGCGGCGATAGCCTCGGCGTCCTCGTCGTTGGCCAGCTGATTGTTTGCGCTACCCAGCACCGCCTGGCAATTGAGCTCGGCGATGGTCTTCTGGTCGAGACAAGCACCGAGGGCGCAAGGGGAGAAGAAGTCACAGTCGACCTTGTGAATCTCGTCCTGTTCCACCGGCTTCACCCCGTAGGTATCGACGGCTGCCTGGATGGCGGACTCGTAAGCGTCACTGACCATCACCTCGGCGCGAGCCTCCACCAGAAGTTGAACGAAGGCCGAGCCAACCTTTCCGACGCCCTGGATGGCGAATCGCCGCCCGGTTATGTCAGGATTGCCCCAGAGCCACTGGGCCACCGCGCGGGAAGCTGCATAGAGACCGCGAGCCGTGACCGGTGAGGGGTCACCCGAGCCGCCGAGAGCCACCGAGTTGCCCAGCGCCCAACGGGTCTCGTTGCGGATGATGTCCATGTCGAGAGTGGTGGTCCCCACATCCTCTGCGGTGATGTAACGGCCCTGAAGGGAGTCCACTATTCGTCCGTAGGCGCGAAGCAACCGTTCTGACTTGTCCCTGTGCGGATTCCCCATGATGACGGCTTTGCCTCCACCGAGGTCGAGGCCGGCGGCAGCAGCCTTGTAGGTCATGCCCTTGGAGAGACGGAGCACGTCAGTGACGGCGTCTTCCTCTGATTCGTACGGAAAGAAGCGGGTCCCGCCCAGGGCGGGACCCAGCGCCGTGCTGTGTATGGCAATGATTGCCTTGAGGCCAGATACCTTGTCGTAGCCATAGAGGACCTGCTCGTGTCCGTCCACCGCTACAGCGTCGAATACGCCCAAGTGACTGACCTCCTAGGCTCCGGTCGGGGTGACGCGGAGAGTCTACCGGTGCCCTCCACATTCCGCCCCCAGCGCTTTTGCCGCAATCTGTGCCAGGATGACCCCATGACCAAGTCGGGCTATCTGAGGGTCTATTCACCGGAGGTGTCCGGTTCCAGCGAGCCGGTGCCGGGGTTCGTTCGCACCTACGGGATCCTGTCCGAGGCCGAGGGTGATAGCCACTGGACCGTGGAATGGGACGGGCGACGCTTGGTCTGCCCCAGGAATCTGAGGCTTCGGGTTCTGGAGTCCACGGTGGCCTTCGCCAATGCGTTTCGAGGTCTGGGCGCCGGTCTGATCCCTGAGAACGCTGCCCGTGCCGCCGATCAGGAACTGAAGGACTATCACCGCAGCCATCCCGAGCACCGCTCCCATATCTTGACCTCGGCCTGGCATGTCCCGGTGCGCTGGTTCGCGGCCTTCGATCCCTCCGAGAAGGAGGTGTACGAGGGTCCTGAGGGCCCCCGCCTCAGGTACAGAACGGACATTGACAAGGCACGCGACCGGATACGACGTGCTCACGAGATCCTCACCAAGCTGGCGGTGTTCGTGGGTCCGGCTCAGGAATTGTCCCAGGTGTTGGAGTGGCTGCGCCCTTTCCCCGACGGGTCCATGGTCGAGTTGGACTACGGAGAGGTGTCCGAGCTCTTCGATCCCCAGGAGTTGGTCTTCGACGACTCCTGTGACCAGGTCAGCAAGTCGCTCGAGGCCCTCGCCGCCGGGGACATGGTGGCGGCCGGCGAGTGCTATGGCCGGGTGGTGACCCGCTGGGCCCCGGCGTTCAGCGTCACCTTCTCCAACTGAATCCTCTGCCAATTTCTTCTGTGGGTAGAAATGTGAGGCGGTCTCGCCGCGATTTCCACTCACAGAACGGTTTCACCACCAGAACGGTTTCACCACATGAATCGGGACCCATCTTGTCGTTGGAAACGTCCTAACCTTGTGAACAGACGCACAAGTGTCGGATAGTTCACTCTCCTCCAATCTTGCGACAGGGGTGACGCCCATCGGGGGTCACCAGGGTGGTGGAG
>CAZSOF010000015.1:8496-10252 GCA_964607685.1 uncultured Acidimicrobiaceae bacterium | reverse complement strand
TCCTCCAATCTTGCGACAGGGGTGACGCCCATCGGGGGTCACCAGGGTGGTGGAGACCACTTCCCCGAGTGGCATCCTTCTCCTCCCTACTCCACCACCACGGTCGCACCACATTGCGGGGCCCCCGGACCCACCGGTCCCGGGGCCCGGCAATGGCCGTCTCGGTCTGACACTCGCGATCGGGTCTGGCAGCATCCAGCCTCAACATGAGCGCCCTCCCTCGCCAACTTCTGCCCGACGGTGCCACGGTCGGTGACGACGGTCATCTCGCCATCGCCGGCCGCGAAGTCATCGATCTGGCCCGGGAGTTCGGTACCCCTCTCTTTGTGTACGACGAGGACCACATTCGGTCGCGATGTCGAGAGGCGATAGCTGCGTTCCCTGACGGCGTGGCGTACGCCACCAAGGCGTTTCTGTGCACCGAGATGGCGCGTCTGGCGGTCGAGGAGGGGATGGACCTCGACGTGGCCACGGGCGGTGAGATCCACGTCGCCCTGGCCGCCGGAGTGTCACCGGACAAGCTCATCTTCCACGGAAACAACAAGTCGAGAACCGAGCTGAGCACCGCCCTCGAGACCAGGGTGGGGCGCGTGGTCATCGACTCGATGAACGAAATCGATGTCATCGAGTCCGCGCTGCCCACCCACGCCACGAGCACCAAAGTCATGGTCCGCGTCAATCCCGGGATCGAGGCCCATACCCACGACTTCCTCCGCACCGGTGCCGCCGATTCGAAGTTCGGCCTGAGCATCGAAGGGGGTATTGCCCAGGAGGCGGTGGATCGGGTGCGAAGTTCCAGAGCCCTCGAAATGGTGGGGATCCATGCCCATGTCGGGAGTCAGGTCTTCGATGTCGAGTCCTTCTCAAAGACGATTCAGGCCTTGTCCGGGTTCGTGCGTTCGATTGGTGTCGGCGAGCTTTCGATCGGTGGTGGCCTCGGTGTCGCTTATGTCGAGGGTGAGTCCGCCCCCTCGATCACGGAGTGGGGAGACGCCATCCGCACCGCGGCCTCCGACGCCGGAATCGAGACCCGGATCGTCGCCGAACCAGGACGTTCGATCGTGGCCCAGGGGGCGATCACGCTCTACACCGCGGGCACGATCAAGGACATACCGGGTGTCCGCACCTATGTGTCCGTGGACGGAGGCATGAGCGACAATCCGCGTCCGGTCCTCTACGGAAGCGGCTACGAGGTGTTCATGCCCCGGTCGACGGACGCCGAGCGTGACAAGGTGATCAGACTCGTCGGAAAGCACTGTGAATCGGGAGATGTCATCGTCTGGCGAGGCAGCGTCCCGGCCGATCTCGCTGTGGGTGACATCCTGGCTACACCGGTGACAGGCGCCTATGGGCATTCCATGGGATCCAACTACAACATGGTGCTCAGACCACCGGTGGTGTTCGTCAGAGATGGCCAAGCAAGGCTCGTCGTGAGAAGAGAGACCTACGACGACCTCCTACTTCGCGATCTGGGTATCTCCGGGGCGGGCTAGGTGAGCGCAATGCCCTGGATCGACGCGCCACACGAAGACGACTGGGGGCCCGAGTTCCACGAGCTGAAACCGGCCGTGGTCGACCCCGTTCACGACCGTGTGGACTGGATCCTTCGCATTCATGCTCTCGATGTCGGGAGCTTGGAAGCGCACAACACCCTCTACCGGCAGGCGATGACGGGAACCAAGACCTTGCGCAAGGTGGAGCGAGAGATGGTGGCTCTCGTCGTGTCCCGGGTCAACGACTGTCACTACTGAGTGAT
>CAZSOF010000015.1:5829-8396 GCA_964607685.1 uncultured Acidimicrobiaceae bacterium | reverse complement strand
CATCCACGGTTGGCAGTTGGTGTACGACAAGCCATCGACAGACGGTTCGTCCAAGCTCAACATCCGTCCCCAAACGGGGGCCGTCACCCATGGAGTGCTCTATGACATCGCGGAAAGCGACCGTCGAGCCCTTGACGCCGCCGAGCCGCGATACCAGCCGGTGCGGGTCAACGCCAACGGAGTCCATGCCCTGTCGTACAGCTATCAGGCCGAGGCCTCCACGGCATTGCCCTACGACTGGTATGTGGCGATGGCACTTGCCGGAGCGCATCGCCATGGGGTTCCCCATGCGCGACTGGATGTTCCGGTGGCCCCCGATCCCTTCGCTGGTGGCATCCGGCCCGCGGGCACCGGCGACCTGGGCGCCATGCAGTCGGTGCTGTCCTCGGTTCTCCACAATCCCGGCGACCGCTACCACCCCCATCCCGGCGAGCTGGCGTGGTGGATGTTCCACGGTGATCCCCGCTTTCCGGGACGGCTCACATGGTGGATGCAGTCCGAGACAGGCGTACTGGTCGTGGACGAGATCAGTCCCGAGATCAACTTGTTCACTCGGCCTGGGGTCGATCGGATTCCGCTGCTCGAGTGGGCCCGACAGCGTCGTCTGCGAGGCTCGGGTGAGGTGGGATGGATCTCGGACGGTGACACCGAGATGGTCGAATACCTCCGGGGCGAGGGCTATGGGGCGGTTCGTGCCCACCGTTCCTATGAATGGGATCTGGCGACGGTTCCCGTACCCGATCCGGTCCTTCCCAAAGGGTGGGAGCTGCGAGCGGTCGGCGGTGAGGAGGAGGCGGACTCGCGCCGTCAGGCTTCACACGCTGCATTCCAATCCACGATGGACTCCGGCGCGCACCTGGAGAGGTATCTGCGGTTCATGCGCTCGCCTGCGTATGTCCCTGAACGCGATCTGGTCGCCGTGTCCCCAGGGGGCCGAGTTGCCGCATTCATGGTGTGGTGGCCCGATGCGTCGGGCATCGCCCAGATCGAGCCTTTCGGCACGCATCCCGAGTTTCAGCGGCTCGGTGTGGGCCGCGCCCTCGTCTATCACGGGTTGGAGCAGATGAGGCGGGCGGGGATGCACACTGCCCGTGTGGTCACCGACGAGCCGCGTGAGGCCATTGACCTCTACGAGGCAGTCGGGTTCGAGGATGTGGGGAGGGTGTGTTGGTGGAGGAAGGAGTAGGCTCGCTCCACGAGACCGTTTCGTGAGTGGAAATGTGAGCCATACCGCGGTGATTTCTACTCACTGAACGGTCAGAGAAGAGCCTTCTCCTTGGCCGCGTTGATCCGACTGCTGTTGAGGCGCGGCGCCGCGTAGGCGAACAGCACTGCCGTTATCAGCCCGGCGACGAGGAAGGGTGCCCGCAATGCCCACTCCCGTCCGAGCACCGGCTCGACCGCAGCGACGGTGACACCCCCGAGAGCAGATCCGATGGGCATCACACCCCAACCGATGAACCGGTAGACCGAGTTGACCCGGCCCAGGATCCGGTCGGGGATGAGTGACTGACGCAGCGACACCGTGATGACGTTCCACAGGGTTCCGGTCATCGACGATACGAATCCCATGGCCCAGAAGACCCAGAACGACGAGGTGAGCCCACTCACCAAGAGGGCGGCGGCGCCGCTGATGATCGTGGTGAACAGCGACCCTCCCTGGCCCAATGCCGCGGCGAGGCGGTTGGCGACGAAGGAGCCGACAACTCCACCGAGAGCGATCCCCGTGGTGATGAGGCCGAAACCGGTTGCGTCCAGCTCGAGGACCTCCTGAGCGAACAGGACGAACGTCGCCAATGACATCATCATGGTGCCGTTCAGGACACCGAGGGCGATCGCCATCGGTTTGAACAACGGGTGACTCCACAGCCACCGAACGCCCTCCTTCAGATCGCCCCAAAAGGAAGCCGGGACGATCGGCTGGTCGGAGTCGTTCCTGGGCCGGAACTCACCGGCGATCAGGAAGACAAGGGCGGCAGCGACGGCGAACGTCCCAGCGTCGAGGAAGAAGGGAAGCGAGAAGGTGAATGCAATCAGAACGCCGGCCAGCGGTGGGCCCAGAAATGAGTTCATCACCATCTCGGCACCCCACAGCCGCCCGTTGGCTCTCTCCAGGTTCTTCTTGTCCACGATCGCCGGCATGAGGGTCTGCGCTGCGTTGTCACGGAACACCTCTGCGGTCCCGAGAAGGAGGCCCGCCGCGTAGACGAGTGCCAGAAGGAGTCCGGCGACACCCGGTGGTGAGGCGGTCCCGGCGGCTATCCCCTCCGGAGACGACAGCTCGTCTTGAGTGGCGAGCACCGCCAGCGCGATCCCCAGGGTGAAGACGAATCGGAAGACGTCCATCCAGGCGGCGAGACGTCTGCGATCGACCCGGTCGGTGATGACACCCGCCGGAAGCGAGAACAGGAGCCAGGGGAGCCGTGTGACGAGGGCCACGGCCGCAATGTGCACTGGATTGCGGGTCAGCGCCGACGCCAGCCAGGGATAGGCGACCGTGGCGACACCATCACCGAGGTTGGACACAACCGAAGCTGACCACAGCTTCCAGTATCCAGAGCCGAGGG
>CAZSOF010000015.1:0-5729 GCA_964607685.1 uncultured Acidimicrobiaceae bacterium | reverse complement strand
TAGGAAGTGATTGGGGGCGAGCTCGACGCTGGAGTCTGGCGAGTCCCCAATGACGTAGGTTCGGGCAGACCGTCCGTAGTACTTGGCCTCGATGGCCCGCACCATCTTGGTTCGCACCACCTCGATGAGCCCGGCCTCCTCGAGCACTGAGACGTGATGGCCGATGGTGCCCTTGGGCTTGTCGAGTGTCTCCGACAACTCCTTGATGGTGGCGGCCCGCTCCAGGAGGAGGTCGACGATCTGTTGGCGTGTCTCCTCGAATAGGGCACGGTATTCGTCGACTGTCTCCAGTCGGAAAGTGGGCTCCAGCTCATAGTCGGGCGACTTATGGTCGGTCATTCCCGTATAGTCGGGAATGACCGACCATTTGTCAAGCGGGCGGGCGAGTCGTGTGTCTCACGACTTGTGTCCCGGCTCCGAAACACCCGGTCCAGGCGTCACGAGCCCCTCGTCTCTAGCCGAGCAGCTTGGCCTTCTGGGCGGCGAACTCCTCGGCTGTGATGGTGCCGGAGTCGCGTAACTTGGCCAGCTTCTCCAGCTCGTCGGCCGTGGAAGCGCCACCACCACCGGCCACGCTGCGGATGTAGTCCTCCTGGGCGGCTTGAACCGCCCTCGCATCCTTGACCTGGCGCTCCGCCATGTTGCCTCCTTGCGCGATCAGATAGATCAGGACGCCGAGCAACGGCAAGATGATCAAGAAGAAGACCCAGCCTGCCTTACCCCATCCACCGATGTCGTCGCGGCGGAAGATATCGCTGAAGAGGGAGATCAGCAGCCAGATCCACAGGAAGAACAGGAACAGCCAGAGCATTGTCCAAAACAAGTCCAGTAGTGGCATCCCAAGACTCCTTCGAATCGGTGAGCTTGCGGCGGGGACTCTAGACGTGGCCGACGTTGCCATGCGGCCCCGGAGCCTCATCGGCCCAGGTCAGCACGCGGAGGGCCCGCACGGTGTTCCAACGACTGGGACCACTGTGCCTCTCCATGTCGAACCACACCTTGCCGGTATGCCGGTGCTGGAGAGGCCAGGTCCCGTCGGCGCGTCGACGCGACTGCAGAAGGGCAACGGCGTCCTGACATCGATCGTCCCACGGGGCCGCGGCCGCTCGGAGGTGGTCGAGGCCGCGCAGGATGTCGTAGTGCCAGCGGGGTGGGAAGGACAGCCTCGTGAAGACCGGATTGACGACTTCTCCGGTGCGATGCGATTTGAACAAACGATGGGCGAAGAAGAACTCCCAGCCTCTGTGCATGGCGCCTAGCACGTCGGCTCGCCCGCCGGCGTTGACCTCGGCGAGGGACTCCAACGCCGATATCGATGTGTGAAACGAGCCGTGGGTGTCACCAAACCTCACCGTTTGGCAGTTCCATCCACCGTCCGGCAGCTGATTGTCGAGGAGCCATTGGATCGCCACATCCACCCTGGAGTCGGCATATCCGAAGTAAGCGGCCAGCGTGGTGTACATCGAGGTGGCACAGGCCTCGGGGAGATCGATCGTCCGCGATGGGGTCAAACCACCGTCGAAGTAGCGCGCACCCTCCCAGAGAAGCTCCACTCCACGGCGTGCTGCTTCGTTGTCGGGCGCCAACCCGAACCGCCATAGCAGCAGCAAGGTATAGGTCGTCGAGGTCCACTTGGGTGAGTAGAGGCCTCCCGCCCAAGTGCCCTCCGCGTCCTGTCGATCGAGCAGGTCCGCCCCCCACCCGGTGGTTGCCACCTGGGAACGAGCCCGCGCCACCTCATCGGATGACTCCCCCAAGACGTTGTCCATCACCTGCCAGCGGATGGCGGCATCACCGTCCATCAGCCACTGGATGATCCTGGCGTCGGGTGGCGGCACAACGGGGGCGAGCGTAGACCGGTCCAGCACATTGCGACCTGTTCCCGGAAGGCCGATCGCGGCTTATCCTGTTGCGATGAGACCGACGAGGTTGGGCCTCTCGACGACGACCGTGGTCGTCATCGGTGCGATCCTCGCCGGATGTTCCGGTGGCGACTCGGGAGTCAGGACCGTGACCGACGGTGAGAGCCTGAGTCGCTTCGATGTTCCCGACCAGTGGAACACGTACGATCTGTCCGAGCTGTCGACCCTGGAGTCTCTCCCCTTCAATCCCGGGTACCAAGGCTTCACCTTCCCCGCAGTGACCAGCACCGGATTCGACGGAGGGCCCGTCGAGGATGTGAGCCGTCTCAGCGGCAACATTGCCGAAGCCGACTACCCGATCGGTGCCGCCTCGGTGCGTCAGGTGGGTGACGTGGAGCGTGACTTCCTATCCCGGGCCATGTTGACCCAATCCGTCATTCCCTACTACGCAATGGCAAACCCTGACGAGCTACAGAAGGAAGACTTCAGCTTCGGCGCCGGCTTCGACGGGGTTCGCCTCCTAGTCTCTTTCGAGAGTGAATCCGGTTCCGATCTGGGTGTGGCCTATTTGATCTCCGTTTCGGACCCCGGAGACACCCGCATCTACTCGATCGTTGCCGGATGCAACCGTGACTGTTTCATCACCAACCAAGACATCATCACCAAGGTGGTTGATTCATGGCTCGTAAACAAAAAGGGCTGAACACACGTAAGCGCGATCTGAGGGCCACTCGGCGCAGGGCCGACACCTGGGACCGAATCAAGTTCTTGGTTCTGTTGGGCATCGTCATGACCGCCATCATCCTCAGCTCTCCCGACCTCGGATTCCTGAGCTTTGGGGAGGTCCTGGAGAACTTCTTCGCGACGACAGCAGGACGAGTCATGGCGATCCTCTTCGGGTTCGAGTTGCTCCGCCAGACCCACTACCTGATCTCGGAGAAGTCGCCCGGTTATCACAACTTTTGGCATGAGGGCGTGTTTGGGGGGTTCGAGCGGTGGACCCACGACCACTTCAAGCCGTGGACCCGGTTCCGGGTCGGTCGACTCTTCCGCTGGTCGTTCTATTTGCTGATCCTGGGTCTGGTTCTCGACTACTTCATCGATGAGGTCAGCGGGCCGATCCAGGCGTTGGTGGAGGCGCCACGAATCTTCGTGGATGCCCTGCCGTTCATCTTTCAGCTTGCCTTTGGGTTCCTCTTCATCACGGTGCAGTTCGTCGGCATCTTCTGGCTGCTGTCCCGCGGGGGCATGGACGTCATTCTCCCCGAGGAGGTCACCACTCGCTTCGACGATGTCTGGGGTCAGGACCACGTCCTCGATCTCATCCGGGAGAACATCGCGTTCCTGGAAAAGCCTGACGAGATCGAGGAGAAGGGGGGCTATATACCGGGGGGCATTCTCCTGTGGGGCCCCCCAGGGACTGGAAAGACACTCATGGCCCAGGCCACTGCGGGAGAGACCGGAAAGCCGTTCGTCTTCGTGGAACCGGGTGCATTCATCAACATGTTCTTTGGCATCGGCATCCTCAAGGTGAAGAGCCTCTACCGAAAGCTGCGCAAGCTCTCGCTGCGTCATGGCGGCGTCATCGTCTTCTTCGACGAGGCCGATGCCCTCGGTTCGCGGGGTCAGATCGGCGGTGCCCCTCAGGGGCAGTTGGGCCATACCCTGCGCGGTGACACTGGGCTCGACTGCAATGGGTTCTCCTATCTGAGTCTGGCCTCTCAGCAGATGCTGATACATGAGTGGAACAACGAGTTCGGCGATGCGTCACAAGACGAGCCCCCACGGCGCTCCTGGCTGGATCGGATCATGATGGGTGGCATGGCCGGCGGTGGCGGTGGCATGGGGACACTTCAGGCTCTGCTCACCGAGATGAACGGTCTGGCCAAGCCGAGGGGGCTGACCAACCGGCTACGGAAGATGTTTGGCTTCAAGCCCAAGCCTCCACCCAAGTACCGGATCCTCCACATCATGGCCACCAACATGCCCAACGCCTTGGACGAGGCTCTGCTTCGTCCGGGACGCATCGACCGCATGTACAAGGTGGGCTATCCCTCCAAGGAAGGTCGCAAGCAGACGTTGGTCGGCTACCTCGCCAAGGTGGAGCACAAGCTGACCGACCCCGAGATCGAGAAGCTGTCGACGGTAACCCCCTACTACTCGGGGGCCAAGATCAAGGACATGGTCAACGAGGCTTTGATCCTCGCGGTTCGCGATGGGCGCGAGGCCATCGAGTGGCCGGACATCTGGAAGGCGAAAGCCCTCAAGGAGTTGGGCCCGCCCGAGGATGTCGACTACATCCAGAGAGAGCGGCACGCGGTGGCGATCCACGAGGCCTCACATGCTGTCACCGCACATCTCCTCGGCGCCCATCGCAAGATCGATCTGGTGTCCATCGAGAAGCGCTCATCGACTCTGGGGATGGTCAAGAGCCAAGGTGAGGAGGAGCGGTTTACCCAGTGGAAGTCCGAGTTCCAGACCGACATCATGGTCTCACTGGCGTCTCTCGCCGGGGAGCGGATGTTCTTCGAAGGCGACAACAGCTCGGGTGTCTCCGGCGACCTGAGCTCGGCTTCCCGAGTCGCAGCTCTCATGGAAGGCTCGTTTGGCATGGGGTCGAGTCTCACTTCGGCCCAGGGCACCCGTCAGACCGGAGGCGGCACTCCGGCCAACGCCATATCCGTCTCTCTGAGGGAGAACCGTGAGGCGATCGAGAAGAACCTCGCCGTCCTCTACGACGAAGTGGCCGGCCTGCTCGAGGAGCACAAGGACAAGGTCCTGGAGCTAGCAGCGGTGCTCGAGCAACGCAAGAACATCTCGGGTGACGAGGTATCAGACATCATGGGATCGGTTCCCGGTTCGAGGGCAATGCGCGAGCCGACCGGGTGGCAGGCGGTGTCCGACACCGTGGCCGGGGAGCGCCAGCGCGAGGCTCTCATCAAGAGTGGCCGTGAGGCGGCCCAGGTAGAGGCGGCGGAAGAGGCCGAGAAGTCGGACTGACCACGCAGCCCGGCGGAGGTGATCGCCGCGGGCCAACCTTTTTGCGGTAGGGCGCTAGATGCCCCAGCCCGGGTCGCCAGTGCGCCCGATGCTGCAATTGGTGGCCAGCGGAAGACTGACGTCAGGGTCGGTGAGATCCTGCAGTACCAGGTCACGGCCGTCCACGGCGAGGACATTCTGCCCATCGCCCACCGCGGCCATTGCCGAGCCCGTGAGGGTCTGCGGCACGCCGTAGGTGACGGTGGAACCGTCGACCAGGTTGAAGACCGAAACGATCTCCTCATTGGTGCGAAACGCCACGGATTCGTCGTCGAACCATCCGATGGGCTCACCGAGATCGTTCGGGCTCAGAGTGCTCTGCTGGGTGCCATCGGCGTCATATATCGCCGTGGCCAGCTGATCGCCGGTTTCCACGTCGGCGCCTACGGCGATGAATGCGCTGTTGTCCGGCGAGCCGTGCGCCTCCACTGGAATGCCGAATGTGCTGGAGATGGGGCTGATCCAGATCGTCTCACCGGCCATGGGGTCGAAGGCGGCGATCGCCACCGTCACGAACCCGGGTTGCTCGGGAATCTCCGTGGTGAGCACGACGAGGAGATCGTCCCTCATGGAGCCGATCAGACGTCGAAGGTCCCATCCCTGGTGGCCGTCGCCCGCGATCACCCCATCTGTGAACAGGTCGATGATACGAATCGGCTCTTCCGAGGTGACCGAGTAGAGGCCCGTTGATGTCGACACCCACAAGCTATCGGCAGGCGGTGTCACTCCCGTCTTCTGCCAGGTGAGAGCCAGCGGGTCGAACAGGTAGAGGCTGTTGAACACCTGGATGGGTCGGGCGGTGATGCTGGGCTCGATTATGTCGTCGGC
>CAZSOF010000014.1:20702-22230 GCA_964607685.1 uncultured Acidimicrobiaceae bacterium | reverse complement strand
CCCACCTGGCGCGATCCCCGGCTCCACACCGCGGCGGTGATCATATCGGTGCACGTGCTGGGCATCACTGCCCTCGGGTTTCGGGTGTCGGTGCCGCAGATCCTCAGTGCGATCGTCGCCGCAGCGCTGGTCGATGTCTTGTGGAATCTGTCTCGCCACGGCGCATTGGTCTGGCCCGCCAGTGGCATGCTCACCGGAAGCGGTGTCGCGCTGATCCTTCGATTGGTGGCCATGGGGCGAGGCGACTACTGGTCCTGGTCGGGGTGGTACTACTTCGCGGTGGTTGCCGGCCTGTCGGTGCTCAGCAAGCACCTCATCCGGTTTCGTGGCACCCACCTGTTCAACCCTTCCAACATAGGCCTGGTGGTCGCCTTCCTGGTGTTGGGGAGCACCGTGATCGAGCCTCTGGACTTCTGGTGGGCGCCACCCAACTTCTGGATGATCCTCGCCTACGTCATCATCGTCAGTGGGGGCATCCTCATCACCAGACGCTTGCGATTGTTCGAGATGGCACTCGTGTTCTGGGTGGTTCTGGCCGCGGCATTGGGGGTGCTCTCGTTGTCGGGGCACTGCATGACGGCGGCATGGGCACTGCAGCCGGTGTGTGGATCGGACTTCTGGTCGGTGCTCGTCACCTCGCCGGAGGTGCTGATCTTCGTGTTCTTCATGATCACCGACCCCAAGACCGTCCCCACCGGGCGGAGGGCGAGAGTGGCCTTTGCGACTTGCCTCGCCATCCTGGCCACCTTGATGATGGCTCCCCAGACCGTGGAATACGGGGCCAAGGTGGCGCTGCTGGGAAGCCTGGTGTTGATGACACCGATCCGCGAGCTGTTCGACCGATTGCGGGAGGATGCCTCTGAACAGGCAGGGGCCGGATCGGCTTTGGGGCCCATTGCGGGATCTCCCGGCCGTTCGTTCGTCACGGGAGTCACATTCGGATCAGCAGTGGTGCTCGTCGTGGTCTTCATCGTGTTGGCAGGTTCTCCTGCTCGGGAGCAGGTAGCGACCGCCGATGCGTCCGGCGTCACCGACCTGAGCATCGATGTGGACTCCTCGGACCTCCCCTCCGTCACCGCCCACTCTGATGTGTTCGCCTTGAGCGGCGGGATGGGCCAGGCCGACGTCGACGACCTCGCCGTGACTCTGGCCGAGAACCTGGCCATCGAAGGCGAGGCGGTCCGCCGAGGCGATGGCAGCCTCCTCGCAGGTGCCGACGCCGGGGACAGGCTGGTCGAGATGCAACGGGTGATCGATGAGGCCATCGCCACCGGAGTGCGCGTGGTGCCGGTCTACACGTTCGACACCCTCAGTCTGTCGGTCACCGACGCCGGCGAAGCCCAATCAGGGGCCGCCCTCGTGTTCGATGGATCTGGCACTGTGCGCGACATCACACACGATGCGCTCGGCGTCGAGCAGACATGGACCACATCCTCATTCTCCGGTTCCTTCGTCATGCGGCAGATCGGTGGGGACCGTTGGCTGATCGTCGGAGGGAGTGCCGACCGGACCTGATGGGTGTCGGGCG
>CAZSOF010000014.1:0-20602 GCA_964607685.1 uncultured Acidimicrobiaceae bacterium | reverse complement strand
CTCTGCGGTACGGCGATGGTCCATCGCCGGGAGATCGACGGAGAGGAGGTCGTCTTCGGCAATCAGGGCGCGCTGTGGCAGAACGCCATGACCTGGTGGGACCATGGCACCGGAAGTGTGTGGAGCCAACCGTTGGGTGAGGCGATTCTCGGGGAGCTGTCAGGGACGAAGGTGGATCTGCTCCCCTCAACACTGACAACCTGGCAGGCGTGGATAGATGCCCACCCTGAGACACTGGCCCTCGACACTTTCGGCTTTCCCATGGTGGTGGGCCTGGGCGACCTGGCGATTGTGGTCGACCTGGGAGCTGAGGCTGTCGCCTACACGTACGGGGCTGTGCTAACCCAGGGTGTGATAAACGACGTGGTCGGGGGGGTGCGGATAGCGGTCGTTGTCGACCCCGAAGACGAGAACCGGTGGGCGGTCTTCTCTCGCCATGTCGACGACTCGGTGGTCACCCTGGAGATACTCGACGGGGAGTTGGTCGACCGGGAAACCGGCAGCGTCTTCGATCCCGTGCGCGGGTTTGCCCTGGATGGTCCGTTGCAGGGCCAACGTCTCGACTTGCTGCCTGCCGCCACCGTGTTCCCCGAGGATTTCGCGTCCTTCTGGCCGGACGGCACCTTCAGGTATCGAGATTGACAGAGCCAGCTACGCCAACGTCATCACCCGATCCGGGCTGAGGAGGAACGGCGGGAGATATGCGGGGATGTTGGAGAAGGGGAGTACATCGGGATGGAGATCGATTCCTATCGCGTCTCGCATGAAGTCCCGGCGAGCCGTGATCCGGCCCCATGCCTGCGGGTAGCGGGAGGAGAACTCATCCCGTAGCGACTCGTCGGCCAGGGCAATACCGTCCTCGATGTTCGTCGTGAAGTAGCGGGTGCCGGTGGCCGGGATGATGTCCACCTGCATGGCCATGCCGGAGCGAAGCTCGATCTCGGATCCGGGCGCCACCGGCGTGTTGACCCATTCGTCGAGGTGAATCTGGTGACCGGGGTTGAGGAAGATGCCGAAGAACGGGTCGCCGAGGTGTCGGTCGATGATCTCCTGAAGAACACCACCTCGCTGACCGACGTGCAGCGCCTGATACCACTCGGCAACCGCGCCGAAGTAGGGAACGACCAGTCTCTCCAGGTAGTCGGTGATGTCGCCCGGAAGCTCGTCCGCATCTTCGACCAGGAACCCCGCGCGGCAATTCAATGCGCCCCATATGCCGAAGGCGACGGTGAATCGGTCACCCCGTTCGATGCGACGGTCACCCGGGCTGAGCAGCCCCAATGAAGCTCTTTCCCCGGCGGTCAGCATGAGGTGGCAAGACAGAGGTGTCCCATCCCAATCCAGGAGTCGGACGGCCTGCTTCTCGGTCATGCCCGGCTCGAGACCGAACAGGAGATTTCGCACCCCGTTCGAGGTCTGACAGGCGGCGTACTCGAAGTATGCGAGCTGTTCTACCTCGTTGATGACACGCAGACCGCGAGCCGGGTCGATGAGCAGGTCGGTGGCATTCTCGACCACACCGGCCACTTGCCTCAGCTCGTCGACGATGAACGACGGCACATCGAGTCTCTCCCTGCCCGCCAACCCCTTCCAGCCGATGACCCCAACCCTGCTATCGGGTCCCAGCCCTTCGTGCTTCAGGACCTCGCGGAGCGGGAGCGAGCGATCGCGCGGCTGGCTGGGAAGACTGAAGTCTTGGAACAGATGGACCCGCATGGGCAAGGGGGCGGACTCAGCCATCCCCACACACTCGTTCCCCACCAGGATCGCAGGGTCCTCATCCCGGCCGATGACCGCCAACGCCTCCTCGAACCGGGGGTCGAACCCGGTCAGATAAGAGAGGTTGGCGCTGTGTTCCCGGTCGGAGTAGACGACCAGACGGTCGTATCGGCGGTCGGACGCCCTCCCTCTGAGTCTCTCCAGACGTTCGGAGTACAGATGTGAAGGCAACTCCGGGGCGCCTTCGGGCATCCCGAAGTCGGGGAGATCGACCGGTGCGAGGTGAGCCACTCGGGTAGCAGTCCCCATGCGGTCAGTTTGCCACGGGGGCCCAGGGGCGTGCCGAGGCGGTTTCTCGGTCGACGATGAGGAACTGGTTGGCGTCGACATCCATCCACGGGCCGGCCTCCCCATCGGGCCAGGTCACCCTGAGCTCGGCCCGCTCGGCATCACCGAGCCCGAAGTGGATCCACCCAAGCTGACCTCCGGCATGACCGCCACCGATGGTCACCTCTCGCGGGATGCTCGTCTCGCCTAGCCGAACCTCGACCCAGGAGCCGATGCCGTCGCGGTTGGTGCCCTGCTGGTTGAGATCGAGGGCAAGCCAGTTGCCCGGCTCCTCGGTGGCGGATCCCTGGCCGGCCCCCGTGTTTCGCCAGATCCTGACCCGTTCGCGACGGTCGACCACGACCACATCGAGCAGCCCGTCGAGATTGAAATCGGACAGAGCCGCTCCCCGGCTTCGCGCGTAGTCGAGCAGCTCGGCTTCTACGGCACCCTCCACGAATGTGCCGTCGGGCTGGCCGAGCAGGAGGTTGTTGGGATCGTCCTCGGCGAATTCGGGCATCGCCTCCACATTGCCCTTGGTGACGAAGAGATCCATGAAGCCGTCGTTGTTGACGTCCTCGAATTGGGCATGCCACGCCGTTGATGGCCTGCTCTTGTCGCCTGTGAAGGGTCTATGGGCGTTGGCCCCGCTCTGGAGGGCTATGTCCTCATAGGTCGGCTGGTCCGGACCGTTTGCCAGGGTTTGAAGCTTGTTGTCACCCTGGCTCGTCAGATACACCTCGGGCAACCCGTCTCCGGTCACGTCGTGGCTGGCGATACCCATTCCCCAGATCTTCAGCTGCTCCCAGCCGTCCTCTCTGGTGTACAGGATGGGTGGTTCTCCCTCCGCCACCCTCCACATCTGCTCCTCACCGTCGACGTAGTAGTGGCGGTCGTTCGTGGCGCGCAGGTCGCGACGACCGGAACGGTCCCAGTCGCTGAAGAGCACCGAGAGGGCGCACCATCCCGGGGCGAGCGGGATGGGGTCACCGTATCCGACGCCCTGTGGCCGAAACATCACGTTGTCCGAGCAACCTCCGGTCTGCTTCCCGTTCTCATCCACGGCGACGTAGTTGCCAAACACCAGGGTCGGTAGGGGCGAGGCGCCCTCCCATTTGGCGCTGAACGCGGCGGTCCACTCGTTACCGCCGTCGATGCCCCACAACTGGTCGGCGCGCTCGAAGGCGCAATCACCGAGACCACGCAGAACCACGTTCTCGCCGACCCGGAGCACGGCCAGGTCGACCATCCCGTCGGAGTCGATGTCGATCGGGTAGGCACCGGTCACGTCGGACAAATCCGGTGTCCCGGTCATTCTGCTGAAACGAAGCGGGCCTCCCACCTCGCTCACGTTTCTGTACAGCCCGGCGGGCTGGGTGCCTCCAGCCATGTAGAGGTCGGGCCTGAAGTCGTCGTCGCAGTCGAAGGAAGCCACTCCACCGCCGACGAAGTAGGTGAAGTCGCCGTCATAGACGTGGTCGATGCCGGAACTGACGGTCTCGTCCAGGAACAGCGGTGGCCCCATCGCCTCGGCGGGGGCGTCACCTCGTATCAGAGCCATCGTGAGGAGCACCAGGCCGGTGGTGACGCCTGCGCCCACGACCACACCGGCGATGAGCCAGGGCATCGAAGTCCTCGATCCGATGCCGTCCGAACTCATGTCTCTTGCCGATCGGCGACACACCCGAGACAATGCACCGACCTACGACTGCAGGAGGACTGGCAATGGCGGAAGAGATCAGCCCGGTGCGATGGGGCGTGCTCGGTGTGGCCCACATCGCGATGACCAAGGTCATCCCGGCGATGCAGGGATCCGAGATGAGTGTCGTTCACGCCATAGCATCTCGCTCCTCGGACCGGGCGGCTCGAGCGGCCGGCGAACTGGGCATTCCCAAGTCGCATGGCTCCTATGAGGAGCTGCTGAACGATCCCGAGATCGAGGCGGTTTACATACCGCTTCCCAATCATCTGCACATGGAGTGGACGATGGCAGCGGCAGACGCCGGCAAGCACGTCCTCTGTGAGAAGCCCATGGCATTGACCAGTGCCGATGCCCGGCGCATGGTGGATCATTGCTCGGCTGCCGGCGTCGAGCTCATGGAGGCCTTCATGTATCGGTTGCACCCGCTTTGGGTCGAGGTGCGGCGCATGGTGAACGATGGCCTCATCGGCGATGTGCTCGCCATTCAGTCCTTCTTCTCCTACCACAACGTGAACCCGGACGACATCCGCAACATCCCCGAGTTCGGTGGTGGGGCTCTCTACGACATCGGCTGCTACCCGGTGAACATGGCCCGCATGTTGTTCGCCTCCCAACCAACAGGAGTTCAGGCCTCGATCCGCCGCGACCCGACGTTCGGCACGGACGTCGTCACCTCGGCCGTGCTCGACTTCGCCGGTCGTCACCTGACTTTCACCTGCTCGACGCAACTCGAAGATGACCAGAGGGTGAGCATCGTGGGCACCGAAGGTCGGCTCGTAGTGGAGATTCCGTTCAACATCCCACCGGATCTCCCCGGGCGAATCCTTCATGTCCACGGCGGTGACCCCCCGGCCTCGCCTCATGTCGAGGTCCACGAGATCGACCCGGCGGACCAATATGGCGTGCAGGCCGATGCCTTCTCCGCAGCCATTCGCCAGGGCACGGCGGTTCCCATCCCACCCGAGGACGCGGTCGAGAACCTCGTGGTCATGGAACAGATCTTCGCGGCCGCACCCTGAGACCCCCGTCCAAACAGACTCCTAGGAGACGACCGGTACGGCCTCGCCAGGGCCACGTGTCTCACTCCTGGCTTGGCCGCCACCACGGGCTTCAGACGCCAGCGCAGCCGGGTCTGCGGTGACCTCCGAGAAGACGAGCTCGGCGGCTCCCCTCAGCGGCGCGTCGACGCCATGGGTTCCCCGCACGATGGTCGCCGTCTCTCCCGGCGCCTCCAACGCCACGTCCCTGGACGCCGCGACCAGGGCCTTCTCCAGATATGGGAACAGCTCGTCGTAGAAGCCGCCAATGACGACCCGCTGTGGATTGAACGTGTTGATCAGATTCCCGATGCCCATGCCGAGCCAACGTCCCACCTCCTCCAAGGCAGTCAGGGCGCGTTGGTCACCGGTGTTGACGGCTCGCACCACCTCGTCGATGAGCTTCTGGCCCACGGTGGTGCCCGGCATGCCGGCGTGCCGTGCCAGGGCCGCCTCTCCTGCCTCTGTCTCCCAACAGCCGACACCTCCGCACCGGCATTTCCTGCCGGCGGGGTTTATCAGCGTGTGCCCCACCTCACCGGCGTACCCCGCCGCCCCCAACATGGGTTGACCATCCTGGATGATCCCGGCTCCGATCCCTGCCTCGCCGGCCACGTACAGCATGTGGCTGGCACCGATGCCCGATCCTCTCAGGGACTCGACCAGGGCACCGAGATCGGCTTCATTGGCCATCCTCACTCGAGAAGTCATGGGAAACTCCTCGGCGACCATCGACCCCAGCGGTACGTTGCGCCAACCGAGATTGGGGGCGATGTGCACGAATCCGTCGGAGCGGCGCACCACGCCGGCCACCGCCACGCCCACACCGGCGAGGAGGTGGTCCGTGGGGAGGGAAGCGAGGATGGGCTTGGCCAACTTGGAGATGTCATCGACGGTCTCCTCGGGAGAAAAGCGGCCCCTCGGTCTCGCCACCCGAACCTTGTTGTAGACATGTCCGCCCAATCCGATCGTGGCCACAGCAACGGAGTCGACAGGAAGCTCGATGGCGAGGACCACCGCGCCCTCCGGCCTGGTATTCACCAAGGATGAGGGTCGTCCGGGCCCGGAGTTGGTGAGACCGGGCTCCTCCACCACCAGACCCAACTCTTTCAGCTCGGCGATGAGGTCGGCGATGGTCGAACGATTGAGGCCGGTTCTCTCCGCCAGGTCGGAGCGGGAGAGTGGGCGATGGAGATGGAGACGGTCGAGCACGGCGGAGAGGTTGTGACG
The DNA here is from genome assembly GCA_964607685.1 of uncultured Acidimicrobiaceae bacterium. GTDB lineage: Bacteria > Actinomycetota > Acidimicrobiia > Spongiisociales > ZC4RG35 > JANQRA01. The sequence continues at coordinate 14,587 of CAZSOF010000014.1, read as the reverse complement.
ACGCAGCTCGTCGGCGGCTACTCCTCGTCGTCGACTTGGCGTTCCCTGCTCTGAGGTCGTACTCCAGGCCAAACTCTCACAGCCTTTTGTTGGGGACAACACAATATGCAGAACACCCGTAGTACCGCAATGGTTGATGTAGGACGGGCATGGGGGATTTCGACCTGCAGCTTTTTGTTGCAGGGGAAAACAATCGATGAGTATGCTCGCCCCCCATGCCATCGGCATTGACGTCGGGCGGGCCTCATCCGAGATCTGCGCCTCCCCGTCGCGCGGGCGACAACCGGGGAGAACCGGCGTCGAGCCATGGCGGAGCCACTAGGAGGGAAGATTGAAACAACGAAGATTCCTGATCGCTCTATTGGCCGTGCTGGCCCTGCTGGTAGCTGCGTGCAGTCCGGCAGAGGAAGGTGCGGAGACCACCGAGGGCGCAACGGAGACCACTGAAGGCGCTACGGAAACGACCGAAGGCGCAACCGAAACGACTATGGCTCCGGAGACCACCGAGGCGATGGAGGACATCGTCATCGGCATCTCCTGGAACAACTACGCGCAGCCACGTTGGGCGAAGGCCGACGGGCCGGCGATCATCGCTGCGGTGGAGGCGGCCGGAGGCACGGTCATCGAGACCGATGCCAACGACTCGGCTGAGCAGCAGCTGACCGACGTGGACAGCCTGATTGCCCAGGGCGCCAACGCCCTGATCATCCTGGCCAAGGACTCCGAGGCCATCAAGCCCGCGGTTACGAAGGCGCTCGAGGCGGGCGTTCCCGTGATCGGATATGACCGACTCATAGAAGACGAGAACGCCTTCTACATCACCTTCAACAACGTGGGTGTTGGGACGATCATGGCCGAGGTGATCACGGAGGCAGTGCCCGAAGGCAACTACGCCATCGTCAAGGGTCATCCAGCGGACCCCAACGCCGACTTCCTGCGCGGCGGTATGGAAGAGCCGCTGAATGCGCATCCGGAGATCAACATCGTGTGTGAGGACTACAACGACAACTGGGACACCACCAACGCCCGCAACATGATGGATGCCTGTCTGGCGGCGAACAACAACGACATCCAGGCCGTCATCTCCGAGAACGACAGCATGGCAACCGGTGTCGTGGCCGCGCTCGACGCGGTGGGATTGGCTGGAACCGTCCCGGTGACCGGTCAGGACGGCGATACACCGGCCCTGAATCGTGTCGCCCTCGGCACGCAGCTGGTGTCGGTGTGGAAGGACGCCTTCGGTCTTGGCCAAACGGCCGGTTCGGTTGCCGTCCAGCTGGCCCAGGGAACCGCGCTGGCGGACATCTCTGCACCTTCGGATCTGGAGGACCACGTATTTCCCGAGGCCGGGCTCGAAGCCCAGCCGTTCACCACACCGGGAGGGATCGATGTCTGGTCGATCATTCTCAAGCCCACGCCGATCACACAGGAGAACCTCAATCTGGTGATCGACCTGGGATGGGAGACTCAGGACGCGGTTTGCGCCGGTGTCGATCCGGGGACCGTTGACGCCTGCGGCTAGAACCCAAAGGTAGGATCATGCGCCCTGCGTCGATTAGCCTCGACGCAGGGCGCTTTCGCGACTGACGGAGGAGTGATGGGATGACCAGACTCGCCGACGCGCCAACCGATATCGAGAAGCAGGAAGGCCGTGGCGCGGCCGGCATCGTACGGGCGCTGGAGATCGATCTCAGGGTCTTCGGCATGGTGGTGGCCCTCGTCCTCATCATCTTTGGTTTTGGGCTGGTGACCGACGGAAGGTTCTTCGAACCGGTCAATCTCGTGAATCTGGCCGTTCAGTCGGTGTCGATCGCCATCCTGGCCACCGGGATGACCTTGATCATCGTCTCACTCAACATCGACCTGTCGGTGGGCTCGGTGGTGGGAGTGGTCGGGATGACCTACGCCTACGTCATGGCCAGGGTCCTGCCCGAGTACATCGGCTTCGACCATCCCATGATGTGGATCTACGCCCTCGCCATCGGTATCACGCTCGGTGCGTTGATCGGCGCTCTTCAGGGATTCATCATCGCCTACATAGGTGTCCCCTCGTTCGTCGTCACCCTGGGAGGGCTGCTGGCTTTCCGTGGCGTGACCTGGCTGATCACCAGGGGCGTCACCATCTCACCCGTCGATCCGACCTTCCGGCTGATGGGGGGAGGGCCCCAAGGCTCGATAGGTGGACCGCTGAGCTGGGCGGTGGCTGGAGTGGCCTGCGTCGCAATCGTTCTCCTGATTGTCTCCCGTCGCAATCAAAGGAAGAGATTCGGCTTCCCGGTGCGTCCGATCTGGGCAGAGACGCTCATCGGAGTGGTCAGTTGTGCGGCTGTGGTCGGACTCGTCTGGATCTTCAACAGCTACAAGTGGCCGGACGCCCTGGCACAGCGTCATGCCGAAGCCACCGGGATCACCATCCCTGCGGATGGCCTGGCAACGGGTATCCCCTGGCCGGTCTTGATCCTGATCGGCGTCACCATGGTTATGACCTTTGTTGCCACCCGACGACGATTCGGACGCTCGGTCTATGCCATCGGCGGCAGCCCGGAGGCCACGGAGCTGGCCGGTATCAACACCCGGTGGACGGTGATGAAGACCTTCATCCTCATGGGGATCCTGTGCGCAGTCAGTGCCGCGGTGGCCACTGCCCGACTCGACGGCGCCACCCTCGACCTCGGCGAGGGTTATGAGCTCTACGTCATCGCGGCGTCGGTGATTGGCGGCACCTCTTTCTCGGGTGGCATCGGAACCATCCCGGGAGCGGTGCTCGGCGCCCTGGTCATGTCATCGCTGGCCTACGGTCTCAGCTTCATCGGTCTGTCCTCGCCCATCCAGGACATAGTGGCGGGGATAGTGTTGGTGATCGCAGTTGGCTTCGACACATTCAACCGCCGACGAAAGGTGTAGGGCGATGGTTGACGGGGACGGAAGGACGCCACTGGTCGAGCTCAGGAAGATGAACGTCAGCTTCGGCGGCGTGCATGCGGTGGAGGACGTCACCATCGATCTCCATGCCGGAGAGATCCTGGCGCTGGTAGGTGGCAACGGAGCCGGGAAATCGACCCTGGTGAAGACGCTGTCAGGAGCACAGCGACCCGACTCCGGCGAGATCTACATCGATGGTGAGCGGGTCCACATCGAGAATCCAAGGGATGCCAAGGAACTCGGTGTGGAGACCATCTACCAAACGCTCGCCCTGGCAGACAACATCGACGCCCCGGGGAACATGTTCCTGGGAAGAGAGCTCTTGACCCGATGGAGAACCTTGGACGATTCCGCCATGGAGGATGCCAGCCGTCGGGTCATGGCCCGTCTCAACCCGAAGTTCGAGAACTTCAAGTCACCCGTCCAGTCGCTCTCCGGAGGGCAGCGCCAGTCGGTTGCCATCGCCCGGGCAGTTCACTTCAACGCTCGAATACTGATCATGGACGAGCCCACGGCCGCTTTGGGTCCTGCTGAGACCGAGCAGGTCAGGCAGCTGATCCGTCAGCTGAAGCAGGAGGGCATAGGGATCATCATGATCAGCCACGACATCCACGACGTGTTCGACATGGCCGATCGGATAAGCGTCATGCTCCAAGGACAGTTGGTGGGGACGGTAAACAAGGACGACGTCACCATGGATGAGGTTCTGGCCATGATCATCGTGGGCAAGCTGCCCGAAGAGGTGACTGAAACCGAGCTCGAACAGCTCCACGGCTGAGGTTCCCGGAGCCGAGAGGAGTCGCAATGGAACAACTGGAAGGAAAGGTCGCGCTGATCACCGGCGCCAGCCGTGGGATCGGGGCCGCCGTGGCCCACGCCCTGGCCGAGAAGGGGGTGCACCTCGGTCTGGCTTCACGAAGTGGTGACGACCTGGGCATCGACGACTCGGTGGCCATGGCTTGCGACGTTCGCGATCTAGAAGCATTGCAGAACCTGGTGGATGCCACGGTGGAGCGATTCGGGGGCCTCGACATTTTGGTCATCAACGCCGGTGTCGGTGCCTACGGGCCGTTCCTCGATCTCCCCGAGGAGGACCTGGAGGAGATGATCGACGTCAACGTGAAGGGTGCGCTGTACTCGGTTCGCGCCGCTCTTCCCCATCTGCTCCAGAGTGACGCGGCAGACATCGTCACCGTGGCCAGCGAGGCGGGTAGGCGTGGTCTGCCTTACGAGGCGGTGTACTGCGCCTCCAAGTTCGCCCAGATCGGGCTGACTCGCGCCCTCGATCACGAGCTGCGGGAGGAGGGTGTCCGCTGCAGCAACGTGGCGCCGGGGGGAGTGGCCACCGACTTCGCCATGGGTCACGGACGCACCCCCGACATGCCCGAACTTGCCGGGATGATGCGTCCCGAGGATGTGGCCGAGGCAGTGGTCTACGTGCTCACCCGCCCCCGCAACCATCGAATACTGGAGATGGCCTTCCGTCCCGTGACCGAGCCTTCCTGGGGCTGAACGCCGGGATCAGAGGGCGTCGAAGGTTGGGCGAAGCGCGGGATACAGACCGCGGTAGTGGGCGTGTGCCTGGTGATAGATACCGACTGACTCCCCGGGCTGCGCCACCGGCTCGACTGTGACCAGTTGCGAGCAAGCCTCCTCTACGGATCGGAACCAGCCGGCTCCGACCGCGGCCAGCAACCCGGCGCCGTAGGCGGCTCCTTCCTCGGTGGCCACCGTGGCGATCTCCGCCTCGAGGACATCGGCGAGGATCTGACGCCATAGCGGGCTCTTGGTCCCACCACCCGAGGCCCGGATCTGGTGAGGCGCCTCGATGCCGGCCTGAATCATCAGGTCGAGCCCGTCTCTGAGGCCAAACGCCACCCCCTCCAAGACCGCACGTGTGAGGTGAGGCATGTCATGGCCCACGGTCAGGCCGACGAACGCTCCACGGGCCTTGGGGTCGGGGTGCGGTGTTCGCTCCCCGGTCAGATAGGGGAGGAAGAGCAGGCCGTCACTGCCCGGAGGAACCCGAGCCGCGTCGGCCACCAGATCTTCGAATGGGCGATCCGGAGCGGTGGTATCTCGCAGCCAGCGAAGACTTCCCGCCGCCGAGAGCATGACACCCATCATGTGCCAACGATCGGGCACGGCGTGACAGAAGGAGTGGACCCGCCCCTGGGGTTCTATGGTCGGTCCCTCGGTGGTGGCGAAGACCACACCCGACGTGCCGAGGGAGAGGGCCACGACGCCGGGGATGACGGCCCCCACGCCAACCGCATTGGCCGACTGGTCGCCCCCTCCGCCCACGACGGGGGTCCCCGTCTCGAGTCCGGTGCCGGCGGCGGCAAGCTCACTCAGGTGCCCGGTGATCGCCGGGCCCTCAAACGGGTCCGGGAGAACCGAGCGTTCGATGCCCAGTGCATCCAGCACCTCGCCGGACCAGGTTCGGCGGCGGAGATCGAAGAGGATCGTTCCCGATCCTCCGGCCACGTCCACGGCGTAATCGCCGGTCAGTCGATAGCGGACATAGTCCTTGGGCAACAAGACATGACGCACCTGTTCCCAGTTCTCCGGCTCGTGACGCGCCACCCACAACAGCTTGGGTGCGGTGAAGCCGGTGAGGGCATCATTGCCGGTGATCTGGATCAACCTCTCCAATCCCACCCGGCGTCGAATCTCATCGCACTCCGCACCGGTGCGTTGATCGTTCCACAGGATCGCCGGTCGCACCACCTCACCCTGGGAATCGAGAAGGACCGAGCCATGCATTTGTCCGGTGAGCCCCACTGCCGCCACGTCCGCGGCGTCGACACCACCGTTCGCCAGTGCCTGGCGGGTGGCGGCAACGGTGGCATCCCACCACAAGATGGGATCCTGCTCGGTCCACAGCGGCTGGGGTATCTCGAAGTCGTAGGTCGAGACGCCGACACCACGAACCGATCCACTCTCGTCGATGAGTATCGTCTTGGTGGCGGTTGTGGAGACGTCGATACCCGCGACCAGGCTCACGAGCCAGCCCCGCCGGACATGAGGTCCAGCGCCGAGTCGAGATCCCGGCACTCCAATGCCTCCCAGGTCTCTCCGTGCCTGGTCTCCGCGCCCGGCTCCAGCGTCACCAGCGGACCCAGACTCTCCAGCTCGCAGAAGACCTCATCGACGAACACCTGACCCACTGCACCCCGGTCGGAGTAGTCCCCCCCGACGGCCGGGTCGAACCATTTCACGAAGAGCCAGCCGTCGTTGAGATAGGCCAGCCGGCCAGGAGCCGGACCCGATCCCAGCTTGAGACGGGGCCCACTCTCCGCTCTTATCACCACCGCCGGCGAACCCCACGAGACCCTGGGGTCACCGAGGTCGGTGTACGGCCAGAGGACCAGGCTGCGGTCGGCCTGCAGGGAGCTCACCGCTCGTCCCGGCGCGGTCACCGGAAGGATGACGTCACCACCCAGTGGCAGCTGGGTGATCGCCCAGGGTGCCGCCTGGATCGGAGCTCCGCCCATCCATTGCAGTCGATGGTCGACGTGAAGTCGCTCCTCGTCCCAGCTCACATGTATCTCCTTGACGAACCCGGCCTGGTCGACTGGGCCAAGGATCAACAGGGTCTGGTCTTCGATGATCACCTCGCACTCGTGGTCGTCGGGCGCATACGTGAGCGGCGGGTCCTCCGGAGAGACCCAGAGACGGTGGCCGCCCCGGAACTCAAAGGCGCCGGCCCGAATGTCTGGATCCAGTCGGGCCAGGAGTTGGGGGCCTCCCGTATGTTGCAGACCGGTCAGTCGAGGCCCGAAGGCGGTTGCCGCGCCGAGCTCATAGGGGCCGATGCGGCTCAGCACCTCAGATGACTCTGTGGTCGTGGGCCCGGCGTCAGTCACACCGTCTATGGCTCCTGAGACCAGATGACCTTGTTGACTCGGTTCTCCAACAGCTCCTGGCGGCCGGAGACGGGCCTGGGGTCGAGGTCACGACTCATCACCCTGGCCTCGAGAGAGTCGAGACTCTCGGATCCCGCGAGAATCCCGGCTCCCAGCGGCTCGGACCACCCGGCATAGCGCTTCGCCACTGGACCGGAGAGTGTCTCCTCCTCGATCATGTCCGCGGCCACCAATAGGGCCTTGGCGAGAGTGTCGATCCCCCCAATGTGGCCGTGGAACAGGTCGGTGCGGTCCATCGACTGCCGTCGCAGCTTGGTGTCGAAGTTGAAGCCACCCGTGTCGAATCCACCACCTTTGAGTATCTCGTGGAGGACCAGGGACAGCTCGTCGACCGAGTTGGGGAACTGGTCGGTGTCCCAGCCGTTCTGGTAGTCGCCCCGGTTGGCGTCGATCGATCCAAAGATCCCGTTGGCAACCGCATAGGCCACCTCGTGATGGAAGCTGTGCCCGGCCAGGGTCGCGTGGTTGCCCTCGATGTTGAGCCGGTACTCGTCGACCAGGTCGTAACGCTCCAGGAACCCGTGCACCGACTGACTGTCGTAGTCGTACTGATGCTTGGTGGGCTCGGCCGGTTTGGGCTCGATGAGCAGGGTTCCCTCGAATCCGATCTTCTGTTTGTGCTCCGCCACCAATGTGAGGAACCGGGCAAACTGGTCCTGCTCACGCTTCAGGTCGGTGTTGAGCAGGGTCTCGTATCCCTCGCGTCCACCCCACAGGACATAGTTGACCCCCCCGAGACGATGCGTTGCCTCCAGCGCATGTTTGACCTGGGCGGCGGCATATGCAAACACCTCCGGGTCGGGGTTGGTGGCCGCCCCTGCCGCATAGCGGGGATGACCGAAGAGATTGGCGGTGCCCCAGAGGAGCCTGACCCCGGTCTCGGCCATCTTCTTCTCCGCGTGGTCCACCATCACGGCCAGGTTGTCGGCCGAATCGGCGAAGGTGTCCCCGGGTGGAGCGATGTCGACGTCGTGAAAGCAGAAGAAAGGGACCCCGAGCTTGGTAACGAACTCGAAGGCTGCGTCCATCTTCTGGTGGGCTGCAGCCATCGGATCGGCGTCCGCTACGAGCCAAGGACGATCGAAGGTGCCCATGCCGAAGACGTCGTTGCCCGGCCAGTTGAACGAGTGCCAATAGCAGACGGCCACCCGCATCTGGTCTTCCATCCGCTTGCCCAGCACCATCCGATCGGGTTCGTAGACCTTGAAGGCCAGATCGTTGTCCGAGTCCGGTCCTTCGAACCGGATTCGATCCTCAACCTCGTCAAAGAACACTGTCACCGTCGCTTCCTCCGTCACCGGCCCGAAGCCTGGTGACTTCGAGCGCATCGTGGTCTCGAGAGCATCGTCGCCTCGAGATTTGGGTGCCGACCTGCCCAAAATCGGGCACCCAGCATCGTCTGGCGACTCTACAGAAGTACGGTCCCGCGATCGTTGGACAGACTGGTGCTCAGCTCTTGGGCCGGAATGCGACCATGGGCAATGTGGCCAGCAGCTCCTCCGGGCTGGCGGCGGGATCATCGGGCAGATCGGCGCCGATCGCGGGGAGCACCTTGTTCACGAGTCTGGCCTCGAGACGATGCTCACGGCAGAAACGCGCTGCGGCCTCACGTCCCTCTTCTGCATCGAGGAACCGCTGCTCGGGCAGGTAGTCGAGACGACCGGTCTTGACCCTCAGAGCCGGGGCCGCCTGGATATTGCGATACCAGTCGGCGTGCGTGCCATAGGCGGACACGACCACGCTCTCCCGAGTGTCCTTGTCGTGAGAGACCACCTCGAGCACGGTCTTGTGGGATTTCCCGCTCTTGCGACCCACATGGGTCACCTCGAGGATGCGCCTTCCCAACATCCACCCCAGGTCATGCTTGTAGAGCCAACGTGGCGCGTTGAACACTGCTTTCAGTAATCCGGAGGGGCGACTGATGACGACAGTGTATCCACGCCATGTCGTGCCGCTTCGCGGCTCCGACCGGTCTGCATCGTATGCCTGGGCGATTGGCTGTTCACAGCCTCTCTGGCGCGGCTCCCCGCTGGACTCAACCTCGGCCGGCGTCTTGCCGATCCAATACGAGTCCACCGAGGGAGCCTCTGGTGATGTCACATCAATTGGGCCGGATCATCCTCGGACAGTCGTCCGGGTCGGCTGACCAAATGAGGGCAGTTCCCGATGCCGATGCCGGGTACGGGCCAATGGATGCTCTCCTGGCCGAGATCGCTTCCGTGGTCCCCAAGCAGCGGGAGAGTGACAGCGGTCGGCGACCAGAAGCAGTTTCCTCAGTTGACTAGCTATTGCCGGTTCAGCTGGCGGTCTTGATTATCGATTCCATCTCGTCGCTGTCGAACGCCCGCATCGATGTGGTGCGGACGTTGCCCAGGGCGCTTGACTTGAGTGCGGCCGCGGTCGCGGTTTCATCATCGGGGAACTCCGTGATCACGACCACGTCGTAGGCACCCAAGGTCCACAGCGTGGTCTTCACCTCACCACCGAGCGATTTGGCGAGCTCCTCGAAAGCCTTGGCCCGCTTCGGGCTCTCTGAGAAGTTGCGAATGCCTTGGTCGGTGAGATTGACCAGAGTCACATATGTCGCCATGGTCCACCTCCTTCCCCGGTCGCCGAACGCTGTGAGCGGGAAGCTACTCCACTCCACAACCGGACGACGCGGGCAAGCCTCAACGAGTGGGGATCGGTCCAGTCCCTCGTCCTAGAGCCGGAGTCGGCCCACGACACTGAAGCCAGCGTCTTCCTCGGCGAGGACGACGCCCTCACCCTTGCCCAGGGGGTCGATGATCTCGCCCGTCAGGCCGAGCACGGCAGCCTCGGCTGTGGGGCTGTGCCCAACGGCCAATACCCACTGACCGTCCTCGATCTGGCCGAACAGTCGTCGCATGCCGTCGCCAAGCACTACGGAATCTTCTAGGACGAGATCGGGATCGGCTTCCCGAAGTGAGCCCAGGTCTCCCTTTCCTGCCCGGGCGTAGGCACGACGCCAATCGTCTTCCCTCTCCGAGCGGAGCCCGGGCTCGACGACGATCCCGCCCGGCACGGCCTCACCGAGCCCGGCCAGCAGGCAACCGGCTGTCTGGACGGCGCGTCGTGCCCCGGACACTGCGACCAGCTGATACCCACCCCGCAAGCCGCCACCGATCTCCACGGCAGCCTTCACCCCTTCAGGGGTGAGCAGGTCCCCGTCGTTGTCGGTGTGGCGGCGTAATTCGATGTATTTGGCCATGTCCACTTTGTCCTGGTTGCGGAGTCGCCTGGATGGGGTGGGGTGGAAGTCAAACAGATCCGGTAGAGCGCGGTCACCGGGTTTGATGCCACCGGGTCCCGACCATCTCACGCCAGGGTCGGGCTTGCACCGATCCGGGGACGTACAGCGGATGACGTGGTTGTCCAATCTTGGTGACACCCAGAGCGAGCAAGGTCCTTCCGGAGGTGGCGAGATAGCCCATGACCGACGCCGCCCTGTTCTCGACATCCCCGTGGTTGCCCCATCCCACCACGATCTGATCGCTGGATGTGACCGCGCCCCGGATCGCGGCATCATTGAGGGGTCCGGTCGGGTCCTCCACACTGGCGAGGTCCGCCGGATTGGCTGCCCGCAGCGCAAAGAGATTGACGACCACGGCGGCGCCGAAACCCCATCGTCGGGAAAAGGTCAGGACACGTCTCAGTGTCGGGTCGACGCTCGAAGCATCAGCCGTGGATGGGTTGAGAAGCACCCACACCAACCCGGGATTTGAAGGGCTCCACACCCTCGACAGGCGGTAGCGGTACCGTCTCTGTTGGTCGAAGCAGGCGGTCGCCAGCCCCCACTCGCCGGCGGCGAAGTCGACGATCGTGCCGTCCCGAAGGGCTGCCGTCTCGGGATCGGGATGACGTGTGAGACCCGTTCTCGATTTCGTTGCTCTAGCGAGACTGGCTTCCATTGCTCGCAGCGCCGACGGTCTCAGCCCAGCACTCGATTGCTCTCGGCCAGGAGCTCGTCTATGTCGGTGTCGGTCTCCTCGGAGAGTATCCGGCGGACCCCGGGAGAGATCGCATCCAGTACTCCGACCAGACGATGCAGGGCAGTGCGTTGGGCTCGCATCCTCGCTGCCTCCTCGACCGGCGTGACGAGGTCGTCGACTATTGCTCCCTCCGAGCGCGAGGCTACGAGCGGCTCGCGGATCCCGCGCACCCATACCAGGGAGCGTCTGCCCGGGCCTCGACCCTCCGTGATCGGCTCCACGGCGATGACCTCATCGGACCGGACATAGGTCCCATAGCCGAGGGCTACGAGCTGGCCGGATTGGATCCTCATCGGGTGTCTCCTTGTCCGCAGCGACGCTAGCCACCGACGACCGGCCGGCGCCCACCCTTCAGGTCATGTGGCCGCCGGCTCAGGCGACGTCTTCTCCATAGACCCTGATAGTCATCACGTTGCCATCGATCTCGAGATTCCAGTAATGCCCGTCCAGGGTCCATTCGGCCTGATGAGGCCGGTCGACGAAGTCTTGGAGGGTGCCTCCGTCGAGCCCCACTTGGGAGTAGGAGTCGATGCACTCTTGAGAGTACGGGGCCACCACGAAGCAGAGCCCGAGGTAGAGCTGGTCGGTGGCGGCTCCGCTGAACTGACCGGTGACCAGCAGCGCGTAGACGGCGTCGTTGTCGGGGTCGTAGGCGCCGGCCAGACGCCCCCACTCCCCGAAACGGTAGATGAAGGTGTCGTAGTCACCGGTTTCGTTGTGACGCGTGAGGCCGCGCATGATTCGCGGTGGCCCGTCGACAGTGTTCCAAAGCTCGGTGACCTGATCCATGTAGATGCCCAGGGATCCGGGGATCGGCGGGTAGGGATCCTGTGAAGGTGGCGTTGCCGCGATGGGCTGGCCGGCCGGCGGGTCGGGTGCGGAACCTCCGGAGAACACCAGGCTGATCACCGTGATCACCGCCACTGCCGCCCCTCCGATGAGGGTCACCTTGCGCCAACCCTCGAGGACGGTGGTGAGGAGGACCAGGATCCCCAACAGGCTGACGAACCAGGGGAGCATGCCGAGCCAACTGACCACGAGCAGCGCAATCGCCGCTATGAGCAGGGCTCCGAGCTGGTTCGGCGAGAGGTCCCGACGAAAGGTCGGTCGCGGGAGGAAATTCAACGGCTCGGGTGGGTGGTCGGGTGTTGCCCCTTCTGTTTCGCCGGACAGGAGTTGCTCGTCTATGGCGTCGTCGACCTCGTCGTCCACCTCCGTAGCGGCGTCGGCCAGCGTGACGAGCCCCTTGGCGAGGTCGTCATACTCCCCGTCACTGATCCGGCCTTCGCTGCGAATCCGACGGAGGACCGCCAATTGGTCGATCTTGGATCTCAAGCCCTGCTCCCGGGCTGCTTTCTTGGTTATCGGCGGAATTTCGCTGAATCCGAAGCGAGAAGGCGGTCATTACGGACAGGCTGGTCTCGACTGGGATGCAATGCGTGTCGGTTTCCGCGACTCGGTGCAGCTCAAACCAGAGGGGAGCGGGGATCGCCTGGCCTAGCGCCCCGGCAACACCCTGACTAGGTGACAGTGACCCCGGTCGAAGGCGGGCCCAGGCCATAAACGTCAGTTCGTCGCATCGGCAGCCTTGAGCTGGCGACGGCCGGGCCGGCGGATTGGCCCGAACCGAACCAACGAGTGCAGTCGTCGATGACGGTGGCCAGGAGCTCGTAGAGCAGCCCGTCCGGGTCGGGAATACACGCTTCGGCGATGCCGACTATGGCGACACGGACGATCGCCGGGGCGGACCTGCGCTGGAGGGCCCGTGCCGTGAGTTCGGTGTCGGCCACGAAATGCTCCGCCCAGCGACGGGCGTGAGGCACTCTGGACAGGGCGCGCTCGGCGTGATCCACCAACCGGCTGGTGTCTGTTGCTGACAAGCGTTCGTTGTCGGCCTCCTGCAGAAAGCGCACTGCGGCGAGGAGACCGGTGGCCAGGGCCCGTTGCCGGGACTGGGAGACGACGGGAAGCGCGATGGCAGCGCAACGGATCGCAATCCCCGCGTCAACCGCCGGCTCGTCCCCGTTGAGACCAATCACCGACGGAATCCACCCTATGAGCCTCGAACGTGCGGCATCCGACGTGTAGTCGTTCACGCCTCGGGCGACTCCAGCGAGCAGAGAGTGGGTGCATTCGGGGTGATCGCTCCACCGCTCGCCCGCCAGAAACGATGCGTACTCCATGAAGCACGCACCCTTGGTGGAATTCCGGTGCTTACCCCGTGACAGCACCGGTACCGCGTCGGGCGTCAGCGGCCGGGCCATGCCCTAACAGTACAGGACGCGGACCCGCCTGTGTCCAAGAAGAGTGCATCCGGCGGCGTATCAGCGCCGCCCCCGCAGGCGGTCGGCCAGTTCGACGATCGCGACCGATAGCGCGAGCGGCTAGGGGTCGCCGGCGGCTCTAAGGGACCGGGTCTCGGCCTCCGCCAATGCCTCCTGATGGTCTCCACTGAGGTCGGCCCTCAGAAACTCGGCGGTCTCCGGGATGGCCAGATGGAACCTGGACTCCGTTTGCAGCTCGACTTCTGCGGACCTCGCGCTGAGCTCGAGTAGGTGCCCTCCGAGGCTGCGATCCGCCGATATGAAGTGGAAGTGGAAACCGGGAACGCCCACCGCCCGGGCGTACTCCGGCGCCCAGAAGCCGACCAGGGTTCCGGGGACACCGGTCGCCTCGAACTCGCTTTGATGGTGTGTCGCCTCGGCCAGACCCTCACCGGGTCGGGCCGGACAGGCGGCCCGCATCACCAGCGAGTCGAATCGGGCATCGACGCGTATCCCGGCGAACAGGTTCTGTGAAGGGCGGAGCCGGTCGAGCTCGTTGGTGAGGCTTTCCAGGTCGGGTACCGGCTCCACGGTCCGGGAGGTGTCGCCGACAAACCTGGTGACCAGGGCGAACGGGACCTCGCGGTCGTCGCTGACCACGGTGACCACGCCCGCCACCGTGGCCCGGAAGGTCTGGCCCTCGATCATTATCAGCTCGCCGTCGAGCCCGGTGAAGGTGCCCAACCCGAAGTCTCCGTGGCGTCGCAGCTCGCCGACGGTGACGGCACCGGCGAAGACCCCCTGGACGAGGGCGTTCGACGTCGACACCTGGAACAGGGAATGGACGTCCAGGTCGAAGGCGTCACAGAGCGTCGAGTCGACCAGCCGGGACAGGTCGTAGCCGGTTTCGCGCCGGCGTCTCTGCAGCTCCGACCACACGCTTTCGGAGATCTCCAGCTCGATCCGGCGACTCACCGGAGCCAGGCTACCGGTTGGCCGAAACGACGACGGCCCCTTCCGACCGTGCCAGCGCATCAACCGCGTAGATTCCGGCAAGCATTTCACAGGTGGGAGCAATGGACCAATACCGTCAGACCATCAAGGAGCTGTCGGACCGATTGGTGGAGGCACAGCGCCCGATCAAGGTGCTGCGCGCCATCAACTGGGATGACCAGGTGAAGAAGGATTTCTTCGCCTCCGGTTTCAAGGAGCAGCCGAAGGTCGACCGCGACTACTACCTGATGCGTGACGTCAAGCTCGACTCCCCGGCCACAATAAGTCGGCTTCGCGATATCGAGGCGGAGGTCATGGCAAAGCTGGGACCTCTGTCACCTGCGGGGAATCTCATCCGGTTCATGTGTGAGCAGTTCCGCCTGACGGTGGACATGCTCGATGCCCGTGGCACGCCCAGCTACTCCAAGATCTCGGGTCTTCTCTACGGGACGCCGTTCGATGTGTTCCA
>CAZSOF010000013.1:14813-22305 GCA_964607685.1 uncultured Acidimicrobiaceae bacterium | reverse complement strand
CGATCCTCGGCCCGCTCGATGGACTCGAGCCCGGCGCCGATCATCTCCACCGAATGACGCTCCAGGACGCCGTCCCGCGCCAGTTGGGCTGCGACATTCAAAGCCGTCTGGCCACCGAGAGTGGGAAGAAGGGCATCAGGGCGCTCCCTGGCGATTATCTCGGCGACAACATCGGGGGTGATGGGCTCGATGTAGGTGGCGTCGGCGAACTCGGGGTCGGTCATGATCGTCGCCGGGTTGGAGTTGACCAGGATCACCCGGTATCCCTCGGCCCGCAGGACCTTGGCCGCCTGCGTGCCCGAATAGTCGAATTCACACGCCTGGCCAATGACGATAGGCCCCGATCCGATCACCAGGATCGATCTGATGTCATTGCGCCCTGGCATCAGGCGTTCTCCGCCATGAGGTTGGAGAACCGATCGAATAGCCCCACCGCGTCATGAGGACCGGGAGCGGACTCGGGGTGATACTGCACACTGAAGGCCGGCTGGTCCATCAAAACCATCCCTTCCAGCGTCCCGTCGTTCAGATTCTGATGGGTCGGTCGCACGGTGCCGAAGTCGGTCATCACTTCCGCGGGTAACAGGTCGGCAGTGGCCAGACTGGAGCGCTGAGGAGGCCGGGACCCGGTCAATGACCAGAGGTCGACCGCGAATCCATGATTCTGTGCCGTCACCTCTATGCGCCCGTCCTCCAGTCGTCTCACAGGGTGGTTCCCGCCATGATGACCAAACGGGAGCTTGAACGTGGCAGCACCGACGGCGAGCCCGAGAACCTGATGGCCAAGGCAAATCCCGAAGATAGGGACCTCCCCTATGAGCTCTCTCAAGCTGGCGGTGGTGTCCTCCAATGGCTCGGGATCACCGGGGCCATTGGAAACGAATACCCCCGAGGGTCGGCGGTCGAGGATGTCGCTGGCCCCGGTCGCCAACGGCACCACATCGACTTCGAACCCGCGTTGAGTGAGGTTGGTGAGGATGTCCCGCTTCATGCCCAGGTCGATGGCCACCACCAGCCCTCGGCGCTGTCCCGATGCCTCAAGGTGATATGGCGTTGCCGTGGAAACCTGGCTCGCCAGATCCCTTCCCAGCATGGAAGGGGCATCGGCCGCTGCAGCCTTGAGCTCGTCCTCGGTGACCCCGGCACCCATCGCCACCGGCATCGCCCCCCGATCGCGGATATGCCGCGTCAGACGTCTGGTGTCGATGTCGGTGATGGCAACCACGCCATGTCGATGGAGGTACTCGGCGAGACCTCCCTCTGCCCGCCAGCTGGAGTGTCGGCGAGACATCGCCCGCATCACGAAGCCCGACACCGCCGGTCGTGCCGACTGCGTGTCGGCATCATTCACCCCGTAGTTGCCGATGTGAGGCGAGGTCATCACCACCACCTGGCCGGCGTAGGACGGATCGGTCAGGATCTCCTGGTAACCGGTCATCGACGTGTTGAAGACGGCCTCCCCGGTGGTGATGCCCTCAGCTCCAGCGGACACGCCGCGAAACAACGCACCATCGGCCGTGGCCAGAAGTGCCGATTCCCTGCTCATGTCAGCCTCCCGTGGACCAGGTCTCCGTCGTGGATCGTGGCGGTCACCTTGCCCGTCATCTCCCGACCCTGATATGGGCTGTTGGCCGACTTCGACTCGAATTGGAGGGGGATCCATCGACGATTGGGGTCGAAGACGACGATATTGGCCGCACAACCGGGGCCCAACGGCATTCCCTGGTCCTCGAGCCCGAGAACCTGGGCCGGCACCGTGGAAAGGACCGCGAACAGCCGATCATGATCTCGCAGCGTCTCCCATACGGCAGACGCTGCCGTCTCCATTCCGATCACTCCTCGGGGTGCCTCGGTGAAGGCGACTGCCTTCTCGGCAACACTGTGAGGGGCATGGTCGGTTGCCACCGCGTCGATCGTGCCATCAGCAAGCGCTTCGATCAAAGTCTCCCGATCCGAGACCGATCGCAATGGGGGATACATCTTGAAATTGGTGTCGAGCCCGTAGACGTGGGACTCATCGAAGGTCAGATGATGGGGTGTCACCTCCGAGGTGATCCCGAGACCTGCGCGATGCGCCTTTCGCAGCAGTTCCACGGTGCCGGCGGATGAGACGTGCTGACAGTGGTAGGAGGCCCCGGTCTCGGCGACCAGGTCGAGGTCTCGCTCAACGACCACGCTCTCTGCCTCGGCTTCAAGGCCGGCGATGCCTAGACGACGTGACATCTCACCTTGATGCATGTGACCACCAGCGGTGAGGGTGTGTTCCTCCGCGTGTTGGGCAACCAAGGCTCCAGAGAGGCGTGCGATCCGGGTCATGATCTCGCGCAAGAGCGTGCCGTCGGTCACGCAATCACCGTCATCTGTGAACAGCCGGACTCCTCTCTCGTACAGCGACTCGAGGTCGGTGGGCACAGCTCCGGCTCTGCCGACCGTCATGGCACCCGCAGCATGGACGTCGACGAGCCCGATCTCCCGGCCCCGATTCACGACCTCGTCCACGATCTTGGGCTTGTCGATCGGGGGGTCGGTGTTGGGCATGGCCACCACAGCCGTGAAGCCACCGGCCACCGCCGCTGCCGAGCCACTGGCGATGTCCTCCTTCCAGGTCTCGCCCGGCTCGCGAAGATGAGTGTGCAGGTCGACAAACCCGGGACCGACGAAACAGCCTGTGGCGTCGACCACTGCCTCGGCTTCGAGGCCGGTCCCCAGACGTGAGACCTTGCCCCCTTCGATCAACACGTCCATCCTCGCCCATCCCTCGGCGGTGAGCACCGTCCCGTCTCTTACCAGGATCACCGCAGACCGCCGGCGATCGAGTGGAAGACCGCCATCCGGGTTGGAACCCCATTGGCCACCTGCTCGGTGATCAGAGATCGCGCCGATTCGGCCACGTCGTCACTGATCTCCACACCTCGGTTGACAGGTCCCGGGTGCATGACCACCGCGGCATCGCGGAGACACGCTGCCCTTGGGGAATCCAGTTGAAAGCGGGTTCTGTACTCATCGCTGATCGTCGCGCCCCTTTCGGTCTGTACCCGGAGGAGGTAGACGATGTCCAGATCGGCTTGGATCGAAGTGAGATCACTGGTGGCGGGCAGGGTGGAGTCGGACGGAAGCCATTCTTCGGGGGCGATCAGGGTGAGTTCGACTCCCAAGGTGGGCAGGACGTGAATGAGGCTCCCGGCTACCCGGCTGTGAGCAATGTCACCCACGATCCCCATTCGCAGGTCCCGGAGACCGCCGAAGTGGCGATAGATGGTGACTACATCGACCAATGCCTGGGTGGGATGCTCGTTCATCCCATCCCCGGCGTTGATCACGGGCAGCCCGGTCCACTCGGCGATCTGGCCCGGGATCCCTTCACCACCATGTCGCACCACCATGATGTGGGCGCCTACGGCGGCGATGGCCAGAACCGTGTCCCGCAGTGACTCACCCTTGAGAGTCGAGGAGGTGGCCGGATCGCAGGTGATCACATCGGCTCCCAGTTTCTGAGCTGCAAGGTCGAACGAGAGCCGGGTTCGAGTTGATGGCTCGAAGAAGAGATTCGCCACACACAACCCGGAGAGGACCTCGGTGACAGGAACGCGATCGTCGATGAGCTCCCGATATTCGAGGGCTCGGCTCACCATGGACTCCAAGTCGGCCTGTCCCAGGGAACGAACCGAGATGAGCTCCTTCATGCTGCTGCCACTCTCTCGATCCACACCCCGTGGCTCCCGTCGGTCTCTGGGAGACGGACTCTGACCATCTCGTCTCGAGCCGTGGGTAGGTTCTTACCCACGTAGTCGGCTCGTATGGGCAATTCGCGATGCCCACGATCGACCAGGACGACCAGCTCGATGGTCGTTGCTCGACCCACGTCGGCCAGTGCATCGAGAGCGGCCCGCACCGTGCGCCCTGTGTACAGGACGTCGTCGACGATCAGCACGTGGCGCCCGGTGATGTCCACAGGGATTTCAGTCCTCCGGACCGGTATGTGCGCTCGCAGCTCGCGGTCATCGCGATAGAGACCTATGTCGAGCTCGCCGACCGGGACGTGAACGTCCTCGAAGGCGCCCATGGTCTCCCCCAGGCGACGCGCGAGAGCCACGCCTCGGGTGTGGATGCCGACCAAGATCATGCCACCGGCGCCGCGGTGAGTCTCCAGAATCTCGTGGGAGATGCGACGGACGGCACGCTCGATGTCATCGCCCGTCATTACCTGCGGCAAAGGCTCTGTCCCTTCCCGGCCTCACCGGACCGTCCTTAAAGGTGTCAAAGAGAGAATAGCCGCCGGTGCTCGCCGCGGCTAACTCTCGTTTCGAAGCCTCTTCGCCAGAGTGGCCAAGACCCCATTGACGAACGGGGCCGACCGCTCGGTGGAGTAAGTGCGTGCCAGACGCACCGCCTCCGAGACGATGACTGCCGTTGGTGTCTGGGGATCGTTGCGCAGCTCGAACAGACCGATGCGGATGATGTTGCGATCTATCACCGGCATGCGAGCGACAGTCCAGTGTTCGGACACCGAGGAGATCATCTCGTCGAGTTCGTCGAGACTGTTGACCACACCCTCGACCAGTGCCCCTGCCCTCCCGCCAACCTCCGTTCCCATCTCTCCCCGGGTCTCGTATTCGTACAGACGCTCCAACGCCAGATCACGAGACTCGACGCTGACCGCCACTCCCAGTTCCCCGGCAATCGTCCTTGCGAGATCGGCCCCCACCGTGTCCTCGGGTGCCTCCGGCTCCCCTCTCGCCCGCAGTGCCTCCTGTACCTCCTCCACCGGTCGATCGATCCGCTCGGCTAGCTCTCGCGCGGTCAGCCGGGCAGGGATCATCACCCTGTCCCGAGTCATGCCCGGGTCAGGTAATCACCGCTACGGGTGTCGACCTTGACACGGTCACCCTGCTCCACGAACAGCGGCACCTGGATCTCGATGCCGGTCTCCAGCGTGACTCCCTTGGTGGCTCCCGTCCTGGTGTCACCCTTGACCGCCGGCTCGGCATAGGTCACTTCCAGTTCCACCGCTGCAGGCAACTCCACCCCTATCGCCACCCCGTTGTGCATTGGGAGGATGACGGCCATTCCCTCCACCAGGAACCCGGCGGCGTCGCCCACGTCCTCGGGGGTGAGCACTATCTGGCCGAAGTCGCTGAGATTCATGAAGTGATACCCCAGGTCATCGTGGTAGAGATACTGATGCTCGCTGCGGTCGATGATGGCCTGAGGGACGTCCTCGTCGGCACGGAAGGTCCTCTCCATCACCTGACCGGTCTCCAGCTTCTTCAGCTTCATCTTGACAAAGGCCTTGCCCTTGCCCGGCTTGACGTGCTGGTACTCGACTATGGCAAACAGACCGTCGTCGAGCTCGAGGGCCATTCCGGGTCGTACGTCGTTGGTGCTGATCATGGGAGGAACCGGACGGTACCCGTCTCACAACCCAATAGCTGCCAGACCGAGATCGATGAAGGCGGAGTCGACATGAGCCAGATAAGGGTCACCCAC
This sequence comes from uncultured Acidimicrobiaceae bacterium, assembly GCA_964607685.1. Classification (GTDB taxonomy): domain Bacteria; phylum Actinomycetota; class Acidimicrobiia; order Spongiisociales; family ZC4RG35; genus JANQRA01. Next base: position 16,818 of record CAZSOF010000013.1, on the reverse strand, counting down.
GTTGCGAAGAAGGACCATGCGCAGACCGCTCGCGTCCCGCTTCTTGTCCTTTGTCAGCAGATCGTGAAGTCGTGCCAGGTCCAGTCCGTCAACCCGGACCGGGAGGCCCAGCCGCCCCACCGTCTCGGTCACCCTCCGCGAATGCGGGAAGTCGGCCAGCTTCTCAGAGATTCGAGCGGCAGCCACCATGCCCAAACCGACACACTCGCCATGAGACAGCGGAGATCCGAACTCCAGGGCGTGCCCAATGGTGTGACCGAAGTTGAGGTGAGCTCGCACGCCTTGCTCCGTGTAGTCGCGTGAGACGATCTCTGCCTTGACCCGCACCGCCCGGGTGACCACCTCCTGGAGCGGAGCACTCAGCCCTTCACGATGGATCAATTCCGCGAGCTCGGCGTCCCCAACCAAGCCGGCCTTGTACGCCTCGGCCATGCCCTCCCGTATCAGGTAGGCGGGTAGACGTGACAATTGGTCCACGTCGATTATCACCCGTGACGGGTTCCAGAAGACGCCAACCAGGTTCTTACCGGCGACGTTTATGCCCGTCTTGCCACCAATGGCGGCGTCCACCGCTCCCAGCAATGTCGTTGGCATATGAACCACCTCCACTCCGCGTAGCCATGTGCCGCCGACGAACCCGGCCAGATCGGTCGCCGAGCCCCCACCAACACCCAGAATCGTGTCGAAGCGGGATAGACCGAAGCTCGCCAGAGCCTCATACACCGAGCCAGCCACCTCGAGAGTCTTGGCCTCATCCCGATCGGGGAGTCCGATCACCTCACATACCAGCCCCTGGCTCTCCAGGACGGCCGTCAGATCCAATGCCAGAGGGGTGGCCGCAGGCTGGGTGAGGATTGCCACCCTGGTCCGCCCCGGTCGATCGGGCAGGAGCCGGCCAGGCCGACCGTTGTCGATCAACACCTCGGTCTTGCCGGCGACGATCAGGCGGTCCATAAGGACACGATCTCCGAAACGACTTCATCAGGGTCCCGACCCGCGGTCTCCACCTGGTGGCTGGCGAGTGCGGCGTAGAGCTCGCGACGCATCTCCAGGATCTCATTGAGCGCTGCAGCCGGATCGTCACCGAGGAGGGGGCGACTCGCGTCGTCGCCCAGACGACTGGCCAGCTCTGCCGGGGGGCACGTCAGCCATATCACCGCACCGGAGTCCCCGATCCGGAGGCGGTTCTCCTCGCTGACGACCGCCCCGCCGCCGACAGCCACGATCCCATCGACACCCGCCACCGAGGCGATGGCTTCTCTCTCCATCGCCCGGAAGACCGCCTCCCCCCGCAAAGACCAGATGTCTGCTATCGACATCCCCGCGCTGTCCGCCACCATCTCGTCAGTATCCAGGAAGGGGACGTCGAGGACCTTTGCGGCCAAACTTCCAATGGTCGTCTTCCCCGAGCCCATCATCCCGATGAGCCACATCGTCACCGGTTCAGCCGCTCGGCGACCCGGCTCCGGTAATAACCCACCGCCTGGGCAAAGTCATCTACCGAGTCTCCACCGAATTTCCGAACGAATTCGGAAGCGAGCACGAAAGCGACCATCTGCTCGCCGACGACCGAGGCAGCCGGCACCGCGCAGACATCCGATCGCTCCCTCACCGCCTGATCCGCGTCTCCGGTGCTCATGTCGATGGTCCGCAATGGTTGCATCAGCGTGGAGAGCGGTTTCATGGCGGCCCGCACCCTGATCGGCTGCCCATTGCTCATGCCACCTTCCACGCCGCCGGCGCGATTGGTCTCACGGGAGACGGTTCCCTCGAGACGAACGATCTCGTCGTGAGCCTCGGATCCTTTGGTGGCGGCACCATCGAACCCATCGCCGATCTCGACTCCTTTTATCGCGGGAATCGACATCACGGCACCAGCCAGCTGCATGTCCAGTCGCCGGTCGTAGTGCACGTGAGAGCCGATTCCTATCGGCACCTCGTGAGCGACCACCTCGAACACCCCGCCCAGGGTGTCCTTGGCCTCCTGCGCCCGGTCGATCATCTC
>CAZSOF010000013.1:0-14713 GCA_964607685.1 uncultured Acidimicrobiaceae bacterium | reverse complement strand
CCTCGAACACCCCGCCCAGGGTGTCCTTGGCCTCCTGCGCCCGGTCGATCATCTCAACCATCTCTCGAGACGCCTGCGGATCCAGACAGCGCACCGGATCGGAGTCGATGGTCGCGGCGTCGGCCATGACCGGGGTCCAAGGCTTGGCTTCTATAGACCCGATCCTCACCACATGGCTGACGACGCCGACGTCGCACACTGCCAGCAGACGCTTGGCCAGGTAGCCGGTCACCGTGCGTGCCGCGGTCTCTCGAGCCGAAGCCCGCTCCAGGATGTCCCGAGCGTCCTCGGTGTCGTACTTGATCATCCCAGCCAGGTCGGCATGCCCCGGTCGTGGCCTGGTCACCTCCTTGCCCCGAGCCCCCAGGCCCGGGCTCATCACCTCTTCCCACTTGGGCCATTCGGTGTTGCGTATCAGGATCGCAACCGGCGATCCCAGTGTTTGACCGTGCCGGACCCCACCCAGAATCTCGAGATGGTCGTGCTCGATGGACATCCTCTTGCCACGGCCATGACCGTGACGACGGCGGGCCAGCTCGCCAGCAATGCCGTCGACATCGACATCGAGGCCCCGAGGCAGCCCTTCCACGATCGTGATGAGGCCCGGTCCATGTGATTCGCCGGCGGTCAGGAAGCGCAGCATGGATGACAGACTACGGTCCGATCGGGATTGCCCCCACTCCAACCATCACGACCGCCGTCCACGCCCCGAGGACCATCGGAGGCCCATACGGCAATTCTGTCTTCATTCGAGCAGCTCCGGCGATGATCATGAGGAGTGCGGTCACACCACCGATCATCGCGGTGGCGAACACTGCCCATCCCAGCGTTCCCCAGGAGAGATACGTGGTGAACAGACCGAGCTGCACCGCCAGTTTCACATCACCCGCCCCAAACCCCCGGCCCCTGACAGCCAGGAACAACAGTGACGCACCGGCAAAATAGGCCGCCGCCCCTGCCAGGGCCCGCAACAACCCCTCAGACTCGCCAGTGAACAGAGAAACGAGGGCCAGGATCACGAGCAAGGCAACCGTTCCCGGGATGTTGAGTCGGTCGACTATTCGAAACGCCTCTAGATCGGTGACGATCAGAGCCATGGTCAGGAAGAGAAACCCCAGATAGGGAATCAGCTCCCACCCAAGCCCGAGGGTGTGCAGGAAACCAAGCGCGACGCCACATGCCACCACGGCCACCACCGGCTCCCGCGAGATTGGCGAGCCACATTGATCGCAGCGCCACCTCAACCAGCCGCGGTCGTTGCCACATCGGGGACAGACTCCGGCCAACGGACGCAGCGGTCGACCGTCGGCAAGGCTTTGAATTGCCATATCGTGAGCTGCCAACCCGAGAATGAAGCCAACTGCTCCGACGAGGACATGTGTCACCGCCGGAGCAAGTTAGCTACGGGGATGGCCAGGGCCGGGAGTTACGAGTCGGAGGAGAAGTCTCGCAGTGTTCCCAACCGGCGACGCCGGAGCAGACCATGGCCTTCCTGGGAATCGTCTTCGCCCTCGGAGTCGGATGACTCGAGCTCGGAGAACACCTTCTCCAGGAACGCTTCGGTGTCCTCCTCGACATCCGAGTCGTCGGAGGCAGATGGCATCTGAGACAGGCCCTCGCCCACCACCCCGGGGGTCTCTGGCTCGCCGGAGACCCGGGGCTCTTCGTCCTCTGGCTCTCGCCACCATGACTCGTTGGGGTCGTGCTCGTCGGTCGCTTCGACAACTGAGGCCTCATCGGCGACTTCCTCGTCAACGGCGCGCTCTTCGACCACTTCGTACCCGTCGTCGGCGTAGGTATCACCGGTCGCCTCCACCTCGGGCTCGGCGTCATACTCGGCCTCAACGGTGCTTTCCGCTCCACTGACCATCGAGGTTCTCAAATCGATCAAATCGCCCTGGATCAAGCGGGCTGCGACGCGAGCCGTCCAGAAGTCGGTGGTTCCGAGCCTGTCGGCGATCTCGCTCGCCGAGGCTCCGGTGCCGATCTCGGCCAGCACCTTCCATTCGTCGACCTTGACTGTGACCTCCTCACGTTCTCCCAGATCGCGACGGAAGCTGATCGGATCGGTGAGGTCGGGGACGATCTCTGAGACCTTGCTCCACTCCTTGCCTCGCTCCCGCGCATCGGCGAGCAGAGCCTCGAGCTCGAAGGATCTGGGAGAGGCGTAAGGAGTGGTCGAGTTCTCCTCGACCTCGAACTCCTCGCCACGGAAGGCTATTTGGTAGAGACTCTCGACCGTCATCTCACGAATCAGGTCGATCATCGGCTGGTTGTTGTCGGCGATGGCGGGCAAGGTGGTCTCGCGCGATGTGACTCGGCGCAGAGCACTCTCCTCTGCGAACCCGCTGTTGACCAGGTGGCGATAGAGATCCTCGTCGTCGGAGGTCGTGGCCAGGTCGATACCGCCCTCGCCCACGAAGACCCGTCCGAACAGACTATTGCCGGTGACGTTTACCGAACCCTGCTGGTGAGAGCGGGTCAGCAGCCTCAACACCTCGTCGATTGGTACAAAGCCTAAATTCCCAGATAGAGACACCTCAGCTCCTTTTCCAGGGCTCGCCAGGTGAAATCGGCCCGATGCGTCATCCTCTTTAGACCTTTCTCAGCTCGCTGGAGACCACCTCGAACTCTAGGTGAGCACCCGTCCACAAAGAGAAGGACTCAATCGCCTGGCGAAGCAAGAACTCGTGACCGTCGGCGACGGGGATGCCCATCTGCTGACAATCGAGCACTGCAGGTGTCGGCTCTGCCCCGTATGGAAGGTCGATGAGACCTCGGGCACCCTTCAGCACGGGCTCGGGAAGGGCGTCACCGGCCATTCCCAGAGGGGTCGTGTTCACCACCAGGGATCCGTCCACGGCGGCCTCCCACTCCTGCACCTTCCCCCCGAGACGCCGGGTCAGTTCCTCGGCTTGTGATGGTCTTCGTGACGACACATAGACGTGTGGCCGACGGTTCAGAGCAGCCAGCACCGCTGCCGCGCTCCCCCCGGCGCCCAACACCAGGATGGAGCCCGTCCCGGCGAACCGGTCGTCGCCGAGCAGTTCCGACATCGCGCTGGAGTCGGTGGAATGGCCGACGACCGCTCCCCCTTCCCGGCACAGGGTGTTGACCGAACCGGCTCGGCTCGCCGGCCCCGACAGCGAATCGGCCCGCTCGACCGCTGCTGTCTTGAGTGGCATGGTGATGTTGAGGCCGTTCCAGCGTCCGGAGCGAAGCGCGGCGATCTCGGATCTCAAACGGTACTCATCGGCGCGAACCGCCAGGTACTCCCCCTCCAGCCCCGCCAAACGGAGAAGGACGCGATGGATCTTTGGTGAGCGGGAGTGATCGATGGGATCGCCCAACACGGCAAATCGATAACCGGCCATGGGCGAAGTGTGGCATTCGGGGCAGACGGGCTCCTAGTCGAGGACGCCGTCTTCCCGGGCCTGGGCCACATTGGCGTTGTGCTCTTCGATGGTGGTCGCGAACGCATGATGACCTTCGAGGTCGGAGAGCACGTAGAAGTAGAACTCGGTCTCGTCGGGGGCGGCGGCCGCTTCCAATGATGCCCGTCCTGGGGCGGCGATGGGAGTTGGGGGGAGACCGGCGACGACATAGGTGTTGTACGGGGAGTCGTACTCACGGTCGAACTGGCTGACGTCCCGGGTCTCCAGCGCATACAGGACTGTGGCGTCGATGTCGAGCTTCATCCCGATCTCCAGCCGGTTGTGGATCACACCGGACACGATTGGCCTCTCCTCATCGAGTAGCACCTCGGATTCGATCAATGAGGCCAGCACGATCCCCTCGTAGCGGTTGTGCCCCAAGGACTCCCAAGCAGTCCAGTCGATGGAATCGACTCGCTGCTCCATGGTCGAGGCCAATCGTTGCAGGATGTCTCTCGGGGAAGCCGATTGAGAGAACTCATAGGTGTCCGGAAAGAGCAGCCCCTCCCAATCGGACAACTCGACGTCTACTGGCATCTCACGAAGGGACGTGCTCACGCTTCCATCGAGGAGCGCCGTCTCGAACTCCCCGTACTCGTGTGGGGTTCTCTCGGCGAGGGACACCAGGATCTCATTGATGCGAAGACCCTCGATCACGGTCACCCGGTAGACGGATGGCGCCGGGCCGGAGACGAGTTGCGCGACGACATCGGCCGGATCCATCAACGTCACCATGTTGTATGTGCCGGCTTGGAGGCGTTGGGCGGCGTCCACGTTCCTCACCGCCACCTCGAACTCCAGGGCGGATCGCACCACGCCCTGAGCCGCGAGGATGGCCCCGATGTCCTGGCCCGTGGACCCCACGGGGATGTCGATGACCACCTCGACACCGGGCTCGACATTCACCGGAGCGTCGCCAACCTCCTGGGGGCCCAGGGCCTCACCGACGGTGCGGCCCAGGTAGGAGGCACCGGCGACCACGACCACGCCGGCGAGGATGATCGCGGCCCCGATCGCGACCACCTTCGCTATTCGGGCCCAGGCCGGTTGCTCTGGTATTGGCTCGAAGGTCATTTGGCTCCAGGTTCGACGCCCAGGTCGTCACAGGAGTTCCCGGTTTGTCGAATCGAGTCGAGATACGTCTGCAGAATGATGGCCGCTGCGACCTTGTCCACGGTCTCTTTCCGGTTCTCTCTTCTCATGCCCGACTCCAGGAGAGCCTGTTCAGCCATGCGGGAAGTGAAGCGCTCGTCGACGAACTCCACAGGCAAACCGGTTGCAGTGGCTATCTCCTCGCCGAGCTCCCTCGCTGCAGAGGCGGAAACCCCCTCACCTCCAGCGAGCCCGGTGGGAAGACCGACGATGACCGACTCCACGTCATAGGTGGCCATCAGTTCTCCCACGTAGTCGAGGAGCTCCTTCCTGGGTACGACGTCCAGGGGTCGGGCCGTCAGCCCCAGGCCATCGGAGATGGCGAGCCCCACACGCTTGGTCCCGTAGTCGATTCCCAGGTATCGGGTCACAAGTCGGCTAGCACTCGCGAGGTCTCGGTTCGGGCTTGGTCGAGCGCCGACGGCAATTCTGCCCCATTGGGCCCCCCGGCCTGAGCCAGCTCGGGATCACGCGACCCACCGCCACCGAGCCGGCGAGCAGCTTCCGACACCAACACCCCGGCCGAGACGCCCTTCTCCACGAGCTCCTTGCTGACGACGGCCACCAGGGCCCCCTTGCCCCCGTCCGAGGCTCCCAGGACGACCACCGAAGGGCCTTGAAGACGGTCACGGACCCCGAGGGCGATCTGACGCAGCTCATTGCCGCCAACCTCCCCGGCGTTGGCCACGACCAACGAGGCATCGTTCACCTCGTTCGCATGCGCCGCCAGCTCCTCTGCGACCGACCCCCGGCGCTGACTGGCGATGGCCTCCAGCTGCTCCTCGAGCCCGTCCACCCTCGCCAGCAGCTGTTCCACGCGGTTCGGAACTTGCTCCGGTGTCGTGCGGAGCAGGTCCCCGGTCTTGTCCAGGGCGGCTCGAAGGGACACCAGGTGGTCATAGGCGGCCATCCCGGTGAGGGCCTCCACCCTGCGCAGGTTGGAGCCGATCGAGGACTCCGACACGATCGTCAACGGTCCGACCTGGCCCGAGGTCGAGGTGTGGGTCCCGCCACAAAACTCGATCGAGTAGTCGCCGATCTCGACGACCCGCACGACCTCCCCGTATTTGTCACCGAAGAAGGCCAACGCCCCCATCTTCTCGGCCTCCTTCTTCGTGGTGACCGTGGTGATGACCCGACCGTTGTCCACGAGTCGCTGATTTATCTCGGCTTCGATCTCGGCCAGCTCCTCGGCGGCGACTTGTGAGAAATGCGAGAAGTCGAAGCGAAGCCTCCCTGCATCGACCAGTGAACCGGCTTGATTTGCGTGATCCCCCACGACATCGCGGATCGCCCAGTGGAGGACATGGGTGCCGGTGTGGCTCTTGCGGATGCCTTCCCGCCTCGGGGTGTCGATGGCGGAGCGAACCGGTTGCCCCGACTCGAGATGACCCTTGATCACCTTGGCTTTGTGACCATGCAGCCCTTGGATCGCATGCCGGGTGTCGACCACCAATGCCTCGCCGGTATCGGTCTCTATCACCCCGGTGTCACCCACCTGGCCGCCGGCCTCGGCGTAAAATGGGGTCTTGTCCAGGAAGAGCTCGACTTCCTGGCCCTTCTCGGCTCGGCGGACAGTCTCCCCTTCGCTCACCATCGACAACAGGATGCCGTCGGATGTCTCCCAGTCGTAGCCGACGAACTCGGTGAGGCCATGTGCGTCGAGCACCGTTCGGTATGCCTCGGCCGTCTCCGCCACGTCGCCTCCCTTCCAGGCAGCCCGGGCCCGGTCACGCTGGATCTTCATCTCCTCCTCGAAGCCGGCGACGTCGACATCCACGCCTCGTTCAGCAGCGATCTCCTTGGTCAGGTCTATGGGAAAACCGTAGGTGTCGTGGAGCTTGAAGGCGGTGGTTCCACTGAGACCGGTGCTCTCGGAGAGCTCGGTGTCGAGAAGCTGATGCCCGGAGTCGAGGGTACGGCGGAACTTCTCCTCCTCCCGGGTGACCACGTCGAGTACGAAGTCCTTCTTCTCGATCAAGTCGGGATAGGCCCCGCCCATCAGCTCGATGGTGGTGTCGGCGAGCTTGGGCACCATGAGGCCCTCACCCCCGTATTGCCAGGCGTGGCGCACGGCACGCCTCAGGACACGACGCAGCACATACCCCCGACCGTCGTTGGACGGCACCACACCGTCGGCGATGAGAAAGGTGACGGTGCGCCCATGATCGGCGAGGATCCGCAACGACACATCGGCACGCTCCGACGCTCCGTACTCGAGACGGGTGTAGCGCTCGGCCGTGCGCAGCACTTCGCGGGTGGTGTCGATGTCGAAGACCGATGCGACCCCCTGCATCACCGCCGCGATGCGATCGAGTCCCATCCCGGTGTCGATGTTCTTCGCCGGAAGCTCTCCTACCACGTGATACGGCTCGTCCTGGATGTTCTGCATGAACACCAGGTTCCATATCTCGACGAATCGATCCTCGGCTCCACCTATCGGGCCCCCTCCTTCACCGTATCGCTCTCCCTTGTCGAAGAAGATCTCGGAACTGGGGCCACATGGCCCGGGGACTCCCATCTGCCAGAAGTTGTCCTTCCCGCCCCGCTGCACCCGATCGGCGGGAGCCCCGACAGCGTCGACCCAGATCGCGTGGGCCTCGTCGTCGGTCTCGTGGACTGTGAACCACAGGCGATCGGCGTCGAGACCCAGAGCTTCGGTGACAAATTCGTATCCCCAAGGAATCGCCTTCTCCTTGAAATAGTCGCCGAAGCTGAAGTTGCCCAGCATCTCGAAGAAGGACAGATGGCGTTGGGTGGTCCCGATGATGTCGATGTCGGTGGTGCGGACGCATTTCTGCACCGAGACCGCCCTCGGCCATGGTGGCTCCTCCTCTCCGAGGAAGTAGGGCTTGAAGGGAACCATCCCGGCGTTGGTCATCAGCAAGGTGGGATCCACGGGGATCAACGAGGCAGAAGGGCGAATCTCGTGGCCTCGCTCCGCAAAGAAGTCGAGGAAGGCTTGACGGATCTCGTCGCTTCTCACATCGGCTCCTCCTCCCCCTCGCGACGGAGACGAGTCTCGGCCGATAGCTCCAGTCCGAGCTCGGCCAGCTGGGCATCCTCCACCCAGGTGGGAGCACCGGTCATCGGGTCCATCCCGGACTGGGTCTTGGGAAACGGGATGACCTCTCGAATCGAGGACTCCCCCTGCAGAACCATGACCAGACGGTCGATCCCGAACGCGAAACCGCCATGTGGCGGCGTGCCGTACTCCAGAGCCTCCAGGAACCAGCCGAATCTGCGCTCGGCGGTCTCACGGTCGATGCCCAGGATCTCGAACACCTGACGCTGCACCTCGGGGTCATGGATCCTGATCGAGCCCGACCCCAGCTCCACGCCGTTGACGACGACGTCGTATGCCCTGGAGAGTGCGCTCTCCGGGTTGTCTCTCATCTCCTCGACCGAAGCCGGAGAGGTGAACGGGTGGTGAGAGAAGGTGATCGTGCCATCGTCGGCCTCTTCGAAGAGAGGGAAATCGACCACCCAGAGAAAGGAGAGCTCATCGTGGCCGGAGGGACGGCCGAGATCGTTGCGCAGCGCACCGAGAACCTCGACCGTCGTCTTCCAGCGGTCGGCGGCGATGAGCAGGACATCACCTGAATCCCCTCGCATCGCCTCCCTGATCGTCGTCTGCTCGCGGTCACTGAGGAACTTGGCCACCGGTGACTGCAGCGATCCGTCGTCCCCGACCACGATCCACACCAGCCCCCTGCCCCCGAGCTCCTTGGCGCGGGCGGTGAGAGTGTCGGCCCGGGCCCGTGACCAGTCCTGGGCACCGACATTGATGCCCCGCACCGTTCCCTGATTCTCTATGGCGCTCCTGAACACCCCGAACTCGGTTTCGGTGAGATGGTCGGTGAGATCGACGATCTCCATGCCGAAGCGGAGGTCCGGTTTGTCCACACCGAATCTGTCCATCGCCTCGTGCCAGCTCAGCCGGGGAAAGGGGCGCGGGATCTGAACCCCTCTCAGATCATCGACCACCGCCGCCAACACTCGTTCGATGGTGTCGAGGACGTCATCTCGCTCCCAGAATGCTCCCTCCAGGTCGAGTTGGGTGAACTCCAGCTGCCTATCGGCGCGGAAGTCCTCGTCGCGATAACAACGGGCGATCTGGAAGTAGCGCTCCACGCCGGAGATCATCAGCAGCTGTTTGAACAATTGCGGGGACTGAGGCAGCGCGTAGAACTCGCCCTGACGCAGCCGGGAGGGCACCAGCATGTCCCGGGCACCCTCCGGTGTCGAGTTGACCAGTGTCGGAGTCTCCACCTCGAGGAAACCCAGATCGTCGAGAGTACGTCGGATGGCTGCGGTGGCGCGGGAGCGGGCGCGCAGGTTGGCTGCCATCCTCGGGCGTCGCAGATCGAGGTATCGGTGCTGGAGGCGGACTCGCTCGTCGACCTCGGTGCGGTCGTCGATCATGAACGGCAGGGTGCGGGCCGGGGCCAGGATGTCCACTTCCTCGGCTCCGATCTCGACCATGCCGGTGGCCAGATCCGGGTTCTCGGTTCCCTCGGGTCGCTTGCGCACGGTCCCGGTGACTCTCACGCAGTACTCCATCTTGAGCTCGCTCACATCGGGATGCTGCGCTGGGTCGGCCACCACCTGCACCAGCCCGCTGGCATCACGCACGTCGAAGAACGTCACTCCCCCATGATCGCGACGCCGTTGCACCCACCCGGCGACCGTCACCACGGTGTCGATGTCCGTGGTGGCCAAGGTGCCCGCGCCGTGGGACCTCATCCCTTGCCGAACCAACCTGGAACCTCTTCGAGCGGTAGCTCGATCCGATCGCGATCCGTTTGCACATCGAGAACGTGCCCATCGCCCTTCCAGACCAGGATCACCGGTGCCTTGAGGCGTCGAGCCGCCCGGAACTGGGCCTTCACCGATCGTTCGTCGATGTCGACCTCCACGCGCACCCCCGCCGCCCGCAGCCGTGAGGCGATCCTGAGCCCGTCTTCGGACCCGGTCTCGGACACCAGGTAGGCGTCGAGATGCCCGCGGTCGGGATCACCCAGGGCCAGCATGATGCGGTCGATGCCCAGGGCAAAGCCGACGCCGGGCGTTGGGCGACCCCCAATCGCCTCCGCCAGACCGTCGTAGCGGCCACCGCCACCCACAGCGTTCTGGGCGGCGTCGAGATCGGTGGCGACGTATTCGAACGCGGTGCGGGTGTAGTAGTCGAGACCGCGGACGAGGGTCGGGTCCTCGCGATAGGGAACCTGCAGGGCGTCCAAACCTCTCTTGACCGCCTTGTAGTGCTGGGCGCAGTCGTCGCAGAGATGATCCAGCGTCCGGGGCGCGTCTGCCAACTGGGCACTGTCGGCCTTGGAGTCCAACACCCGTAGTGGATTGCGATCGATCAGATCCACCGACTCCTCGCTCAACTCGCCAGCCCTCTCCCTCAAGAATGCCCTGAGCCCCTCCACATACCGGGGGCGACACTCGGTGTCACCGATCGAGTTGACCAGCAAGGCGATCTCGGAGAGCCCGATGGCGACGAGGTACCGAAAACCGAGCTCGACCACCTCGACGTCGGCGAGAGGGCTGGAGGTGTCCAGATACTCCACACCCACCTGCCAGAACTGACGACGCCTACCCGCCTGAGGGCGTTCATACCTGAAGAACGGACCGGAGTATGCGCCCTTCCACACACCCTGATGGCCGGAATTGAGGTAGGCCCGCACCACGCTCGCCGTTCCCTCAGGACGCAGCGTCAGCGAACGGCCACCCCGGTCGTCGAAGGTGTACATCTGCTTGGTCACCACCTCGGTGGTCTCCCCCACCCCACGCTCGAAGAGATCGGTGGACTCGAAGACCGGTGTGTTCACCAGGGGATACCCGTAACGCTGCGACCAGTCTTCCCACACAGCCAGCGCCTCACGCCACGTTTGTGACCGTGGCGCGATGATGTCGTCGGTGCCTTTGGGGGGCTGAAAAGTCATGGATTGGGCGGCAGGTTACCGGTGGTGGGTTGGGATCACATGTCGGTTGTGGGGCGCGACCGAGCCGTTGTGCAGGTATACCGTCCCAGCCGGTCTGGTTGCACGACGGATGGAGGCCATCCGGCGATCAGGCCCACTCCCCCCGGAACGGGTTGGCCACCCGCTCCCGGCCGATGGTGGTTTCCGGGCCATGACCTGGCAGCACTCTCACCTCGTCGTCCAACGTCATCACCTGATCCCGCATCGAGCTCACCAACTGCTCCCACGATCCACCGGGGAGATCGGTCCGCCCCACACTCCCCGCGAACAACTGGTCGCCGGAGAACAGGGCACCCTCCTCCTTCGAGTAGAAACAGCAGTGCCCGGGTGTGTGCCCCGGCGTGTGCCTCACCTGCAGGGACACCCCTGCCATTTCGAGCGTCTGACCGTGCTCCAGCCTCTCCAGACGCTCCGGGACGTCATATGAGCCGGGCGGGATCATCCCGAAGATGGCCCGGAGCTGTTCCTGTGGATGCAGGGTGAGGAAATCGTCATCGGCGTGCACATAGGTCGCCGCCCCGGTCTGCGTCGCCAGCTTGCCGGCGCCCCCGGTGTGATCCACATGACCGTGAGTGAGGAGGATGCCCACTACCGCCACATCGAGCCGGGCGAGATGAGAGCCGACCTTGTCCGGGTCGGGCGGGGCATCGACGAGAATGGCTTCACCGTTGTCCGAGGCCAGCACGTAGGCGTTGGTCTCGGCCACCCAGGCCGGGATTCGCTCGATGCGCACTAGGAGGCAGCCGGGTCGTTGGCCAGACGGAAGGCGGTGTACACGCCGTCGACGCCACGCAGATCCGTGAGCAATCGGGGTAGCTGTGAGGGATCGGAGAGCTCGACCTCGTACTTGAGGATGGCGACTCTGTCATCGCCCGTGCTCGTCGAGGAGGCCGTGATGTTCCCTCCGGTGTCGGAGACCACGGCCGTCACGTCACGAAGCAGACGAGCACGGTCCAGTGCCTCCACCTGGATCCAGACCACGAAGGCGCCGGTGGCATCGGTCGGCCAGCTCACGTCGACCGTTCTCTCCCGACGGCCTGTGAGTGATTCCACGTTGGTGCAATCGGCCCGATGCACCGAGACACCCCGGCCCACGGTGATGTAGCCCACGATGGGGTCCCCGGGCACCGGGGAACAACACCTGGCGAGCTGAACCAGCATGTCGTCTTGACCTTCGACCACCACGTCCGCCGACTCCGAGGGTCGTCTGCGGCGCGGTGGCCGGAACAGATCGTCCTCACCTTCCGGTGTCAACCGGCGATGGATCCGGACAGCCACCGAATCGATGGAGACATGACCCTCACCCACTGCGACCTGGAGCGCCCTCGTGCTCCTCTGGCCGAGTTCCTTGGCTATCTCGGCGACCATGTCGGCCTGCTCCGAGCTCGAGAGATCGGGCGCCTCCCTCTTCAGGAGTGCCTGAATCTGCTCCCTGCCGTCGGTGAGTGCATGATCCCTCCGCTCCTTCTGGAACCACTGCTTGATCTTCGTCCGTGCCTTCCCGGTCCGGACGAACTGGAGCCAATCGCGCGAAGGTCCCGCGTCTGGCGAGTTGGAGGTGATGACCTCCACGATGTCACCGGAGTTGAGGACGGTCGACAACGGAACCAGACGACCGTTCACCTTGGCCCCCACGCAGCGGTGCCCAACCTCGGTGTGCACCGAGTAGGCGAAGTCGACAGGGGTGGCCGCCTTGGGCAACTCCTTGACATCGCCCCCCGGGGTGAGCACGAACACCTCGTCCTGATAGAGGTCCAGTTTCAGGTTGGCCAGGAACTCCTCGGGATCATCATCGAGGGAGTCGAAGTCGATCAGTGGGGAAGCGGTGACATCGCCCTCCTTGTAGCGCCAGTGGGCCGCAATCCCCGACTCGGCGCGGCGATGCATCTCCTGGGTTCTTATCTGCACCTCCAGTGGCTTGCCGTCGGGCCCGATCACTGTGGTGTGGAGTGACTGATAGAGGTTGATCTTGGGCATGGCGATGTAGTCCTTGAACCGGCCCGTCACCGGCACCCAATGACTGTGGACCAGACCCAGCGCCGCGTAGCAATCCCGTGTGGTCTCGGTGATGATCCGGATGCCGATCAAGTCGTGAATCTCCTCGAACGGACGGTTCTGCTCCAGCATCTTGCGGTAGATCGAGAACTGATGCTTGGGTCGTCCGGTGACCTCGGCCTCGATTCCGGCGTCCGAGAGCATGCCCCCGATCTCCTCGGTCATCTTGTCGATGAAAGCCTCGCGCTCTGGCGCCGCCTCGGCCAGTTTGGCCTGGATCTCGGTGTTGGGCCCGGGGAAGAGAATGGCAAAACAGCGGTCCTCGAATTCGTGCTTGATCTCCTGAACGCCCAGTCGGTGAGCGAGCGGTGCATAGACGTCCAGCGTCTCCCGAGCCACCCTGATCTGTTTCTCTTCACGGAGAGCGTGCACGGTCCGCATGTTGTGGAGACGGTCGAAGAGCTTGATTATCAAGACCCGGACGTCACGCGCCATGGCCACCACCATCTTTCGGATGCTGGCGGCTTGCGCTTGCTCCCGGTTGGAATAGCGGACACGGTCCAGCTTGGTGACACCATCGATCAACTCGGCGATCCCCGACCCGAACTGTGTCTCCACCTCTGCGAGGGTCAACGGGGTGTCCTCGATGGTGTCATGGAGGAACGCAGCCGCGATCGTGTCGGCATCGAGCCCGTACTGGGCCAGCATCAAGGCGACGGCAGTGGGATGGGTGATGTAGAGATCACCTGTCTTCCGCACCTGTCCCTCATGTGCCTGAGCCGCCATGTCGTGGGCGCGGCGAAGCAGGCCGACGTCGCCGTCGGGGTAGTGGGAACGGAAGGCGTCGAGGACGTCGACCAGAGAAGCCGACGTCGCCTGCTCAGTCGTACCGAAGGAGGGCATATATCGGCACGCCGTCGATTTTCTCGGCCCCACCCAGGAAGACGAGCTCGATGAACACGGAGAAGCCGACGACCTCGGCCCCGACGTGACGCAGGAGCCTGATGGCGGCAGCTGCGGTACCGCCGGTGGCGATCACGTCGTCGACCAGGAGAACCTTCTCCCCGTTCAGGACGGCATCGGTGTGCACTTCGAGCGCATCGATGCCGTACTCCAACTCGTACTCTTCCTTGACGGTCTCGTAGGGCAGTTTTCCCGGCTTGCGCAGAGGGACGAAACCGGCGTTGAGACGATTGGCCACCGGCGTTGCCAAAGTGAATCCCCGGGCTTCGATGCCAGCGACCTTGGTGATGCCGTTGTCCCGGAACGGCTCGGCCATGGCGTCGACCAGCATGTGAAAGGCGTTGGCGTCGCCGAGGACCGGCGTTATGTCCTTGAAGACGACACCTTCCTCCGGAAAGTCCGGTATGTCGCGTACCAGGGTCTCGAGCTCTCTCACGGATGAAAGTCTACGGCTCCCTCATCGTCTTCCCGACTTCGAGCGACGTCGGACTCGCTCCGCCCGCTCGATCCAACGCGGCTCCCTCTCCTTCCAGGACGCCAGCAACGGTGCCGCTACGAAGATGGACGAGTAGGTCCCGGCGGCGATTCCCACGAAGAGCGCCAAGGCAAAGTCACGGAGGGTGGGTGCGCCGAGGATGAAAGAGCCCACGAATAGGATGCTGCCGACTGGGAGAAGAGAAGTGAGTGATGTTGCCAGTGAGCGGGCCAACACTGCATTCATGGCCTGGTTGACGATCTCCGAGTAGGTCTTCTCCTCTTCGATCTCCACCAGCTCGGAGACCTTGTCGAACACGACCACGGTGTCGTACAAGGAGTATCCGAGGACAACCAGAACCGCGACTACCGTCGCCGGGGTCACCGGAAACCCGGTGAGGGCGTACACACCCACGGTGATGATCAGGTCGTGGAAGAGTGCGGCCAGACCGGCTGCTGCCATCTTGAATTCGAGACGCCAGCTGATGAAGAGCACCACGGCCCCCAGGAACACACCCAGGGCGACCAAGGCACGTCTCGCCACCAGTGCGCCAAACGAGGGGCCGACCGCCTCGATGGAGATGTCGCTGCGGTCTGCACCGGTGACCTCGGCGATGGCGTCCACGGCCGCATTCTCCACAGCCGAGTCGAGCTCATGGGTGGTGACACGGAGCGCGGCCCCGTCCTCGAGCAGCTGAATCGTCG
>CAZSOF010000012.1:15853-23536 GCA_964607685.1 uncultured Acidimicrobiaceae bacterium | reverse complement strand
ACGCCACCGTCGGAGGGGCAGTCGTGGTCAACGACGCCGACCTGCAGGAGAGGATCAATTTCGCCCGCATGGCCGCCGGGCTGGTGATGTCCCCCGTGGTGGCCTGGTTGACCTTGCAGGGAGTGAAGACGCTCAGTGAGCGGATGGACGCGCAGTCTTCCAGCGCACAAACCATCGCCGAGCACTTGGTAACACACCCCAAGGTCGCATATGTCAACTATCCCGGTCTAGTCGACCATCCCCAACAGGAGTTATCCACAAAGCAGGCCTCGGGATACGGGGCGATGGTGTGCTTCGAGGTGAAGGGCGGCTTCGAGGCCGGCAAACGGCTGATGGACAACATCGAGTTGTGGAGCCTCGCCGAGAACCTGGGGTCGGTCGAGTCGCTGGTCACCCACCCGGTCACAATGACCCACTCCGCGGTGCCCGAGGGCAAGCGGATCGCGTCCGGGATCACCGACGGCCTGGTGCGTCTCTCGGTGGGTCTCGAGGACGTCGAGGATCTGATCGACTCCCTGGACGCGGCCCTGGGGAAGGTCTAGCTCAGCGCTCGGCCCGGGCCCTGACCAACGCGTCGCGGGCGTAGCGGATGTCGGCGTCCACCTCCACTGGCCGCTCCACGACACCCGCCTCGATGACCCGCAGGTCGCCCAGCCATTCCAGGATCAAGTCCACATCCCAAAGGATCTCCGGAACTCGAGGTCCGCCTACTCCCTCATCCAGATTGGAGAGGTCATGGCCGATCATGAACAGCTCTCCCCCGGGCTCCAGCCAGCCGGTGATCCGCCGCACGAGAGGCTCGAATTCCTCTACCACCAAATGGAGATATGCCACCAGGATCAGGTCGTAGCGCCGGTCTGGCTCCCAGGTGCGGACATCGGCTTCGATGACCTCGATCCGATCTGACTGCTCCCGCCCCCGCTGCAGAGCCACCGCGGAGAAATCGACTGCAGTCATCTGCCAACCCTTGCTGGCCAGCCAGATCGCATTACGCCCCTCACCGCAGGCCAGATCGAGCCCCACGCCCGGCCTGCGATCGGCAAGACGATCCTCGACGGTCATATTGGGGCCCGCGGGCCAGAGTCGCTCCGCGGCGCGGTACCTTTCGTCCCAGGTCGCCTGATCCACTACCCGAACTCGATGCCTTGGGCCAAGGGCAGGTCTTCGCCCCAGTTGATGGTGGTGGTCTGACGCCGCATGTAAGCCTTCCATGCGTCAGACCCCGCCTCACGTCCCCCGCCGGTCTCCTTCTCGCCGCCGAAAGCACCGCCGATCTCGGCTCCCGATGTGCCGATGTTGACGTTGGCGATGCCGCAGTCAGACCCTGTGCTGCTCAAGAACCGCTCCGCGTTCTTCAGCGACTCGGTGAAGATGGCCGACGACAGACCCTGGGTGACACCGTTCTGGATCTCGATGGCCTCTTCCAGGGTGTCGAATTCGATGACCCACAGGATGGGGGCGAAAGTCTCGTCCTGGGTGATCGACGCCTCCTTTGGCACCTTGACGATCGTCGGCTCCACGAAGAATCCCTCGCGATCGATGCGGTTGCCGCCGGTAACCACCTCGCCTCCCTGCTCCCGGGCAATCTGTAGCGAGCTCATCATCTGATCGATGGCGCGCTCTGAGATCACCGGTCCCATGAGCACCCCCTTCTCCAGGGGGTCGCCGATGGTTACCTGCCCATATGCCTCGACGAGCCGATTGACCATCTTGTCGGCCACGGCACGATGAACCAGCAACCGACGCAGCGTCGTGCAGCGCTGGCCGGCAGTGCCCACCGCGGCGAACAAGGTTGCCCTCACCGCCAGGTCTAGATCGGCATCGTCCATCACGATCGCGGCGTTGTTCCCACCCAGCTCGAGTAGCGAACGTCCCATGCGTTGCGCCACTGCGGGGCCCACGATCCGGCCCATGGCACACGATCCGGTGGCCGAAACCAGGGGAATCCGGGTGTCCTTGGTCAGGGCGCTACCCACACCATGACCGTCGCCGACGGCGAGGTTGAACAAACCCTCGAAGCCCGAGCCCTCCAGCACTCGCTGGGCGATCTTGGTGACGGCGATGGCGGTCAACGGTGTCGCCTCCGAGGGCTTCCACAGCACGGTGTCACCACAGACCGCGGCGATCGTGGCGTTCCACGACCACACGGCCACCGGGAAATTGAACGCGGTTATCACCCCGACAGGGCCCAGGGGATGCCAGTGCTCGTACATCCGATGATTGAGGCGCTCGGATGCCATCGTCTTCCCGTAGAGTTGCCGTGACAGCCCGACTGCGAAGTCACAGATGTCGACCATCTCCTGAACCTCACCCACCCCTTCGAGGTGGATCTTCCCCATTTCCAGTGTTACCAGCGCTCCCAGGGGGTCGATGTTCTCCCGCACCGCATTGCCCAGACGACGGACGTAGTCGCCTCGCTTCGGTGCCGGGAGCGTGCGCCATAGCCGGAAGGTCTCAAGTGAGGACTCCACAACCTGGTCGTAGTCGGCCGCGGAGGCCATCGTCACTGTGGCGACGGGTTGTGCAGTGGTCGGGTTGATCACGTCGACCGTATCCCCCGACGCTTCCAGCCAACGCCCGGCGAAGACGCCCGAGTTGTGTGCCTCGATACCAAGCGTGTCGAAGATCTCTTGCTGATTCATCGTGCTGCCACCACCTCGATCTCGACCAGGAACCCCCCGGGGAGCGCCCCGGCCTGCACCGCGGAACGCGCCGGAGGGTCGCCATGGAAGTATGAGCCGTACACCTCGTTCACCTCCCCGTAGTCGTCGATGTCGGCGAGGAAGACCGTGGTTTTGACGATGTCGTCGTAGCCGAGACCCAGGTCGGTGAGGAGCCCACCGATGTTCTTCATCACCCGGTCGGCCTGGGCGCTCACATCGTCGGGTGCTCGTTCTCCGGTCACGGGATCAAGTCCTACCTGCCCCGAGAGGAAGACGAGCCCTGCCGCCTCGGTTGCCAACGAATACGGCCCCATGGTTTTGGGGGCGGATGGTGTTCCCGGGACGCTCTTTGCCAAGCCGACTCCTTATGCCAACGGGCGGAGGGTACCTGGGCCGGATAGCAGAGAAACCCGGTCGGAGCCGGGTCTCTCGTCGAGTGAGGAGGGCGTTAGCTGAAGGAGTTCCCACAGCCGCAGCTGCGGGTGACGTTCGGGTTGTCGATGGCGAATCCGGCACCCATGAGACCCTCTTTGTAGTCGAGGGTGGAGCCACGAACCATCTCCGCACTCTGTGGATCGACCAGGACCCTCACCTTGCCGAATTCCTCGACGATGTCGCTGTCGTCGACCTCGGAGTCGAAGTACATCTCGTAGGAGAAGCCCGAGCACCCGCCGGGGCGGACTGCCATTCGCAGAGCGAGGCCGGATTCCTCTTCACCCGCGATGAGCTCGAGGACCTTCTCCACAGCCGAGTCGGTGAGATTCACGGTCTTCTGGGGTTGGGATGATTTGATGGACAGGATCTGAGTCATTGGCTCCTACCTGGATTCGCACTCATTCTAACGTCACCGGCCGTGTTGACCATTCCCCTATATGGATAGTGGAAATTACCCTTGTTGTCCATGCCTGCGGTCACAAAGGACCAAGTCATGAAGACCCTGGAGGGTGTTCGCGACCCCGAGCTGGGTGGCAACGTGGTCGAGCTGGGGATGATCAGCGACGTGCTCATCGACGGCTCAGCAATCGACATCGGGTTGGCGTTGACCATCGCCGAGTGTCCTTTGCGCAGCCAGATAGAAGGGGATACCAGACGACGTGTGGAGTCGATGCCGGGTGTCGACCAGGTGACCATTCGGACCACTGCCATGACCAAACGACAACGGGCGGAACTGATGTCGGTGGCAAGACGGAGGGTGCGCGAGAACGCGGAACCGACCCAGGTGGCGTCCACTACCCGCGTGCTCGCCATAGCCTCCGGCAAGGGTGGGGTGGGCAAGTCGTCGATGTCGGTCAACATCGCGGCAGGTCTCGCTGCTACCGGGTTCGATGTCGGCCTGCTCGACGCCGACATCTGGGGTTTCTCGATTCCTCGCATGATCGGAGCGTCCGGGCGTCTGGAGGCCGATGCCGATTCCAAACTCATCCAGCCGCTGGAGGCCGCAGGTGTCAAGGTGGTCTCCACCGGTCTCATCATCGAATCCGAGGAGACGGCTCTCATGTGGCGAGGTTTGATGCTCTCCAAGGCCTTGGAGCAGTTTCTCAAACAGGTGGACTGGGGAGATCTCGACTATCTGATCCTCGACATGCCACCGGGGACCGGTGATGTGCAGATGGCCATGACCCGGATGCTGCCCCAAGCGGAGATGGTGGTGGTGACCACTCCCCAGAGCGCTGCACAGCGGGTCGCCATCAGGGTGGCCGATATGGCACGTCGCTCCCACATGCCGGTCGTCGGTGTCATCGAGAACATGTCCGGGGATGTGTTCGGACGTGGTGGGGGCAACGAATTGGCTGAAGACCTGGGTGTTCCTCTCATCGCCTCCATACCTCTCGATCAGGCCGTCGTAGACGGAGGGGACAAGGGCACCCCGGTCGTGCTTCGCCCCGAATCGGGCCCGGCAGCAATCGCCCTCGGAGAGACGGTGGAGAGACTCACCGCCCTGATGCCACCGGCCGACCTGGAGACGTGTACCGGCCGGATCGCCAAGCTGATAGCCGATCTCGAGGATGGAGCGGCCTAGCTAGCTCCGCTGCTCGGTGGCATCCAGAGGTCGAACGAGAACGGCTTCCTCTCGACCCCGGACACGACATACGACGTCATGATCTTGTCGGCAATGGTCTGGCGGTTCTGGTCGACGATGGGCAGCAGGAAGCCAAGTCCACAGATCAGACCATCGATGATGTGGGCGAACTTGCGAGCTATCCCGTTGCCGCTGCCCAGTAGCTCGCCCTGTGCGTTGACGAGGCGAAGTCCCATGATCGCCTTGCCCGGTGTCTGGCCGGTGAGCCCGTCGAGGTGGCCCATGTACACCCAGTAGGCAATGGAGGCCAGCCACACGAGCCAGGAGATGAATGAGCTCCTGAAGAAGATCGCATTGAGAATGAACACCGGCGCGTAGTCGACGAGGAAGCCGACCGCTCGCGTCCCCCAGTCGGCGAGTGGCGAGGGAAGACCGGCCGGTTGCGGGGTGGGAGATTGCGGTGTGGTCACATTGTCTCCTGTTCTCGTGACCGAGCGACGATAGACACGGGTACCCAGGTCATGTCGGGTCGAGTTGTCGACCACGATGACTAGTCATCATATCGATCTCACGAACAGTCCTTGTTTGACCACACTCCGTGGTCACAATGGGATCCAGAACGTGCACCTAGCAGGCGTGCTGGGACTGGGGCTGGAGGCTTGCGAACCGAGAGGGGACCCGCCGAGGGTCTCCTCTCTTCATCTGCCGGGAAGACCTTGGCATTCCATAAAAGTTGTCACGCCTGACGCGTCGTAGATCCTCACACAATGGTGGCGTCTAGCCACAGGCTGCCCGCACCAACGGATAGGGATTGGCGGCGGAGCCACCGTCGGGGTGGTATTCGAAGTGGAGATGTGGCAGCCAATCCGGAGCGTTGCCCGACGACCCGTTGTAGGCGATGACCGTGCCCTGAGAGACATGATCACCGGCGCTGATCTCGGCGTAGCCGTCGAGATGGGCGTAGTAGTAGAGATCACCGGAGTCTGAGGTCAGGTAGATCGAGTTCCCGCCGAGACTGCTGGCGGTCAGCCGCTCGATGGTCCCGGAAAAGACGGCGACGATGGGTGTCCCCCGAGCGGCGATCATGTCCACCCCCTTGTGGCTTCGGCCTCCTGACCGGGGATCACCCCAACTGTCGGTGAAGGTGACCGCCCCAGCCACCGGACAAGCCCCGTCACCGTCCGACGGTGCCGGTGGCTCCGTTGTCGTGGTGCTGGCTGCGGTGGTGGTCGTGGTTTCCTCCTCGTCGACCTCGGTCGTGGTCGGGGTCGTGGTGGTGGTAGTCGTGGTTTCAGGGGGCTCTTCGGCCGGAGCAGCGACTTCTTCCGACTGAGCAGCGGCTGCCTCCGCTTGACGAGCGGCCTCCTCGGCCTGTCGGGCGGCCTCCTCCGCCTGTCTCTGCAACTCCTCCTGACGACGTCGCTCCTCTTCCTCCTGCTGGGCGACGAGCTGGTCGTAGACTTCCTGGGCCGCCACCAG
Organism: uncultured Acidimicrobiaceae bacterium; assembly: GCA_964607685.1. Taxonomy (GTDB): domain Bacteria; phylum Actinomycetota; class Acidimicrobiia; order Spongiisociales; family ZC4RG35; genus JANQRA01. The sequence continues at coordinate 17,374 of CAZSOF010000012.1, read as the reverse complement.
GTCGGCCTGCAGCTCGTTGGCCATGGCTTCCAACTCTGCGCTCAGAGCCTCTTGCTCGGTGAGAGCCTCATCGAGCCGCAGCGTCTGACGCTCGAGCTCGGCCCGGTAGATCCTCAGCTGATCGACAACGTCCTCGTCCACACCGCTCACCTCTCGCAGATACTCCATGCCTGCCGGGTATTCATGGTCGGACGTGGAGAACAACATGGTGAGCGACGTCCCACTGGTGGTGCCCATGTAGAGCTCCACGGCGAGCTCCTCGAGTCGAGCCTCTGTCTCCGTGAGTCTGACTTGGGCAAACTCGATCGAGGCACGGAGATCCGCTATCTCCTGATCCAGGGCCGCCTGCAGTCCGTAGGCCTCGGTCACGGCCTGACCGAGATCTGCGGACTCCTCGACGATCCGATTGACCTCGGCGCGGGCGCGATCTATGTCCTCGTCGCTAACTTGGGCGCTGGCCGGAATGGCCATCGTCACCACGAGCATGCCACTAAGGAGACGGGCGGGCGTCTTCATCAGAATCAGGGAGAGAGACCAGGTGGTCTCCCCGTAAGGCTATCCGTCCTTCATCGCTCAGCAATGTCAGATGGGCTTTCACCGATCTCGCAGCCAGCGGGTGGAGGGAGGTGTCCACATCGGCATAGACCATCTCGACAATGTCGGCAACTGTGGTAGCGCCTCGAGAAATCGCCTCAAAGATCTGGGAGTGACGTTGCCGACGATGCGCCAGGTACCAGTCGATGACGGCATCGGGATCGTCCATTTGGTCACCATGTCCCGGATGGAGACGTTCCAGGCCGGTCCCCTTGAGCTTCTCCAGAGAGCCCAGGTAGGAGCCCATGTCTTCGACCATCACCGACGAGCCACCAATGATGTGGTCGCCCGTGAAGAGGACATTTCCGGCCCTGAAGCACAGGTGATCGTCGGCGTGACCCGGAGTATGTATCACTCCGAGCTCCAGGTCACCGACATCGAAGCGGGCCCCATCCAGGAGGCGAATCTCTGGCTCGAACTGGGGCCCGGAGGCGTAGCCAACGGCAGGAACACCGAGGTCGCGAGCCAGCGGATTCGCCATCGGGGCATGATCACTGTGGGTGTGTGTCACCAAAACCGATTCGACAGACCGCTTCCCCACGGTTTCGAGGATCGACGTGGCGTGTCGGCTGTCGACGGGTCCAGGATCGATGATCACCACTGAGCCGCGTCCGTCATCCAGCACCCAGGTGTTGGTTCCCGGGCCGGTGAAGGGACCGGGATTGTTGGCCAGCACCCGGTCGATTCTCATGCCTCCTCCGTGGGCATATGAATCGGCAGCAAGGAACCGTCCTCCAAACGCTGTGGCTGGACGAGTGTTCTCCCATCTGCCCCCCGGGCAGATTGGAGAGCGTCCCCGATCGATGACCGACGAGCCAGCCACCGAAGATGAGCGAGGGTGGGGAGGAACATCCGCCAATCCCCCTGGTCGTGACGCTGCAGAGCCTCGGCGGGAGTCACCCAGCTGTGATCGACCAACTCTTCCCG
>CAZSOF010000012.1:11250-15753 GCA_964607685.1 uncultured Acidimicrobiaceae bacterium | reverse complement strand
GCCGCGGAGCTCGACAGCAGCCTTCCCCGAGCATTGGTAGTGGAAGCGGCCCGGATTGCCATCGAGCAGGCACGCCGGGACATCGCCAACGGGGAAACCGCCGACGCCGCGGTGCTCGCCGGACGTCTCGTGCGCACGATGGAGCGCGGTACGGGAACCAGTGTGATCAACGCCACCGGCGTCCTGCTCCACACCAACCTGGGACGGGCGGTGTGGTCAGGGTCAGCCGTGGATCGGGCGGTAGCCGCCGCGACCTCTCCCACCAACATCGAACTCGACCTGGAGACGGGTGAACGCAGACGGCGCGGTGGCCATGTGACTACGTTGCTGCGCCGGCTCATCGGTGCCGAGGATGGACTGGTGGTGAACAACAACGCCTCCGCCGTCCTCCTCGCCCTGGCCACCACGTCACGGGGAAAGACGGTGCCCGTGTCCCGGGGTGAGCTGATCGAGATCGGTGGCTCCTATCGCCTCCCGTCGGTGATGGAAGTCAGCGGGGCTCACCTCGTGGAGATCGGGACCACCAACCGGACGCGAATCGGCGACTACCAAACCGCCCTGCAGACACACACGTGCGGAGCGATCCTCAAGGTCCACCCTTCCAACTACAGGATCGAGGGCTTCACCGAGGAGGTCTCCATACCGGAGTTGAAAGCACTGGCAACAACCCACGATGTCCCGCTCATCTACGACATCGGATCCGGGCTTCTCGACTCGGGTTTCGGCTGGCTTCCCGACTGGCTACGGACGGAACCGGCCGCTCGACAGTCCTTGGCGGCAGGTGCCGACCTGGTGACATTCAGTGGGGACAAGCTGCTCGGTGGTCCCCAAGCAGGGATAATCGCGGGCAACACGGAGCTCATCTCTCAACTTGGATCCAATCCGCTGTCCCGCGCCCTGCGCGTGGACGGAGTGACCTACGGCGCCCTCGCCGCCACCCTGGAGGCCTATCTCGACGATGGACCGCCTGATGTCCCGTTTTGGGATCAAGCGCTCCTCGAACCTGAAGCTCTGGCGGGCAGATGCCACCAGCTCGCCGACCGGGTCGGCGGCAAGGTGGAAGACGGCGTCTCCACGGTGGGCGCGGGGTCCGCACCTGGCATCGCCATCCCGTCCCCCCTGGTCAGGCTGATCGGGGCGCAGGGGATCTTTGAGTGTCTACTCCAAGGCGACCCGCCGATCCTGTGCCGGCGCGATGCCGGCGACCTGCTCATCGATCTTCGAACGGTCGACTCCGGGCTGGATGGGGCCATCGTCGCCGCAGTGCTCAGATGCCGCTGATCGGCACCGCGGGTCATGTCGACCATGGGAAGTCGACGCTGATCGAAGCGATCACCGGCCGGGATCCCGATCGATGGGCCGAGGAGAAGCGACGCGGGCTAACGATCGACCTGGGCTTCGCCTGGGCGACTCTTCCCGGAGGCACAGAGGTTTCGTTCGTGGATGTCCCCGGTCACGAGCGATTCCTGAAGAACATGCTCGCCGGCATCGAGGCCATCGACGTCGCCCTCTTCGTGGTGGCAGCGGACGAGGGGTGGATGCCACAGTCGGAGGAGCATCTCGCCGTTGTAGATCTCCTGGAGGTCGATCGTGGGGTCGTGGCGGTCACCAAGGTCGATCTCGTCGATGAGGAGATGATCGAGCTGGCCACAGCCGAGGTGGCCGATCATTTGGCCAGGACGACCCTTGACGGAGCTCGCATCGTCCCGGTGTCCGCCAGATCAGGACAGGGTCTGCCCCAGCTTCTGGAGGCTCTCGCCGAGCTGACGCCCACCGAGTCTCCTGATCGTGCTCGTCCCCGGCTATGGGTAGACCGCTCCTTCACCATCACCGGAGCGGGAACCGTGGTCACCGGGACCCTGCTCGGCGGCTCGTTGGCCGTCGATGATGCGGTGGAGGCGTATCCCAAGGGCTTGCAGGGACGGGTCCGTGGAATCCAGAGCCATGAGACGACTCATGACTCGGTGGGGCCGGGGAGACGCGTCGCGCTCAATCTCGGAGGAATCGACTACGAGGACCTGGAACGGGGCGACCTCATCGCCGCTCCGGGCCAGTGGGAGACTTCGGGACGATTCACGGTGAGTCTCCGCAAGGCACGATATGCGGAGAAGGTGGAGCCGCGAGGCGCGTATCAGCTTCACCTCGGGTCATCGGCCCACAGGGTGGAGATCACAGGTCTCCACGACCAGGTTGCCATGCTCCAGGTGGACACCGCTCTTCCGATGGCGGTTGGGGACCGGTTCATCCTGCGCGACACCGGGCGCAAGCTGGTTGTCGCTGGAGGGCGGGTGTTGGATCCGGCTCCGGGGACCACCAAGCTCGCCCTGGGCGAATCGACGATCATCGACCCCGAGCTTCCGCCCGATGAGATAGCGAGTGTCCTGCTGGCCATTCGCGGTACCGACCTCAGGCAACGGCTGGCCGCGCACAGCGACGGTGGGCGGGTGTCGGATGCCGTCGAAGTCGGCGACCGCGTCGTCGCTCCAAGGCTCATCGAAGAGCTCGTGGTCACAGCGGTATCCCTGGTGGACGCGGAGCACTCGCGACACCCCCTGCGCCCCGGTCTGCCATTGGCAACGCTGGCCGAGCGACTCGGAGTGGATCTGGCAATGGCCGAGAAGGTCGTGGACCATGCCGACACTCTCGAGCGTCGCGGCCCCGATGTAGCTCTCGCCGGTCACACCTCGGGGCTGGATCCTGCACAACAGGAGGACTGGGCACGCGTCGTGGAGACCCTGCATCGGAGTCTCGCCGTGCCCTCGGAGTCGGACCTGGGGCTGGACGCCGAGGTCGTTCATCTCAAGTTGCGAGCCGGAGAGTTGGTGAGGGTGGGTCCGAGCCTGTTGTTCCTACCTGATCAGATCGAAGAGCTGAAACGGTTGATCAGGGGGCTTCCGGATGAGTTCACGGTCGCCGAGTTTCGTGATGCCGCGGGTCTGTCACGAAAGTATGCGGTCCCCATCCTGGAGTGGGCAGATAGAGAAGGGCTCACCGTGCGCCGTGGAGATCTCCGCGGCCTCCGGTGAGCCCGTCGCTCGCCAGGGAACCATCAACCAGCTACCGGGATCGCCCTCCGCTCGACTTCGGTGAGCCCACCCCAAATCCCAAAGGGCTCACGAATCTCCAGCGCGTGTCTCGAGCACGGATCTTGCACCGGGCACACCCCGCAAATGGCTTTTGCCTTCATTTCGCGTCGCTCCCGCTCTTCTTTTCGTTCAAAGGTTGAGGGGGGGAAGAAGAGATAGGCATGGTTCCCACGACATAGTGCCTCCAGTTGCCATTCTTCCGAGTGGGACAACCTCATACCTCCCGCTTGCTTGCGACAACCCGGCCGAAGCTAACGAATCTGAAGTAGACGTTCAAGAGCGAATCCCTAATACCCGCTGCTTATGTTTCGCGGTCTGTAACCAAACGGACAACTTCCAGATAGAGACCGTCTACCCCGCCAACCTCGATTTCGTCACCAGCGGTGATAGCGGCTTCACGGTGAGCGGTCGCTTTCCACCGTGCGCCACGCACTTCAACCAGCCCATCCGGGTCGAAGTCGACCAGCGCCACGCCCGACTCCCCGATGAGGGCGTCCCGCCCGATGGTCTCGGTCGAGAGCCGCGCCCTTTGCACCGTTGGCATCGCGATCAGGAAGAAGAACAGGACGCCCAGCACCGAGGGCAGGATCAGCCACCAGCGAGGATCGATCTGACCACCACCGTCGATCACGAACATGCCTGCCACCTGGAGCACGGCCGCGGCGATCAAGGTCAGCGGGAAGATCCCCCCCCTTTGATGGGCCGTGATCAGGATTAGGAAGGCGAGGAGGACTAGTCCGATCGCCCACCACCGCACCGGCAGTGTCAGAACACCCCATCCCGCGGGGATGAGGGCCAAGGAGGCCACCCCCGCAGCCACTCCCGGGCCGAGGGCATAGAACTCAAAGGCTGCAATGGTCAGACCCACGGTGAGTAGGAAGAAGGCGGCCTCCGGAGTCACCGCCAACCGAAGGAACCGAGTCGCCCATGCCGGCTGGCGAAACGTGACGTCCTTGGTGGTGACCTCCCCGTCCCCCACTTGACGGATAGTGGCAACCACCACCTGACCGTCGACCGTCTCGAAGACAGACCCGTCCAGATCTTGGAGGTACTGCCGCAGTGTTGGCTGCAGATCGAGCCCGCTCTCTTCGGCGCTGATCGTCTCGTCAGATCTCTGCTCGTCCTCACCGAGAATGGCCGGTTCAAAGTGACCCAACTCCGAGCCGGGAGCTATGGCCGCCTGGCTGGCGACGTCGATGAGACGGGTGACCGCGCCGTACACGGTGGCAGGTGCCGGTCCTATCCAGATCGCGACTGGCAGCGGGGGCGACTCGATCAGCCGCTCGAGTCGCTCCAGGGCAGGACCGTCGAGAACGGCTTTCGAGTTCAGCTGGACCACAGTGAGCTCCTGTCCGATGTCGGCTGCGCTCTCGATGGAGTCGGAGATGAAATCGAGTGCCGAGACATCGAGCGGCCC
>CAZSOF010000012.1:0-11150 GCA_964607685.1 uncultured Acidimicrobiaceae bacterium | reverse complement strand
CTGCGCTCTCGATGGAGTCGGAGATGAAATCGAGTGCCGAGACATCGAGCGGCCCGCTGACATCGATGACATCGATCCCGCCCCCAATCGACTCGGCACAAGCCGTCAGAGCCAGAGCAAGCCCCACGGCCAATACGATCATCCAACGCACGGGGCACGAGGTTAGAAACTCCCAAGCCTCTACCTCTGTACGCGTTGGTCACAACTGCCGCGTGACTCATCCATGCGGACCGGTTGAAGACCGTGTCACCGCTATCGTGCCCGCCGATGCCGACCGTTCTCGTCGTTGCCGACGGTGCCTGGGTGATCAACGAGGTGCGCTCTGCCCTCGCGGTTGGCGGGTGGCTGATCGAGGAGACCAATGACCCTCGAGCGGTGACCGACCGCATCACGGAATCACGTCTGGACGCGGTCATCGTCGACATGCAGGTGGGGTCCCAAGGTGGGATGGCGGTGATTCGCTCCATCCGACAGGCCACCGACGAGATCACCCGACCGCGGACAGTGCTATTGCTCGACCGCAGTGCCGACAGGTTCCTCGCCCGCCGCGCCGGAGCCGATGCATCGGTTCTCAAGCCGATCAACGCCGCGGAGCTGAGAAATGCCCTCAGGCCGCCGGCCGTGGCGCACAGCGGCGAAGAGGAGTAGCGACGGTTTCAGCCGTCGGAGGTCGCCTTCACCAGATCGAACCCGTATGGGAGCTCGAGACGATGTGCCGCCAGCAAGTCCCGGTCGGCCAGCAAGTCGATGGTGGGACCGTCAGCGACAACAAATCCGTTGTCCATGATCACCGAGCGCGGGCACAACTCCAGCGCCAGGGGGAGGTCGTGCGTGATGACGATCTGGGTCATGGGCTGATCGGCGAGAGTTGCGATGAAGTCCCTCCTCCCTCCGGAGTCGAGTCCTGCGGACGGCTCGTCGAAAACCAGGACCACCGGGTCCATCGCCAGCACCGTGGCCAACGCCGCCCTGCGCCGCTCCCCGCCACTCAGATGATGCGGGGGACGTCTCGCGAACTCACTTCCCCCAACGACATCCAGCGCGAGACTCACGCGCTCTTCCAGCTCGGGCCCCTCGAGCCCCAGGTTGGCCGGACCGAATGCGACATCTTCACGAACGGTAGGCATGAACAATTGGTCATTCGAGTCCTGAAACACCAGGCCCACCATCCGTCTGATCTCCTGGTAGTTCGGCTCGACCACTTCGATCCCACCGACCGATATCGAACCTGCCGAGGGTTCGAGTATCCCGTTGAGGTGCAGGGCCAGTGTCGTCTTTCCGGCTCCGTTGGGCCCGAGGATGGCAACCCGCTCCCCGCCTGAGGCCGAGAGGTCCACACCCTGCAAGGCCGGCGTCCCGTCGGGGTACGAGAACTCGATACCCCTGACGACGACAGCGGCGCTCATGCCACCACGAGCGCCGCAGACGCCACACCCACGAAGAGCGCGACGAGAGCCAAGACGCCCGACCATTGCCGACTATCAGTGGCGGTCTGGCCGAAGACCGGCATCTCCCCGTCGAATCCGCGGGCCACCATGGCGGCATGGACCCTCTCGCCGCGTTCGTATGAGCGGACGAAGAGAGCGCCGGCGGAGGCGGCAATGGGTCGCGCCTGGGTGAGCCATCGTGGATCGTATCCCCGTGCCGTCATCGCAACCCGCATCCTCCTCAGCTCCTCTGCGACCAGTTCCAGGTATCGGATCATGAAGCTGGCAATGGTGGTGAAGATGACCGGGACCCTGAGGACTCCCAAGCCTCTGATGATGTCGACGATCTCGGTGGTGGCGGTGAGCAGGATCGTCACGCTCGCACCGAGCACCGCCTTTATCAAGACGTTCCAGGCTCCCCACAACCCCTCCACCGAGAGCTCGAGCCCTCCGACATCGGTGGTCTCACCCGTGGCGATGAACGGGATGAGCAGGGCGAACGCAACGAAAGGTGCGACCGCGAGCAGGCGTATGAGCACGAACCGCGGTGGTACCCGGGCGACCACCACGACGATCCCGATGAGCAGCGAATAGATGCCGAACGCCCAAACAGCCTGACGTGGCGTGACGGCGATGGAGACCACCATGCCCAAGGTGGCAAGGATCTTGGCTTGTGGAGATAGACCATGGACAGAGCTGTGCTCATGGACGTAGAGGACATGGCTGTGACCGGCACCCATAGGGTCAGACCGGGGTAGGGTGGCGCCCGCGCCTCTCCCGCAGAGCGAAAAAGATGCCGGCGGCGACGGTGAGCGTCACGATGGTTCCCACGATCCCGGCCACCACCAGACTCAGAGTCTCGTTGGATATGCCTGCAACGGCGTAGTCGGCAAACATCGAGTCGACCAGGGCATGATTCTCGCCCGACTCGATGAAACCCGTGTCCTCGGCGACCCGTTGCAACCCGTCAGGGTCGGCAGCGGAGAACTGGCTGACCACGGCGGCGAACACCAGCGAGACGAGTAGTCCTCCAATGATGAACGTTCGGGTCCTCACCTTCGTCTCGGCCAGCTCGGCTCGAGCGAGGTCTTGAGCCCCGTAGGCCAGATCGGCACGCGACGCCAGAACCGCGCCGACCGTGAGAGCGCTGATTATTCCTTCGCCGATCCCTATGAGGGCGTGAACACCCACCATGCCGACGAAGACATCGTCAAAGGACACGGGAGCGGTGGCGCCAAACAGCCACTCGATCGAGAACGCAGTGGCAGACATCACGACCGAGGCCCACGCCGCCAGGCCACTGGCGCCGATCACGCCTCCCGCGTTGCCTGGGAGCATGCGTCGGAACAGCCGAAAGACCGCATATCCCCCGTATACAGGGATGATCGCCAGGTTCAATACGTTGTATCCCAGGGCGGTGAGACCACCGTCGGCGAAGGCAAGCGCCTGCACCACCACCACGATGGTCACCACGATGACTCCCACGGATGGCCCGAGCAGGACCGCCGCCAGTGCTCCGCCGAGCAGGTGCCCGGTGGTCCCGGCGGCGACCGGGAAGTTGAACATCTGGGCGGCGAAGATGAAGGCCGCCGCGATCCCGGCAAGAGGGATAGCCTTGTCCTTGAGCTGGTCCTTCGACTGTTTGAGGGCCAAACCGACGATGGCGATGCTGATCAATCCCGTAATCGCCGCGGTTCCGGGATTGAGAAACCCGTCGGGTGCATGCATCGCCAAGACCACGTCATCACCCTACATCTAATTGCGACCGAATCGCAAAAACGAATTGCTCTCATCTAAGGGCCCGATCTACGATGAGTTCATGGAAGCCGCCTCGGACCTCGGGGTCGTTCTCCGCGACCACGGGTATCGCCTGACGAGCCCTCGCTGGCAGGTGTGGTCCGTCTTGAGGTCGGCAGATCGCCACCTCACCGCCGAGGAGATCGCGGCCCGGGTCAACCTGGCGGACCCGACGGTGAACATCTCCTCTGTCTACCGCTCGTTGACGTTGTTCGAGGATCTCGATCTCGTGAGGGAGTCACATCTCGGGATCGACGGTTCGGCGCGGTGGGAGATCGCCCACCCCGACGACCATTTCCACATGGTTTGTCGCCAGTGTGGCGCGGTCGATCACCACGAAGGCGAACTCGTGGACCAGATTCGCTCCCACCTCTCGGATCATCACGACTTCGCGGCAGACAACGTAGACCTCGTCGTCACCGGGCTCTGCAGTACGTGTTCCGGCCGTTGACGACTCACAGGCACTAAGTCCCACCTGGTCGGGACCTCTGCGCCTACGGATGACATCCGTCTTCGTTCAATATCATGACTGAGACAGCTGTCCGAGCATTGAAAGGAGGCTCGCATGAAGGTCTCCGAGTTGATGACGACCAACGTGATCACCGTCGGACCCGACGCCCCACTCAAGGAGGCCGCCCGTCGCATGCTGGAGGCCAACGTCAGTGGGCTCGTGGTCACCGATGACGCAGGGATGCTTCAAGGTGTGATCACTGAAGCCGACTTCGTGAAGACGGAGGCCGACCGTCGCGCAACCAAGCGAGCCGGGTTACTGCGCTGGTTCGTCCATGAAGAGGAGATGCCACACGCCGAGGTGGCCGTGGGAGATGTGATGACCAGCGAGGTCATCTCTCTGCCGCCCGATTCCGACCACGCCGAGGCGGCGCGTCTCATGGAGACCCATGGGATCAAGAGAATCCCAATCGTTGCGGAAGGTGGTCGTCTGGAGGGAATCCTCAGCAGATCCGACATTCTTCGCGCCTTCGCCCGCTCCGACCAGGACATCATCGACGAGATAACCGACCACGTCATGCGCAAGGTGCTTTGGATCGACCCCAAGCGTGTCACCGTCACGTCAGTGGACGGCAACGTGGCCCTCACCGGTCAGCTCGAGACTCGGGGGGACGCCACCCTCTTGGTCGATCTGACGCGACGAACCGACGGAGTCGTCTCCATCGACGACCATCTGACGTGGGAGATCGATAACACGAAGCTGGAGATGGTGACCCGGTCTCCCGGGTACAGCCCACGACCCAACTGGTAGCCCCTCGATAGGGTCCGGAGCATGAGCTCGGGGATCGTCGTCGTCGGACTAGATGGAAGCGACCAGAGTCTGATGGCCCTGGAACGGGCGGTAGAAGAGGCCAGGTTGCGGAATGCCCGGTTGCACGTCGCCTATTGCAGCGACGTGACCGGCGCGATCCTCCATCTTCCCGGTGACGTCACCATCAACACGAGGGACCTGGCGGAGGCCCATCGGGATGAGATCTGGGCCAGAGCTGCCCCGCTGCTCGAATCGAGTGGCGTCGAGGTCACATTGGTGGAACTCGAGGGTTATCCCGCCGACGAGCTGGTGGACTACTGCGACGAGCACGACGCCTCGTTGCTGGTCCTCGGCACAAGGGGCCGGGGTCGGCTGGCCTCCACGTTCCTGGGATCGACCAGTCTTCGCGCTCTGGAGCATGCCCACTGCGACGTTCTGGTCGCCAAGAGCGGAGGTGAGAAGCCCACCTAGATACCCCCGCGAATTGACAGCCCAAGGAGTGAAAAGCCGGTCGGGAGCACACGCGAGCCGGCCCCGCTAATTTCCCGTTTCATGTCTGCATCCGAAGTGTCGACCGAGCGTGTCGCCCTGAACGCCGACGTGGTCGGCTACTCCAAGCTGATGGCCGACGACTTCGAGGCGACCACCGCAGTCATGGAGGACTACCGGCGCATTGTGACCGATCGGGTGGCCGAGGTGGGGGGTGGCCTGATCACTTTCGCCGGAGACAACTTCATGGCCGTCTTCGACGATGTGAGAACCGCGGTGCAGGCAGCAATCAAGGTCTCGGGTGAGGTCGAGTCACGCAACGTTGGCCTTCCGCTGCAGCGGCAGGCACGTTTCCGAATGGGAATCGACCAGGGCGAGATAGTCGAAAGCGACGGTCAGTACTTCGGCGACGCATTGAACATCGCGGCCCGCGTGCAATCGCTGGCGCCCGCCGGCGGGCTCAGCGTGAGCGGCAAGGTGTTCCGCGAGCTGGACGAGCCCGCACTGAGGTTTCGCCCCCTGGGGCGACAGCGACTCAAGAACATTCCGGAAGAGGTGGATGTCTATGAATTCGCCGACCTCCCCACCGACCGATCGTCCCCACCTCCAGACGCCAATCTGGCTCTGGAATCGCCAACGGTGGCGGTTCTCCCCATCCACGTCGAGACCGAGAGCAAATCATTGAGCAGGACGGCCGGGGTAGTCCGTGCCGACATCATCCATCGCTTGTCCCAGATACCACAGTTGAAGGTGATCGACTCAGGTGCCGCTCCGCCCAACGGTGGTACTTCGGCTCGTTACATGGTCGAGTCCGGTGTCCATCAGAGTGGCGATCGAGTTCGGGTGTATGCCACGTTGTTCGACGTCACCACCTTCAACATCATCAAGTCGCACAAGTGGACCACGACCGCCGATGAGCTCTTCGAGCTGTCCGAGACGGTGGCCAATGACGTCGCCAACACGATCGAGATCGACCTGATAGTCGGTGAGCCGTCAGGGATCTACGCCGAGCTGAACGATCCCGAAGCCACTCACAACGTCAACATGGGGTGGTACCACCTGACCACCAACACACCGGAGGGATGGCTCCATTCGTTGGAATACTTCGACAAGGTGGTCAAAGCCGACCCTGAGATGCCGACGGGTCACGTGTTGCTCTCATATGCCAACTGGACCGCGGCCAGCAATGGTTGGACCGACGACACGGTGGCAACAATGAGACTCGCCCGAGAACAGGCCAGGACGGCTATGGATCTCGGGGACCCGACCGGGATGTCGATCATGCTGGAGGCGGCGGTTCTGACATTCGAAGGCAAGGGCGAGGAAGCCATATCCCTTCTCGATCAGGTCGAGATCATCCGCCCGACATGTGACGCCACCTTCGCCCTGGAGGGAAGCGTGCGGCGCTACATGGGGCAGTGGGACCAGGCCATCGAGCGTCTGGACAGGGCGATGCGACTCACCGGTGTCAACAAGCCGTGGTACCCCACCGTCAAGGCCTGCTCCCTGTTCCATGGCGGCAGGGTCGATCAGGCGGCGTCGATGGCCGAAGCGGTTCTAGAACACCAACCAAACAACCTGGAAGCGCTTCTCATCCTCATCGCGGCTGAAGTCGAGCTCGGGCTAGATCGCCGGGCACGGGCCAACGCCGACCTGGTCAGGGAACGGTTTCCCACCGTCGACGTCCACGCCTGGCTGGACCGGAGCCCCTACGACGACAGAAACGTCGTCGAGAAGTGGAAGGCCGAGCTGGCCAAGGCGGGTGTGTTGGAGTCTGCATAGCCGCGTTCGGCGCCCAATCGACCTGATTCTGAAGCTCCATCAAGCACGCGCAGGTGTCGTAGGGGTAGGTTCGGAATCGTCCGACAAAGGAGAACAAAGGAATGTCATTCTGGGATCAGTTCCTAGAAGAGTTGAGGACGCTCGGTCAGCAGATCGTTGAGTGGACCATCCTCATCGTCATTGCACTCGTCGTGCTGATAGTCGGCCGATGGATACTGGGGTGGATACGACGTCTCGTCCAAACCGTCCTCGGTGTTTCCTGGCTCGATGGGCTTTGGGAGCGCTCGGGTATCAAGGGCGCGCTGCGCAATTCCGAGCAGACGCCGGCGTCGATTACGGCCACCATCGTCTATGCGTACCTGATGGTCGCGCTCTTCTTGATCGTGGCCCGCATACTGAACGTCTCCACCATCGAGGCCTTGCTGGAGAGGCTGCTGGTGTGGGTGCCTCAGGCCCTTCTGGCTGCATTCATCATCATCGTGGCCGCGGCCGCCGCCAATTGGGCAGCCGGTCTGGTAGCGCCCTTTGCACAAGACAAAGGTGTCTCTTGGCTGACCGCCGTCGTGCGTGTGGCCGTGATCATATTCGGCGTGGTGTTCGCCCTGGATGTGATCAACATCACCTTTGCCGACGATCTGCTGAACATTGCCTTCGCTGCATTGGGAGTGACGCTTGCCGTCGCCTTCGGCATCGGTGGGATCGACACCGCCAAGCAATGGTGGGCCAGGTACGGAACGCCGGACACGATGGCCAGCCGCGGTGGCGGGTCCGATCGACCTCCGCAACCAGGCGGCTGATCGACGACATCAATCGCTCTGTGCCGCGTCTCTCTGAGGAGGGCGCGGCACAGCCATCTGCGGAATTGACCTGCGTCTCTCACGTTGCACTCCGGATTGTCACCGGGTCGGAGTCGGGGGGCGCCATGATGGGTCGGCATGAGTGGAGGCAGCGGTGGTTGGAAGGTCTTTGACGACCAGCACTGGTATGTCGACAGGTTCGGCGTCCTCCTTCTCATCACCACGATCGCGGTGCTGACCCTGTCTCTGGTGGACCTGAAGCAGGGAGCAGACGACCTACGCTCAGAGGTCGGCCTGGTCTTCGTATCGGTCTTCGTGGGGGCCACCCTGCTCTTGTCCCTGAGGGCGTCCGGAGTGGCCCGCCGCTACCGGTTGATAGCCGACGTACTGGTGGGCATCGGCATCTTCGGTGTACTCGTCTTGATTCTGTTGAGGAGAACCGTGGACAGCGACATGGCGGGTCCGAGCATCGCCTCACCTTCGATTACATGGATCATCCTCTCCACGGCAGCCCCAGTGCTGGTGGTCCGGCGTCTGACGCATCATCGGCGCGCCTCGGGGAAGACCTTGTTGGGCGCGGTGTCCGCCTACCTCCTGATCGCCATGGCCTTCAATTTCGCTTTTCTGGCAATCGATGCAACCGGATCGTCACCGTTCTTTGCCGAAAACGAGCCCACTCCGAGTTTCATGTATTTCAGCCTGGTGACGATCACCACGCTCGGTTATGGCGACCTGGCCGCGGCCAATCCAGTCGGCCGAATTCTGAGCACCCTCGAGGCGGTGATCGGCCAGGTCTATCTGGTGACCTTCGTGGCCATGATCGTCGGACTGTTGGTAGCGCAGCGACAGAGCCTTGATCGAGAAGCCTGACCCGGGTGGAGCACGCTGGCAGGCCCCCGGCTACTCGAGAGGTCCCAAGCCGATCAGGTACTCCCGGAGATCCTGGGCCTTTTCGTCGGTCATCCCCATGGGCTCCAGCACCGCGATCCAGGCATCGGAATTCGCTTGCTTGCTGTAGAGATGGCCGTGTCCCTCGGGAACGCCGCCCGCCCCGGCCATGTCTATGAGCACCTGCCACATCGTGACCAGCGGTGACCAGACGAAGTCCTCGGTCAACTCCTCCGCTTTCTGGTCGGGCAGCAGCCAGTCGGGTTGGCTGAACGCCAGGTCGGTGGAGAAGAAGACCACGGGATCCGAGGCGTGCTGGAGATAGACCACGCGGGTGTCCCCCCACCCCCCGGTGGGCATGTCGATCGCACTCTCTTCGTTGGTGAAGCGGACGGTCCGGCCGTTCTCGAAGATAGGCGTTTCCGGGGTGGATCCCGGGTCGCGGTTCTCCACGATCTCGTTGTGAAGGGGATTCACGAACGGAGGCCCCACCATCACCGCACCGTCGATGGGCTCGTTCAGCACCTCTATGGACCTGAGAATGGTCTCCACACCGAATGAGCCGAGCGACAACCCATAGACGTATATCTCCGGACGCGAGTCCTCGGGGAGAGTCGACCAATAGCCGTGGATGGTGTCGAACACCACCTTCGACGTTATGCGCACCTTCTCCTGGTCGGCGAGAAGCGAGATCCAGCTGGGCAGGTATGAGTACTGCACTCCGCCAACGGCCACGTTCCCGTTGGTCACATAGTCGAGAGCCGTCATCGCATTGGGCTCGAGGTAGCCAGTTCCGGTGGTGGTGGCCACAACGAGGTGCTCCCGTTCAAACCCACCGGTGCGCTTCAGCTCCTCGAGAAGGAGCTCCGCCCTCTCTTCCAGCGTTTCGGCGGACTTGAGGCCCACATAGACCCTGATGGGCATCAACGCGCCCTCGCCATGGAACTCGTTGAGCTCGTCGATGGTAGGCCCAGTGGAGACGAAGGCCCGTCCCTGCCGGCCCAGCTCGTCCCATTCGATCAGCGACCCGGGGCCGGCAGACCGTAGCTCGGAATCGGGGACTTCGTTCCGCTCGTTGGTCGTCGCGTCGCGGGGTTCGAACAGAGCGTTGGCCACGGCAAAGAAACCGTTGACCAGGACCCCCGTGTAGAGACTCCAGAGAATGATCACCAAGGCGATCACTCCGAGGAAGCCTGCGAGACGACCGGGTAGCACCTTGTCCAGCCACCGCGTGATGAGACGGAGGAGCTTCCGGAATGCACGGACGATGACGATAAGCAAGGCAGCCACCAGCAGCGCAACAGGCACGATCGTGAGCCACACGATCGGCGAGATCCGGGCCATGTCGAAGTTGTCACGCACGTCGTTCTGCCAGCCGACATGCCGCCACAGGCCCGAGATGGTCAAGTAGGTGAGGAATGCATACAGGAGCCAGCGCAAAACGCTCCAGAATCGACCAGTTGGTTTGTGTATTCCCAGGTAGTTCCATGCCCATTGGCCACCAGCGCCTAGGGCGTATCCGATCATGAATGTCACCCCGGAGACCACCCCCTGGATCAACCCGCTCCTCGGGAGAAGTGAGGGGAGTAGCGAAAGGATGAAGAAGATGACACCTGTGATCACCCCAGGTCTGGAAATGGGTCGGGAAAACACGCGGGGGAGGGGTCTGTACTCGAGATCCGTCATCAGAGTCTCACCTGGCACTTGGGCAGGCTAGACAATGCCTGCAGGTCACCTGGAGACCCGATCCGCACGTCGTTTGGTCTGGGTCTCGGCGTCGTTCTCTACGCCCTCATCGTCCTCTGGTCTTTGTGGGGCCACGACAGGGGAGATGCATACCTCCACGAAATTTCGATCTGAATCGGTAGCGGGCACACCTCACGTCGAGCGCGGCAGATCAGGTCGCCTTCGACTCGTGCTGCGTGGACTGGTGCCACCAGGGATCTCGGGCAGAATGAAGACCATGTCGGTTCGAAGCCTGGAGAGACTCGACCCTGGCCTGGCACTTCGAGCCGGCACGTTTGACGCACAGGCGGTTCTAGCTCTGTGGTGTGCCCGCAAGTCGTTCTTCCCCGTCACTTGGCTCGGGCTCACGGTGGCAATCATCGCCTTCGGCGATCTCGAGGCCCTGGAGACCGAGCTTTCTGGCTTCGATGATCCGGGCGCGATGGTGTCCAGTCTGCTCTCCCCGCTCGGTGTCTTGGTGGCCGCGGTCGCAATTCGTGTCGGCTCGAATCTGCTGGCGCTGGTCGCGGCCTTTCCCCTCACTCTCCACACCAATGCCAGCGACCATATGGCCGGGTGGAAATACACACTGGCGCTCTGGGTGTGGTGGGACCGTCTCTATATGGCTAGCGCCTACCGGGCGTTGCGGTGGACATGGGCGGTGCGCAACCTGGCTCGAGACAAACTCGGAGCGTCGGGGCGGATTCTGACGGTGTGTGAGATCGTGATCCGGTGGGCCGCCGTCGTGTTCTTCATCACGTTCCTCGTGGCAGGCAGCCTCTTCACCGGCTGAGGATCACCACACCTTGGCCCGCGAATCTGCCGGGCGTCCCATTGGGGAACCCTCTTCGATCCCAAACGCCTCGGCAAAGGGTGGGAAGTTGGACAACGGGCCGTTCACCCGATAGCGATTGGGTGAATGTGGATCCACGTTGGCCATCATTCGCAGGTATTCCTCGGTGTAGTTCGTCCGCCAGATCGTGG
>CAZSOF010000011.1:21099-24140 GCA_964607685.1 uncultured Acidimicrobiaceae bacterium | reverse complement strand
AAAACCTTCGTAGCCAGACCGGCGCATGGTCCGAGCTTGATCCTCCCAGCCGGCACCCGGCCCAGGGGAATGGCCGACGGGGCCGGTACACTAGCGGTTTCGGACGGTCGCCGCAGATCCCGTTGCGAGGCGCTATTCGGGCAGTGAGTCCTCGGACTCCGGCGCTTGCGATCGCCAGCCGCGGAGACGCAGCGCCTTGACCAAAGCCGTAGCCGAGGCGACCAGCAGGACGAAACCAGCCACAGCGATCCAGGTGGTGCTGACATATGCGACGACGATGGCCAGCCCGGCGATCACACCCAGCAACGAGAGACGCACCCCGATCCGAGACGGCCGCTCGATCTTCTTGACCGCACGGGCCAGCTCCGGATCCTCCTCGTAGAACTGTCTCTCGATCTCAGCGAGGATGCGTTGTTCCTTGTCGTCCAGCGGCATGTCACCAAACCAATCGGCCCCGGGCCTACTCCGGAAACAATACACCGCCTGACGAGTCACGTATCAGGGTTCTCTACTTCCGTTGATGAATTGTGGTCGCCGGCCAGACGCGCCGCGGTCACCGCTCCATGGCCGAAGCGATCTCGTATGTGGGCTATGGCGTCCTCGACTTGGTCCCAGCCACTGTCGTCTTCCATGTCGAGCTGGGTGGGGATGCGTGTGGGCTGCAGCGACGACGCTCCCAAGCCGAGGAGGCGAACCGGGCCATTGAGTTCGACCCCGTTCAGCAACTGCGTCGCCACCCGAAACAAACGGTGACCGCCATCGATCGCAGAAGGCAGCGTTTGGGTCCGGGTGACGGTGGTGAAGTCGGGGTAGCGGATCTTGAGGGTGACGGTCCGTGTCCTCAGACCTGCTCGCCGAAGGCGACCGGCCAAGCGCTGTGAGTGTGCCAAGAGAGCCGTCTCGACAACCTCGGTCCCATCCAGGTCGGAGGAGTATGTCTCCTCCACGGAGATCGACTTGGTGGCGCTGTCCGGGATGACTTCTCGAGGATCATCGCCACGGGCCAAGCCATGTAGATGACGACCGGTGGTGGGCCCCACCGCCGACGCAAGTGCGCTCTCGGGGAGCGCCGCGATGTCGCCGACCGTCTCCACACCCAACCTGGACAAGGCGGCCAGAGTTGCCGGCCCTACACCCCACATCCTGGAGGCAGGCATGGCGTGAAGAAATCGCAGTTGGTCGGATACGGGCACATGAAGGAGACCGTCTGGCTTCGCGGACTCCGATGCCAGCTTGGCAACGAACTTGACCGCGGCCACCCCCACTGATGCAGGCAGACCGAGCTCGGATCGCAGTCGGGATCTGATCTGCTCTCCGACCTCGACCGCCGACGCGTGGTGAAGACGCAAACCGCTCACATCGAGGAAGGCTTCATCGAGACTCAGACCCTCGACCAGTGGTGTGAACGATCGAAAGATCGCGAAAACCTCCGCTGACATCTCCTCGTAACGGCTGTGGGCGGGCGGCACGACTATCAGCCTGGGGCACAACCTGCGAGCTGTCGATGTCGGCTGTGCCGACGTGACACCGAAGGCCCGGGCCTCGTAGGAGGCACTTGCGATCACTCCTCGAGGCCCGGTACCGCCAACGGCCGCCGGCTTGCCGACCAGCTGGGAGTCGACCAGCCTCTCCACCTCGACGAAGAACGAGTCCATGTCGACATGGAGGATTGGCTCGGACCACACAGTCACCCGAAGTTACCTGGGTTGTCTTCGAACCCGACGGCTCAGTGATTCCGGGTTGACACGTGAGAATCACGAGCAACCGTCTGTCCAGTTACCGGGGGTTTGCTGCAAGAGCAGCCAAACTGGACCCAATGGCTGCTCTGGTCCATCTGGTGACACATGCCGAGATCGACAACCCCGACCATCTGGTATGCGGGTCGATGCCCGGTTTCGATCTGTCGCCGCACGGATTGGATCAAGCAAGACGGGTCGGGCGCTATCTGGGGCCCCGGCCCGTTGTGGCCATCTGGTCTTCGCCCCAGCAGACAGCCCTGCGCACCGCCGAGGAGATCGCTGCCCGCTCTGGTGTCCCGGTCAGGGTGCACCCGGAGCTGACCGACTGGTCCCTGGCGGATCGGTGGGAGGGTCATCCGTGGACCTCGATCGCCGAGCGGTTCCCCGGCGAGATGGAGGCGTACCTGGAGCACCCCGCTCGTCTCCCCTTCATCGGCGAGCAGCTGCTCGCCGTCGCCGAGCGGATGGCGAATGTGGCTCGGGTCCTCGACACCGAACACCCCCACGGCGATGTCGTCATGGTGTCCCATCAGGACTCCGTCCAGGCGGCTCGGCTCTATCTGACCGGTTCGAGTCTCGACGATCTGCATGAGGGCCGACCTTCCCACGGTGCTGTCGTGACTCTTCGTCCCGGGCCGACCTGGCGGGAGGAAGCCACCTGGCAGCCGGGGGACACTCCACGCTTCGGCGAGAAGTCCGACCTTCGCCTCGTGACCACCTCCAGCCCTCCGGAGGGACCAACTTCGGCTTGACTGTCCGCGCTGGCAGACTCATCGTGTGAGAACCCCACTTCTCGCCGCCACGTCCCTTCTGGCCGCCCTCACCTGGACCGTCGCCCTCGTGGTCGACCAGGGGCCCTTCGAGACGATCCCGGCCCTGCTGATCGGGGTGGGTCTGCTCATCATGGCCACCGTGGCGACCGTGGGCATGATCGTGATCGGATCCCGGTGGTCCCATCGTCTGGGTCTGGTGACGACCGGTTTCACAACCGTGATCGCGGTCGTCAGAGACGTCGATCCGGTTTGGTTCGTGGCGACCGGCGTTACGGCGCTGGCCGCCATCGCACTGCTCTCACCCACACTCGCCTCGTCGATACGAAGACTCCCGGCGGCCACCGGGCCACCACCGCGCGCCATCCTTCCCCCACTCTTGTTGGTGGCCACACCCTGTCTCTTGGGCTTTGTCGGCAACGACTCCTCGGGTTGGGCTCTGGCAACTGTCGGGCTGTCGGCGCCCATGGTCGCTTTTCTCTACAGCAGAGTTCTCCCGGGAGGACTGCTTGGCATCCGGGTGATCTGGCCG
>CAZSOF010000011.1:0-20999 GCA_964607685.1 uncultured Acidimicrobiaceae bacterium | reverse complement strand
GGTGACCATCGGCGTTGGCGTCCTGTTGGTGCTGGTGTATCGCAGCCTGGCCGAATGGCGGGAGCGCCAAAACCCGAGCTGAGACACTGGAGATCCAATCGTGTGTCGTTCGTCGCTAAAGCCGAATCAGCCCCCCAGCTTCTGGGTGACCAGGTCGACTGCCTGACCTACCGTCACTATCGACTCGGCCTCCTCATCGGGGATCTTGACGTCGAACTCGTCCTCGAGGGCCATCAGCAACTCGACCACACCGAGGCTGTCGACGTCCAGGTCCTCCTCGAAGTGGGCGTCATCGTTGATCTTGGACTCCTCGAGCCCAAGCTCCGAGACGAGCACCCCGGTGAGACGTTCCGAGACTTCGCTCCTGTCCATTCTCTCTTTCTCCTTCTCTCTGG
Organism: uncultured Acidimicrobiaceae bacterium; assembly: GCA_964607685.1. Taxonomy (GTDB): domain Bacteria; phylum Actinomycetota; class Acidimicrobiia; order Spongiisociales; family ZC4RG35; genus JANQRA01. The sequence goes on along the minus strand of CAZSOF010000011.1, from coordinate 20,604 downwards.
TTGGCGAGAACCTACAGCGCGAGACCGCCGTCGACCGAGATCACCTGACCGGTTATGTACGACGCCGAGTCCGAGGCGAGGAAGGCGACCACCGTCGCCACCTCCTCCGGAGCGCCAAAACGCCCCAGGCTGACCGACCGCCGCGCCCACGCCATGACGTCGTCGCTCAGATCTTCGGTCATGTCGGTTTCTATGAATCCGGGTGCAACTACGTTGGCCGTGATACCCCGCGACCCGACCTCTTTCGACACCGACTTGGAAAAGCCGATGATTCCCGCCTTGGAGGCCGCGTAGTTCGCTTGTCCGGCATTCCCGCCGATCCCGGCCACCGATGCGATGGAGATGACCCGACCCCAACGGGCTCGCAGCATGCCCCTCATGGCGGCTCTCGTGCACAGAAAAACGGACCGCAAGTTGGTCCGCACCACCTGATCGAAGTCCTCGGTGCTCATACGGGGCAACAACTGATCCCTGGCTATCCCGGCATTATTGACCAGCACCAGTGGCGGCCCGAAGACCTCTGTCACCTCGGTGAAGAGGGCTCCGACGGCGCTTTCGTCACCAACGTCGGCCTTCACCGCCATGGCGTCTCCCCCATTGGCCTCGATCGCTTTGACGACCTCGTCCGCGGCTGTCGAGTTGACCGCATAGTTGACGACGAGTCGATGGCCGGTGGAGGCGAGAGACAACGCCACAGCACGACCTATTCCTCTGGAACCACCGGTTACAAGCGCGACTCGCCCTTCGGACGTCTCCGTCACGACAGCTTCTCCGGCAAGCCGAAGAAGTCGAAATTGGGTTGGAGCAGTTCCAGCGTGCCGCGATCCGGTGGTGGCAGCGCGGCGTCCGAGTGGCCGAGAGGCTCGATCCGGGGACCCCATCGATACACCGCCGATCCCCAGCTGAGACCGCCACCGAAGGCAGCGAACAGAACATTGGATCCGGGTTGGATTCGCCCCTCATCCAGAGCTTCGGTCAATGCCACCGGGATGGTCGCCGCCGAGGTGTTGCCGTAGGAATGGATGTTCACATAGACCTTGGACTCGTCGAGCCCGAGCCTCCGGGCGGTGGCGTCGATGATCCTGACGTTCGCCTGATGGGGCACCAGCAGGTCGACGTCGTCGACTTCGAGGCCAGCCTTCTCCAGAGAGGCGGCCGAGGACTCCCCCATCATGGTCACGGCCCTGCGAAACACTTCCTGCCCCTCCATCGAGATGCCGCTCAGTGCAGGGTCGACGGGCCCCCGGTCTCCCATGGTGCCGTCGCGGGGGACCTCGAGGATGTGATAGACCGATCCGTCGAGCCCGAGGTCCGATGCCAGCAGACCGTGATCCTCGGTGGTGGGCTCGAGCACCACCGCACCAGCTCCATCGCCAAACAGGACACATGTGGCGCGGTCGGTGAAGTCCATGACATAGTGCAGTTTCTCCGCACCTATCAGCAGTACCGTCTCGTTGCTACCACCCTTGATCATGTTGGATCCCATCACCAGCCCGTAGACGAACCCGGAGCAGGCGGCGTTGAGATCGAGGGCTGCCGAGTTCCAAGCCTCCATCTTCTTCTGAACGATCGAGGCGGTCGACGGGATGAGCGAGTCGGGAGTGCAGGTCGCGACCAGAAGGAGGTCCACGTCTTCGGGCTTCTTGCCCGCCGCCGCCAGGGCATGCAGGCCGGCCACAGCGGCCATGTCGGAGGTGTCGACGTGGCTGATACGTCTCTCCTTGATGCCGGTTCGGGTGGTGATCCACTCGTCGGAGGTATCGACCAACTGCTCCAGGTCGTGATTGGAGAGCACGTTGGGGGGCATGCACTTGCCCCATCCGGTTATCTCCACATTCGCCATCGATGCTCCTGAATCAGCCAATCGTAACGAGAGCGTCGGTGACACGTTGGATGTCCCCGACGGAGGAAATCACATGCACTACGGCCCCGTCGATCGTCCTCTTGGCCATTCCGGCCGTCACGTCGCCCGGTCCGATGTGCACAAAGGTATCGATGCCTTCACTCGACATCCCGCGGAGACTCTCCTCGAAGCGGACGGCCGACACCACCTGTGACCGCAAAGTGTCTGCAAGACCCGATCTCGTATGAGGCCTTGCCGTCGTGTTCGACCACACGGGGAACTTGGGTTCGGCGAACTCGAGTGAGGCGAGAGACTCGCCTATCTCGGCAGCCGCAGGCGCCATGAACGTGGAGTGGAATGCTCCCGCGACGTTCAGTGGGATTGCTCGTCTCACACCGAGCTCTCGCGCGTTCTCAGTCACCCATCGAATGTCCTCTGTCGATCCCGCCACCACGACCTGGCCTGGTGCGTTGAGATTGGCGACCTGGAGTCGTCCCCCGTCGGCCGCCCGTTTCCCGGCTATCGCGTTGGCCAGTGTCTCGTCGGCCCCGATCAGCGCCGCCATTCCCGAAGCCTCGAGATCAGCCGATCGCGCCATGGCCTTTCCCCTGGTGGCGACCAGCGCCAGTGTCTCTGCGAAACCCAATGCCTCCGCTGCCGCCAGCGCCGTGTACTCACCGAGGGAGTGACCGGCCGCCGCGGCGACCTCGCCGGGCAAGGCATCGCGGAAGACCTCCCAGAGGGCATAGGCGACCGCGAACAGGGCCGGCTGGGCATGCTCTGTCCTGGTGAGCGTCTCCTCCGGGCCCTCCAGGCAGACGTCGCGGAGCGACCAACCGAGGATGGCGTCGGCCTCGTCGCCCAAGATATCCGGACCGGACGTGAAGAGGTCCCGGCCCATCCCCACGTATTGGCTGCCTTGCCCGGGAAAGAGAACGGCAAGAGTCATCAGAGTTCTTCGACTCGGCTCACTGCCTGTGCGTTACCCGTTCTGTGAACACAGAGCGGTTTGGGAGACGACGTCCTATGTCAACGCCTCGAACAGACGCTCCACGTCGGCATCGTCGACGTCACGATGGGTCACTATCCGCCATTGGCCGGCGAGAGGAGGGTTGGCCTTGATCGCAGCGGACCGAAGACGATCGGCGACCTCGGGCCATTCCATCCCAATCGAGGTGTAGTTCACGGCCACCAGGTTGCTGTCGACCTCGGCGGGTTCCACCGACCCCGGAAAGCGCTCGGCCAGACCGACCGCCAGCTTCTGGGCCAACTGATGGTCCTCCACCAGTCGATCGCGCTCGGCGAGAGCCACACGCGCCGCGGCGGCGATGACTCCCACCTGTCTCATGGCACCGCCCAACCGACCTCGCAGGTACCGAATCTCGGAGATGGTGTCGTCGTCGGCACAAACGATCGACCCGATGGGAGCCCCCAGCCCCTTGGAGAAACAGAATTGGATCGTGTCGGCGAGGCTTGCCCAGGACGGACCGTCGATGCCGGTGGCCACTACGGCATTCCAGATGCGTGCACCGTCGATGTGCACGCTGAGGCCATGGTCGCGAGCGCGCGCCGAAGTGGCCTTCATCAGATCGAATGGGATGATGCTGCCACCTGACAGGTTGTGGGTGTTTTCCCACGAGAGCAGGCTGATGCGGGGGAAGAAGCCGGCGACCTCCATGGCCTGGTCGACGTCCTCGGGATGAATGCGCCCTCCAGGACGGTCGACAGTCCGGAATGCCACGCCGGACAACGCCTGCGCCGCGCCGTTCTCGATCGATCTCAGGTGACTGGCTGAGTTGGCGATGATCTCCTCCCCGGGCGACGTGTGAAACATGATCGACAATTGGTTCCCCATCGTCCCGGTGGGCACGAAGATCGCCGCTTCCTTACCGGTGGCCTCGGCGGACTCCTCCTCGAGGAGATTGACGGTGGGGTCGTCGTGATAGACATCGTCCCCGAGAGGGGCTGAGGCCATGGCTTGCATCATCGCCCGTGTGGGTCTGGTGACAGTGTCGGAGCGGAAATCGGCAAGACCGTCAGGGAATGCCATGACCAAATGCTAGGGCGCTCTGAGGCAAGCGAGTAGGCCGCTCGGAGCGGACACCTTCGGCGCGGCGGGCTGGATCAGCCGCTCAGTCGATCGATGATCTGCCCGAGCCGCTTGGGCACGACGGTGCGGGACAGAGCCACCACGTCTCGCACCAGTGACAGCAGGTCCCCGGGGCCGTCCCAATGCTCTTCCACGATCTCGGTGCCCGCGCGATCGATGAGCGAGTCGATGGCAAACATCATCAGCACCACGTCATCTGCCCATCCCACGACCGGTATCACCTCGGGTATCAAGTCAATGGGGCTGATGACGTAGGCGGCGGCGAGGCCCAGTGTGATCTTTGCTCTTCTCGGCACCCTGGGGTCCTTGAGCAGCCGACCCACCAGCTTGACGATGTTGGGCATCATCAACAGGGCGTCGGTCACCAGCTGGCGACCCTGGATGCTCTTCCCCTCCGGGGGAAGGATCTCATCCGGTCTCACCGATGTCGGCTCCTGGCTGCTCATTCGATCTCGATCCTGTGCGGCAGGTCTATCTCAGCATCATGATCGTCACCGGCCTCGGCAATGCCACCTATCTCCTCGATCACGGCTTCGATTGCCTTCAGGCCCTCGATTGCAGCCTGGATCATGTGGAATGCCGCCCGTCGCCCCGCTCGACCCAACGCCGTGATGACTGGGGACTGCTCCCTCATCGCACACCCTCCCTGCTGCCGAAGGAGACGTGCAGCGTTCCGGCATCGAGCCATGCCCGGGTCACCTCACGACGATGGAGGGCATCGGGTAGGAGAAATGACCGTCGGTACGACCCGAGCTGCACATACAACTCGTGCCCGTGGCGGAACACGGACAGGTCCGACTTCTCGAAGAACGGCACATCTAGCTCCATGGTGATCGAGTCGGTCGCTTCCACCACTCGAAACGGGCTGGTGGCCTCGAAGTCGAAGATCGCATCCTTGTCGCCATAGAGCTCGCCGGCCAACACCCGCAGTCGATCGATACCCACCATCTCATCATCGAACAGTCGGAGCCTGAGCCGGGGAACCTCGGCGAAGGCATCGTCCACCGAATCGAGATGACCTTTTTGGATGGACCGCCACCGTTCGAAGTAAGGATCCTCCACCAGGTCGGGGAGCACGCGATTGACCACCACCCCGTCGACTCCGTAGCCGAAGAGGCCCAGATAGCTGTAGGTGCGTCGTGCTTCGTCGATTACCATCTTCTCCGGGTTGACCACCAGCCGAGCGGAGGTGATCTCCGACCTCGACATCAGCTCCCGGACTCCCTCCACCGACTCGAAGACCGATTGGGCTGCGATGAACACGTCGTCCTCGGGAATGGGCAGGTCGGTCAATCGGTTGAGCAACGGCCGGGCAGCTCTCATCAATCGTCGCTCGGTGGGCAGCACCTTCTCGAAGTACCAGGAGAGGACCTCAGGGAGGGAGAGCAGTCGCAGGGTCTCCGCCGTCGGTGCACAGTCCACGACGACGACGTCGTACTCACCAGAGCGTGCACGACGGTTGACCTCCAGCAATGCGAAGAGCTCGTCCATTCCGGGAAAGACCAAGAATTCCTCCGCCTCGATTCCCCCAGCCCCACCCCAGTCGAGCACGTCCATGAGCTGCCGCCTGATCGACCCCCAATAGTGGTCGAGTAGACGCTGGGTGTCGATCTGCTGTCCATCGAGTCTGGGGACCACCACTGTTGGATCGCTGTCGAGCCTCACGTTGAGAGCATCGGACAGCGAATGGGCCGGATCGGTCGATGTGACCAGCGTGCGATGACCGGTGTCTGCAGCTGCAAGTGCCGTGGCGGCGGCAACCGTGGTCTTTCCCACTCCTCCTTTACCGGTGACGAGGACGATCCTCACATCAGTCGCCCCTGGCAACCCGCTTTCGAAGCCCGCGCAACGCGGTGGTGACTATCTGTTTCTCTGCCTGACGCCTTATGAATCCCGGGATGATGAAGGTCGGCTCCACGGTCAACGAGTAAACCACCTCGGTGGCGTCGTTCTCGGTGGGCTGGAACTGATAGGAGCCCTCCAGCATCTTCAGATCGTCACTCTCTTCGGCCATCCAGCTCAAGACGTGGGGACGGTCGTGGGTGTACTTCAGGACGTACTCGATCTCCTTGACAAATCCTTCCAGGACGAAGCGCGCCCGATCTACCCGACCCTCCGCGTCCAATCCCAGCACCTCGACCTCCTTGACCCCACTGGCCCAATCCGGGTAGGCGGCTACATCGGCAGCGGCGTCGTAGAGATCCTCGGCAGAAGCGTCGATTTCCAGCGTGGAGAACGTTCCCTCGGGCATGTGATGGCGGAATCTAGTGGCCACTGGTGGCCCGTGAACTGTGTGAGCTCTCACAGCAGGGATGCCGTGACCTCACTCGCCGATCGATCCCATATGGACGGCCGCATCCTGTAGCCGGACGAACCGCCCGGTTGCCCGAAAATAGCCGGCGTTGAGGCAGTGGGTGTGGCCCAGACGCCATATGGAGGCCTGGGGTTGATGAACATCTCCAAACAGATGGAAGCGAGGCTGATGCTCGAGGAGGTAGTCCCGCACGGGAATCGAGCCCCTCTCTTCGCGTCCGGTGATGACGTCGCGACGCAATGCCGGGACGGCGGGAGGCACATGCGTGCAGAGCACGTCCACATATCCGATCGATGACAGCAACTCGGTCATCTCCTCGTCGGAGACCTCCCCGTCCGCGGCCAGTGGCGTCTGCACCCCTCCACCGACAAACCCGAGCGTGAGCCCGTTTCGAATGACAACCTCGCCATGGACATATCTGAATCCGTCGGGAAGAGCCTGGCGAAGCCTGCCCGGTCGGTCGACATTGCCATGGATCGCCAAACCGTGTCCTCCGCTCAGAGCGTCGGTGGCAGCGCGGTACTGGCCGGCAAGCTCGTCGCCTATCTCATCACGAAGGTTCCTCCCGGATTCCTCGGCCTGCTCTCTCCACAGCGAACGCATACGGTCGTAGTTTCCTGCAGCGCGGGCGGCGGATGTCCTGGTAGCGAACTCGTTCCCCAGTACCGCGGCCACCGCGCCCTCTCCCGTGCGATAGTCGGTGAGGTTGACCAGATCCCCCAGGATCACTATCTCCTCACCCAACTGGACCAGTTTCCGAAGTGCGGCCGGTGCGTCGTGCACATCGGAGATGAACAGCATCAGGCTCGCGACCGTCTCACTGAGTAGCGAGCCCAGAGTACCGACAGGATGGCGGCGCCGGAGGCGATGAGCAGGGACAAAGGCCAGCTGAAGTCGATCGGAGAGAACTCTGCCGAAATGCCTCCCATCCCAAAGCCGACGGCGGAAGCGACCACTGCCTTTCCCTTGAAGCCCCAACGCTCCGTGGGGTCCTCACGACCGATATTCTCCGCCAGAGCCCCGCCGAGCACCACCGCCAAAAGGCCGATGATGCCCACCACCAGCGCGATCGCGTAGACCTTGATCATCCGGCGGCAGGGTAACCGTGGCGCTATGACACCCGGCGGTCCGCCGGGACGAGTCGGAGTTTGGGCACCAGGCCTTCGTCTGCCAGGTTGGCCACCGCTTCGGCCTGGGTGTCACTCAGGTCTATGGGACATTCTCCCAAGAGATGGGTGACCACACAGTCGTCACAGGCGCTGGTGTCCCGCATCGCACACTGGGCGCAATCGATCAGCATCTTGACCTCCTGGTGGACAAGTTAGAACCGGGGTGGGACAGATCTTCCGCCGTTATCCTGTGGCTCTCTGTGAGTCCCGAGGTCTTCCCCGATTAGTACGACCGCCGGTCTGGCACTCGTCGCTTTTCTCCTTCTGATCAATGCGTTCTACGTGGCGGGCGAGTTCGCCCTCGTCACCGTGGAGCGCAGCCGGGTCGCCCGTCATGCCGGCGAAGGAGACCGCGGCGCCCGTCGCATCCTCGGCGGGTTGTCACGTCTCTCGTTTCACCTCTCGGGTGCCCAGCTCGGCATAACCGTGTCCTCGATAGTCCTGGGTCTGGTGGCGGAACGTGCTTTGGGACCTGTGATCGAGCCTGTGCTGGGCTGGTTTGGTCTCTCGGAGGACGCAACCGGTCCGGTGACGGTGGGTGTGGCCCTCGCCATCGGAACCTCTCTTCAGCTGGTCTTGGGAGAGCTGGTGCCCAAGAACATCGCCATCAGCAACCCCTACCCCACGGCGCGCCGGGTGGGGATCCCGATGCTGGTGCTGAACAACTTGCTCTCCCCCATCATCCAGTTCCTCAATGCCTCGGCCAACCGGACGGTGCGTCTGATGGGGATAGAGCCCCGGGAGGAGCTGGCGGGTGTCCGCTCGCTGGAAGAGCTGGAGCTGATCATCCGTGCTTCCGGAGAGGGAGGGATGCTCTCAGACGAGGAGCTTGGCCTCCTGACCCGCTCCATAGCCTTCACAGCCAACCTCACCCTGGATGTGATGATCCCGAGAGTGCAGATAGTGGGTCTGCCTATCACGGCGACGGTCCGCGATCTACAGAAGGCGGCCATCGAATCGGGTCACAGCCGATTCCCCGTGTACGGAAACGATCTCGATGACATCCGCGGCGTGGCACATGTCAAGGACTCCTTTCGCGTCCCTTCCCATCGCAGGGACGACGAGCCCATCGCCGATCACATGCGGCCCGCGCTCCTGATCCCCGAGACCCAACCTCTGGACACGGTGCTCTTCGAGCTGCGAACTCGGGGATCGGGCATGGCAGTGGTCAAGGACGAGTACGGGGGAACGGCAGGGATCGTCACCTCCGAAGACCTGCTCGAGGAGATCGTGGGTGAGATCCGCGACGAATACGACACCCACGAGCTGGCAATCAGCTCCGGCCCCGGCGAGCTGTCCGGTTTGTTGCATCGACACGAGCTGGAGGCCGAGATCGGGTTCTCCTGGCCCGAGGGCAGATACGAGACCCTGGGCGGGCTCATCACCTCCGAACTGGGTCGTCTTCCCGAGGTCGGCGACCAGGTGACCATCGACGGCTGGACGTTTCGTGTCGAGACCGTCGATCGCTTTCGGGTCGGCACGGTGGCCTTGCTGTCCCGCCCGGAGGAAGCATGAGCGTCTGGTCACTGCTGGTTGCCGCGATCCTCGTGGTCCTCAATGGGTTCTTCGTGGCCGTCGAGTTCGCCTTCACCGCTTCCCGGCGACCACCCCTGGAGGAGAAGGCCGCTTCGGGGAACCGTTTTGCACGCTGGGCACTGGCATCGATGAACGAGCTGCCGGTCACCTTCGCCGGTGCCCAGCTCGGCGTTGCTGGAATGTCACTGGGGCTTGGGTTCGTCATCGAAGATTCCTTGGAAGTGGCGTTCCACGACCTGTTCTCGGCCATCGGCTTGCCCTCGGGCGCCGTCGCCACACTCTCACTCACCACTGCGCTTCTCATTGTCTCCTTCGTTCACAACGTGGTCGGGGAGATGGCTCCGAAGAACGCCACGATCGCTGCTCCGGAGAGGGCGGCCCTGCTCCTGGCCGCCCCTTTCCGCGCCTACGTGACGCTCTTGCGTCCGGTGATCGTCAGTCTCTCCTGGATAGCAGGTGCCGTGTTGGCCGTGTTCGGCGTCAAGACGAGACACAGGGTGGAGACCACTCAATCCGCCGAGGACATCGCCGCTCTGGTGAAGACCATCGGCGCCGGGGAGCTGATCAATCCGTCATCTTCGCGACTACTGACCTCGGCGCTTGGATTCCAGGACACGGTGGTGTCAGAGGTGATGGTGCCAAGGCCCGATTTGGTGGCACTTCCCATGAATGAGTCAGCCGACACGTTCGAAGCCACCATCGTGGCCACCGGTCACTCACGCATACCCGTCTACGGCGACGACCTCGACGACATCCGTGGGTTCGTCCACGCAAAGGATCTCTTTGCTGTTGAACCTTCACGACTGGGCGCTCCAATCGATCCGGATTTGATCAGACCGGTGCCCGTTGTCCCCGAGAGGACTCCCATCTCGCCGGTCATGGAGATGATGCGCTCGGGCGCTGTTCACCTCGCGGTGGCAATCGACGAGCATGGCAGCGTCGCAGGCCTGGTCACCCTGGAGGACATCGCTGAGGAGATCGTCGGGGACATCCGCGATGAGCACGACATCAGGGAGGTCATGGAGATCAGACCCGCTGGTCGCAACCGCTATCTAGTGGCCGGCCAAACCCGGGTCGATCGGCTCGATCAACTGGGTGCCAGCGTCGAGGTAGGTGCGTATGAAACCGTGGGTGGCTACCTGATGACACAGCTGGGAAGGATCCCACGGCGAGGAGACGTTGTCGCCAGGCCTGGCTTCGAGATGACCGTGCGCCGGATGGATGGTCGGAGAGTCCGGGAGGTCGAGTTGACGGTCGATCAGGTACCTGGAGCCGAGACTGAGCTCAGCCAACGTCGCTGAGGAATCTCAGCACCGCGTCGACATAGCCGTCGAAGTCGGTGTTGAACGAGTCGATGTGCCCGGCGCCCTCCACCTGTATGAGTTGCACCAGATCGGGCTGGGTCTCGGCGAGGGCGATGCTCTGCTCGAGCGGAATCGAGGGGTCCTCGGTTCCGTGGAAGGCGAGCACCGGCAGCCGCAGCGAGCGCTCTGCCCTCTCGATGTAGTCGAGCGACTTCCAGTTGACGTCGATGCGTAGCGAGGTGAAGAACTTGGCAAACCAGGAGATGGTGGGCGGGAGGTTGCCGGGGATGAGGGGAAGCGGTTCGAGACCCAACTTGTAGTCGATGGTGTCACCCAGGTCGATGTTGGCCGAGTCGAGGATGATCCCTCCCAGGTCGTCGAAGTTGTGCCGGAAGGCGAAAGACATCACATGTGACGCACCGGTGCCGTAGCCGGCAAAGACGATCTCGTCGGCTCCGTTGACCCGGGCGAACTCGACGGCCCCCAAGATATCCTCCCATTCGGTGGCGCCATACCTGAAGTATCCGCTGGGGTCTGTCGGCTGGTTGTCATCGTTGCGGTAGGCGATGGCCAGCTGCGGGTAGCCGGCCCCCTGCAGAGTCTGATACAGCACCTCGGGTTGGGCGGGGGTGGCGTTCAAATCGTGCACGTGTACCACCCAGGTGGTCCCGTCGGCGGGTAAGTGCCAGGCGTCGATCTGGCCGAGCGGAGACTCGTAGGCGACCTCGGTCAGCTGGTAGGGGCCGTCCGGGATGACCAGTGGTGCCGGATCGGGCGTGAATTCCTCCTCGATGATGCGGTTCGAGAAGTACCAGCCGCCTCCTACATGGGCCGCCAACAGCACGGCGACGATGATCCACAACAGGCCTTTGAAAAGACTTCGTCCTGACATGGACCACAGATTCTCGTCGAAGTCAGCCCGGTGGCAACGACAAACCGCCGACGAGATTCTCCTCGTGATCGGTCACCGGGATGGGGTCGGGTGCGAACGTGGGCTCCAGCTCCCATGCCTGGAGAATCGTCTCGTCCAGCCGCACCGACTGTGCTTCCTCCATCACCGAAGCCACCGGGCCGGCCCCGGCCCTCAAGAGACCTTCACGTCTCACCAACCCCACGAGTCTTCCCTCATCGGCAACGGCGAGCGTGTTCTCCTCGTGCATGCGGAGAATGTCGTCGGCATGACGCAGAGGTGCCACATAGACCGGGTCACCCATGAACCGGAATACGCGATCGGGTGCGCTACGGACGACCACGGCTCCCGCTTGAGCCGTCCTTCGCAACTTGGCTCCAGGTCCGGTGCGAGACCGGCTCAACCAGGAACCGCCTGGAGCGCCGAGAACCAACAACGTCCCCTCATCCAGGTCCTCGACCAGCTCGGAGACCCCTTCGACGACGACCACACGTCGATCAACGTCGGGGACACTCGCCCCCACTTGTTCCAGCATCTCGTATGCCAGCCCCAGCTCGTCCTCGGCACCCGCCGCCGAAGCCAACTCGGCCTCCACTCCGAGTCTGTCGGCGAGGAGGGCAGCAGTCTCCGCGGCCAACTGGGAGTGCGGGCCACCGGCCACCGCGGCCACCACCCTGGTGACCTGGTCGGGCTCGAATCCGATTGGCACCGCGATGTTGACCAGGTCGAAACCCGACGGAAGTCGCCGCGTGACCAGGACGTCGGCTCGCTCGGCTATGCAGCCCTCGGCCACATCGCCACTGATGCGACTGGCATTGTCACCCGCCAGAGTCTCCGCAAGTTGATGACAGCCCCGACCCCGTGTCCAGACGACGGTGAGGGATTCTCCCCCCGAAGCTGAGAAGGTCACTCAGCTTCTCCTGTGGACCTTGCGTGGTGTCGCAACCACATCGTCACCCTAGTGGCTCCCCGCTCGATTACGGATGGTGTTTCTCCGACCCTGCGCACTGCTGAGCACAGACCGCAACATCGGTTCTCGGAGGTGCTTCCTTCACACCTTCGCAGTCGGGGGTGACAGAATCGGGGGATGGAGTACACCGAGGTGCTGGCACGTCGGCGCATGGTTCGCAACTACACCGACGACCCGGTGGAGGAGGACAAGCTCTTGCGGATCTCCGCCGCTGCGCTGCGAGCCCCATCAGCCGGAAACAGTCAAGCCGTCGGGGTGGTGATCGTGACGGACGGAGACAAGCGACTCGAGATTGCGAAGTTGGCGCATGAGCCGGAGTATGTGGCGCAGGGTTTCGATCGTTGGATCTCCAGTGCGCCGGCGCACATCGTCATCTCGGTGAGTGAGAAGGTCTACCGCGATCGATATTCCGAGCCCGACAAACTCTCCCCAGACGGTTCTCAGATCTCTTGGCCGGTCCCATATTGGTGGGTCGACGCCGGGGCATCGCTGATGGCCGTGCTTCTGGCGGCCGTCGATGAAGGGTTGGCAGCCGGTTTCCTGGGTATCCATTCTGTCGGCGAGTTGAGCGCATTGCTGGACATACCCGGCCACTATCAGCCCATTGGAGTGGTAACGGTCGGGCACCCGGCCCCGGATCGTCGATCGAGGAGTCTCGATCGACCGACGAAGACCAGGGACGACGTCGTCTTCTTCGAGTCCTGGGGCTGAGGCGCTGGATGCGTTACGACATCACCTCCCCCGCCAACCAGCGGATCAAATGGCTCCTCGGTCTTCGCCAGCGTCGCAATCGGGATGCTGAAGGTGTGTTTGTGGTCGAAGGTGTCCGACTCTACGAACGCGCCCTGGCCTCGGGATTGACGCCGAAGATGACGTTTGTCGACAGTAATGGGACACCCACCACAGGGCCGACATTCACTGTGAGTTCCCCGGTCATGGACAAAGCGTCATATCGATCGCGGTCTCAGGGTTTGATCGCCGTCTTCAGACAGTTGGACACGAAGCTGCGGGCGGTTGAAGTCGGGGCTTCGCCAATGGTCCTGGTCACGGAGGGAATCGAGAAACCGGGCAATTTGGGGGCGATGTTGCGCACTGCGGAGGCCACGGGTGTCGACGCCGTCATTGCGGTGGGCACCGCGGTCGATCCTCACAATCCCAACGTACTCAGGGCTTCCACCGGTGCCCTATTCGGAGTTCCGCTCGCGGTCTCCGATTGGGCCGAGACCGAGGAGTGGCTGACCGGGAATCGGATCGCGGGCGTGTGTGTGACACCTGACGCCACCACCTCGATGTGGGACTCCGATCTGAGCGGAGCGCTGGCTCTCATCGTGGGAGCCGAGGACGTCGGACTGACCGAGCGCGCCCGCAGCGTCGCCCAGCGCGAGATAGCCATTCCACAAGTTGGCGATGCCGTTGACTCCCTCAATGTGTCGGTGGCTGCTGCGGTCGTTCTGTTCGAAGCCGTGCGGCAACGGAGTCATGCCGGTGGTTGACATCGAACATATGTTCGAGATAGCCTCATCCTGGCGTGCCCCAACCCACCACAGCAGTCTTTCAACCGAGTTTCGACGACCTGTCCACCCCCCTCTTCGACGTCACATTCTGCGTGCTCGACCTGGAGACCACCGGCGGGTCGCCGGCGACCTGTGAGATAACCGAGATTGGAGCCGTCAAATACCGCGGCGGTGACTCGATTGGAACCTTTCACACACTGGTTGATCCTGGTCTGCCCATACCTCCGTCGATCACGGTGCTGACCGGGATCACACAGGCAATGACCATTGATGCCCCGGGAATCGCCACCGCTCTGCCGTCTTTCCTCGAGTTCATCGGAGACGCCGTGATCGTTGGTCACAATGTGCGCTTCGATCTCTCGTTTCTGAACGCGGCAGCCAGCCGTCTTGGTTACGGCATGCTCGACAACAAGTCGACTGACACCGCTTCTCTGGCGCGTCGGCTGGTCCTGTCCGAGGTCAGAAATCTCCGCTTGCAGACGCTGGCGGCGCACTTCCGCAGCCCAACCGTTCCCAATCACCGCGCGCTCGAGGACGCTCGTGCCACCGCTCACGTCTTTCACGCCTTGTTGGAGCGCGCTGGATCCCTGGGTGTGACCAATCTCGACGATCTCCTCCAGTTGCCCACCGCCAGGGGAGGCGCTCACTATTCGAAGATCGGGCTCACCGACGACTTGCCCCGTCGCCCCGGCGTCTATGTGTTCAGGGACCGCAACGGCACGCCCATCTACGTGGGGAAGGCAAACAACCTCAGGTCACGAGTACGTCAGTATTTCTACGGTGACACCCGTCGCTCGGTGGCCAACATGATGAAGGAGCTGAATACGGTGGAGCATCAGGTCTGCAATACCCCATTGGAGGCCGAGGTCACCGAGCTGCGCCTGATCCACGCCTATCGCCCACGACACAACCGCCGATCCCGTCCACCCAAGACATCACATTTCCTCAAGCTCACTGACGAACGGTATCCACGACTTTCCGTGGTCCGCACCCTCAAAGACGATGGTCTGGCCTATCTCGGCCCATTCCGATCCAAGAAGGCCGCAGATCTGGTGATGCTTGCGCTGTGGGACGCGTCCCCAATCCGACGTTGCCGTTCTCGCTCCGGATCACAGTCTGGCAAGTGTGCCGTCGCTCAGCTGGGGGTCGCTCGCTGTCCTTGCGATGGCACGCTCGACACCCGTTCGTACTCACTGGTGGTCGAGGAGATGATCGCCGCGCTCTCAGGAGATCCGGGACACCTGCTCGATCGACTCGTCGCTCGGATGTACCGGTTGTCGGACGACATGAGATATGAGCAAGCCGGCTGGACAAGAGATCGTCACGACGCTCTGGTCAGAGCTCTCCGTCGTAAGTGGGAATGGCAGGCATTGGCTGGGGCGGGGTGGATGGAGATTCACCACGCCGATGGGACGACGGCGGTCATCGATCATGGGACATTGGTGGAGACTCGAGAACCTGGGGTCCCACCCCGTCTCAGCGGCGAAACTCATCGGGAGATACCCACTTCCGAGGTGCCACCGACTGTCGAGGCGGCCGAAGAGGCCTCGATCATCTGGCGTTGGCTGGAGGCCAATCCGGTGAAGCTCGTGGAATCCAGCGGCACCTTCGCCTACCCGATACGAAGGATCGAGCGCCTTGGCGTTGAGCGGCTCAGGGCGGCGTGATGCTGGAGGCAGTGATGGCGACACGACCATTTGCTTGGGTTGGCGACATTCGTCTGAGCGGAGTCGCCGGAAGCCGGCCCAACTTGAGTGGAGCTCTGCTCGGGGTGAGACTCTGGGCGTGGAGTGGATCGTCTCCTTCGAGAAGATGGGCGTGTCGCTCGGTGGTCGACCCGTCCTCCGTGACATCGACCTCGAGCTCGCCCCCGGTCAGGTGATCGGCGTTGCCGGTCCCAACGGGTCGGGCAAGACGACGCTGGTCCGAGCCGCAGCCACGCTGACATCGATCGATTCCGGCCGGGCGACCGTACTGGGAGACGATCTGCGGACTTCCGACCTGACCTCGATTCGACGCTCGGTCGGTCTCATTGGCCACGTGCCGGCCCTCATCCCGGAGTTGACGCTCCGGGAGAATCTCATCCATGTGACCCGACTTGGCGGGGTGGAGGTGAACCGGGTGGATAACGCCCTGGAAGTGGTTGGACTGGCGGAAGCCGCCGAAAGGAGGGCAGACGCATGCTCGTTCGGGATGCGTCGACGGGTGGAGATCGCCCATCTCCTCCTGACTCGCCCGCGACTCGTCCTACTCGACGAGGCTGCCTCCGGTCTCGACCATGCTGCCCGAGATCTGATTGGTGCTCTCGTTCGATCGACTTGTGGCCATGGTGGCGGCGCGATCGTCGTCTCCCACGATCGGGTACACCTCGCCAGCCTCTGTGAGCGAGTCATGACCCTGACCATGGGTCGGCTGGTGGCGCCCTGATGTCCTTCTGGGCTCAAGCGCTGGAAATCGCCCGCGTCGACCTCATCGTGGAACGGCGGGTCGGAGACATGTTGCGAATCGTCATCCCGTTCGGTGTGGTGGCCCTGATGGTGTTTCCTCTATCTCTCGGTCTTCAGATCAATGTCATCCGGAATGTCGGGCTCGGTGTCTTCTGGGCGCTTGGCGTGCTGTTCGGCATGCAGGTAGCCCTGCGCAACTCTGCAGCCGACTCCAGAGAGCGTCGTGATCTGCAAGCGCTTCTCGGAGTCGATCCGGCGGCTCGATTCGCCGGCCGGACGATGTCAGGCATCATCATCATGACCGGGTTCCTGGTATCACTGCTGGTGGCCATGGTCGTGCTGTTCACACCCGAGCTCCCGCGAGGAGTCTGGCCGGTGGTTCTCACGGCCACCATCCTGGTTGCGATCGGGCTGACCGAGTTGGGCACACTCGCCGGCGAGGTGACGGTGGGTCTGCGCAGCCGTGGCTCTCTTGCCTCATTGATCGTGGCCCCACTGGCTCTGCCCCTGATCATCGCCGCTTCGCAGTCGGTTGAGGCAATAGACCGTGACAGCAGTATCCTCCCCTGGATACTGCTGTTGCTCGCCAGCGATTTGGCCCTGGCCGTGGCTGGGGTGGCTCTGGCCAAACCCCTCGAGGAAGCGACGCGATGACACGAGTGAGAGTTCTGCTCGGACTGGCCGGACTGGCCCTGGTCATCGGGCTCTGGTTCGCCCTCACCGCCCCGGCCGACGCTCTGCAGGGCGAGTACAGCCGTCTGATCAGCATCCACGTCCCCTCACTCTGGCTGGCCTTCCTCGCCTTTGCCGTAACGGCGGTGGGCTCCGTCGTCTGGCTCATCAGGAGAATGGAGCGCTGGGATCGTCTCGCCGCTGCCTCGGTCGAGACCGGCGTGCTGTTCACGGGGATTGGTCTGTTCACGGGGATGGTGTGGGGTCAGGCGGTGTGGGGCACTCCCTGGGACTGGCAGGACCCGCGGCTCATGACAACGGCGGTCATGTTCTTCGTCTACCTGGGCTATCT
This sequence comes from uncultured Acidimicrobiaceae bacterium, assembly GCA_964607685.1. Lineage (GTDB taxonomy): Bacteria > Actinomycetota > Acidimicrobiia > Spongiisociales > ZC4RG35 > JANQRA01. Next base: position 3,463 of record CAZSOF010000011.1, on the reverse strand, counting down.
CGCCCTTAGAAACTCGATCGACGACCCCGTAGTCCGGGCACGCCGGTCGGCCATCCTGGGTGTGATTGCGGTGGTGCAATTGCCACTGGTCTACTTCTCGGTCAACCTGTTCCGGACTCTTCACCAGACTCAGTCGCTTCGACCTGATGGTTCCACTATGCCCGAGGAGATGGTCATGGCCATGTTGATCAACGTCGCTGCCTTCACCATCCTCTATGTGGCGCTCCTGGTGACCCGGATCGATGTCGCCCGGGTCGAAGCGGCTCGCCCACCGGAGTCCACCGTGGCGGGCGAGGCAGTACGACCGCCACGACTCAACGAGGTGGAGGATGTCTGAGGGGGTCGTCGTCGCCGGGACGTTTCTCGTCTCCTACGGGCTGATTGTCGGCTACGCCGTCTATCTGCATCTCCGCCGACGACGCGCCGAAAGCTGACCGATGGGACAGCGACAGTTCATCCTTGCCGGGATAGCCGGAGTCGTGGTTCTCGTTGTGGGGATCACCATCACCGGGCTGAGCGACAACCTCACCTACTACCTGTACCCCAACGAAGCCGTGGCCCAGAGGGCCGACTTCCCTGATGGTGAGCGTTTTCGCCTGGCCGGACAGGTCGTCGCCGGCTCCCTGACAGAGCTCGACGACGACCTGGGGTTCGCGGTGACCGACGGCTCGGCAACCATCGACGTGGTTCTGGTAGATACCCCGCCTCCACTGTTCAACGAGGAGGTGCCTGTTCTCCTGGAGGGGTACTGGAGCGGCGATGTGTTCAATGCTGACAGCGCCCTGATCAGACACGACGAGAACTATGAAATCCCCTCCGAGGGGAATTACCCAGACGGCGACTGATGCTGGCCTTTCTGGGCTCGGCCGGCGTGCTGGTGGCCCTCCTCGGTGCGTTGCTCCTGGTATGGCGCGGAATCTCGGCGGCTCGAAACGACACCATGAGAGATGTGGGAGGGGCGGCTCGTCTGTTGCTCTCCGGCTCTGTGGTGGCCATGGCCGCCATGATCACCGCACTCTTGGCAGATGACTTCTCCCTGGTCTACACCGCCAACCATCACGCCAGGGCTACACCATTCCCATTCGACGTGGCCACCTCGTGGGCGGCACTCGAAGGCTCGATCGTCCTCTGGGGCCTGATACTCGCCGCCTACACATGGTCCGTGTACCGACGCTACCGACGGTCGCCCGATCGTCTCGGCGCGGCTGCCCTGGCCGTGATGGGCGGTGTCGCCATCTTCTTCTTCGGGCTCATGATCACCGTGGCCAACCCGTTCGAGGTGTGCACTCAGGCCGCAGCAGCCGGATGTCTCGAGTCGAGCCCCTGGCCTTTTGCCTCGGTGTCGGCTCCAACCGACGGCCGCGGACCCAATCCACTCCTCCAGAACCACTTCATGATGGCGTTCCATCCCCCGGTTCTCTATCTGGGATATGTCGGTATGACCGTCCCTTTCGCCCATGCAATCGGTGCTCTGGCCCGGGGACAGGCCGGTCCCGAGTGGTTGCGTCGCTCTCACCGCTCAACCCTGGTCGCCTGGTCCTTTCTCACGCTGGGAATCCTGCTTGGGGGTTGGTGGGCATACGAGGTCCTGTCGTGGGGCGGGTACTGGGCCTGGGATCCGGTGGAGAACGCCTCGCTGATGCCGTGGCTGGTGGCCACGGCGTTCCTCCATTCCGGGATCGTCCAGCAGCGCCGGGGGATGTTGCAGGCTTGGAACTTCATTCTCGTGATCAGCGCCTTCTCCCTGACGATCCTGGGCACCTTTCTCACGCGATCGGGGACCATCAACTCGGTCCACTCCTTCACTCAGTCCGCGATCGGGCCCGCGCTGCTGGGGTTCCTGGTGCTGACACTGGTCAGCTCGTTCGTCCTCTTCTCGACAAGGGCAGACATGGTCGCCACGCCGCCACGGATCGAGTCCCTCGTCTCGCGTGAAGGCACGTTTCTCCTCAACAACCTGTTGCTGAGCGTGTACGCCTTCGTGGTGCTGATCGGTACCACCTATCCCCTGCTGCTCGAGGCCTTCACCGGCACCCAGGTTGGTGTGGGTGAGCCGTTCTTCAATCGACTGACCGTTCCTCTCTCGTTCCTGTTGCTATTGGTCATGGGTTTCGGGCCCGTCACGCCCTGGCGCACATCCCAGCCCGGCCTCCTGTGGCGACGAACACGCACCCCCGTGCTCATCGCCCTGGCCACAGGTTTGGTGACAGCCGGGCTGGTCAGCAGAAACGGCTGGGTGGTCCTCAGCATCACGTTGGGGATGTTTGTCATCGCGACAGTCGTTGGCCTGGGCTTGGAACAAACCGGGAGACGTCTGCGCGCCACCAGGGAGTCGACGATGGTGGCCTTGAGGAAGGTGATCACCGGAGATGGCGCCTTCTGGGCCGGTCAACTCAGCCACGTCGGCGTGGTGATGGTGGCCATTGGCATCTCCATGGCAGCCAATCTGGGAGCACACGCACAGGTCGAGTTGAGCCCCGGTGATTCCACGAGCTTCGAGAGCTTCACCATCACCTACGAATCACCGTTCCAGGCCGCTTCATCATCGAACACCTCCACCGGTGCCCGGCTCACGGTCACTCGAGACGGCTCCTTCATCGCCGTTGTCGAGCCGGCCGTCAACTTCTTCGGCAACGACGAGACCGGTGTGAGCACCCCTGATGTGCTCCATCGTCCGGAGGGCGACCTCTACGTGACCCTTCTCGACCTCGACTCCGAGAACGCGGTGCTCACGCTCGACACCTCCCCGATGATCTGGGTGCTCTGGGTGGGGGGTCTCATCACCGTGTCCGGTGGGTTCGCTGCCATGGGCGCTCGACGCAGGGAACGTCTCATGGTGGGCGATCGTCAGAGCGTTGATGTCTGAGCGAACTCGAAACATCTTGACGGTGGGCCTGGCATCGGTCATGGCGGTGGCCCTGGTCCTCCTGGTGGCCACCAACCCCTCCGAGGCCGATCGAGTGCAGTCGATCGGGGAGCGAATCATGTGCCCGGTCTGTCAGGGGGAGTCGATCGCGAACTCACCGTCGACCATGGCTCGAGACATGATGGACCTGGTCTCAGAGCGAGTCGCCCAAGGCCACGCGGACCGGGAGATCATCGAAGAGCTGCTGGCTTCCTTCAGCGGCGCCGTTCTCCTCGACCCACCGGTCGGAGGTGCCACCCTCGCACTCTGGGCCGCTCCCCTGGTTGCGATGCTGGTCGGGATGGGTGTCATTCTGTGGTGGAGGCGTCATCCGGCGGCTGCGCAGGGCGATGACGACTCAGGAAGAGACCTCAGAGGAGGTCGCCTGCTCCCCCTCTTGATTCTGGGCGCTGCCTTTGCCGGCGTGATCGTGGTGGCCGGCTTCTTCATTCAGGATCGAGGGGGGCCGACCTCGGGGGTGGCGGCTCTCGATGACCAGGACCTCGCCGATGTCTCCAACGAGACACTGGAAGCGGTGATAGCGGCCAACGCCGATCA
>CAZSOF010000010.1:0-25601 GCA_964607685.1 uncultured Acidimicrobiaceae bacterium | reverse complement strand
CCGGCCACCGTCCCCCGGCCTCCGATGATGGCCATCAGCACCATGCGCGCCGCCACGGCGATGGCGAAGAACGTCAATGGCCGGAGATGGGTCAACGAATAGCCATAGATGGCCCCGGCGGTGCCGATGAAGAAGGCGCTCAGGGCGAAGGCGTTGACCTTGTACCACCGCGTGTTGATCCCGGCGACCTCGGCCTTGGTCTCGTCCTGGCTGATGGCGCGAAGGCCCAATCCGAACTTGGAGTGGGCGATCCGATAGGAGAGGTAGACCGCACCAATCGCCGAGACGGCCATCGCGTAGTAGAAGGGCACCTTGAGAAATTCCACCGGGAACTGGAAGAGGGGAAGGTCGAGACCACTGGACGCCCCGATGAAGTCCCAATTGTCGAACCACAGCAGGAATAGGAACAACATGGCGATGGTGGCGACGATGAAGGCCGGTCCCCTGGTTCTCAGGGTGATGAGACCCGCCAGAAAGCCGACGACCACCGCCGCCAGACCCGCCACCGGGGCAAACAGGAAAGGCGAGACCTCCCAGTGGGCGAGGGCGAGACCGGCGGAGTAGCCCCCTATGGCGAAGAAGACACCGTGCCCCAGGGAGATGTACCCGGCGAAGCCACCGATGATGTTCCAGCTGGACGACATGGAGATCCACATCAACACCAGCATCCCGAGCTGCATGACGTAGGCGTACGACTCGAAAATCGGGTAGGCGATCAGCGGATACAGGAGGACCAGGGCCAGAGACAGAACGAGCACGATGCGCCGTGATCTCGCCCCCCCGACGCGACTGGGAGGTGTCTGCTCGACAACCCTGCCCTCACGTGGCTCGACGATCGGTGTCCCGGCCATGCCCTACAACCTCAGCTTGGCCCCAAAGAGGCCCTGAGGCCGCACCAACAGGATCAGGAACAGGGTCAGATAGAACGTGATCGGTGACCACGTGGGGCCTATCTGGTCGGTCACGATGGCGCTACCGACGGCCAGCAGCAGGGCGCCGATGATGGCTCCCTTGATGCTGCCCATACCGCCGAGAACGATCAGGGCGAGAAGCAACGCGATCCACTGCCAGTGCTTCGCCGGGAAGAACGGAAACAGAAAGCTGAGCAAGGACCCGGCGGCCCCCGCCAGGGCCATCCCCATCCCAAACGCCAGGGCCGACGTGCGACGCACGTTGACACCCACGATCTGCGCCGCGGCCCGATTCTGCATCGTCGCTCGAATCGCAGTCCCGGTCTTGGTGAACTGAAGCATCGCCCACAGCCCGATGAGCAGCACGAAGCTCACTACCGACGCATAGAGCTGACCGCTCGGCATGAAGATCTCACCAATGGTCACCGAGGTGGAGGCGTACTCCGGCCTGACGCTGCGAAAGGTGCCGGTGAAGATGAACGTCAACACCCCTTCCACCACCAGGGCCAATCCGAAGGTGAGCAGGACCGTCATCTCCACGTACCGGGGGCTGGCCTCGATACGGGGGAACAGGAGCAGATAGGTGACCACACCCACAACGAACATCAGCGGGATGGTGATCACCAGGGAGAGGATCGGGTCCATGGTGAGACTCTCGAAGAGCACGTAGCTGAGATAGGAAGCCACCAGGATGAAGGCGGCGTGCGCCAGGTTGACCACCCGCATCACCCCGAACAGGAGCGTGAGGCCGGAGGCCATCATGGCGTAGACACTCCCCAGCAGCAGCCCGAGGACGACGACCTGGACCCAGTGCATCAGCGTTCCCTCGGGGTCAGTTGCTTGCCCAGGTAGAGCTCCCGGATCCGGGGATCGGAGAGAATCCCTGCCGCCGGGCCCTCGAACTCCAACGATCCCAGGTCGAGGACGAATCCCCAATCCACCGTCTCCAGACCCTTCACCGCGTTTTGCTCCACGAGCACCACGGTTATGCCGAGGTCGCCAAAACCACGGATCTTCTCGAAGATCTGGTCGGCGATGATCGGAGCCAACCCCAGGCTGGGCTCGTCGATCATGACCACCTTGGGCTCGATCATGAGCGCCCGTCCCAGCGTGACCATCTGCTGCTCCCCACCGGAGAGAGTCCCGGCGTTCTGGCTCTTCCTCTCGGCCAGCGCCGGGAACGTCTCGTAGACCATCTCCAGTCGATGACGCCGCAAGGCCCGATCCTCGATGAGGTATCCACCCATTGTCAGGTTCTCCCGAACCGTCATCGTAGGAAACAGGCTGGCATCCTGGGGGACGAAGCAGACACCGGCTGCCAGCATCTGATCCGGACGAGCACCGTTCATCTTGACTCCCCCGAGGCGGACCTCCCCGGCGCGGGGGCTGAGAAAGCCGGCAATCGTTCGCAAGAGCGTGGACTTGCCTGCGCCGTTGGGCCCAACGATGCAGTATGACGTCCCCTCATCGATGCTCAGCGTGACCCCGTTGAGGATGTCGGGCCCCACGCCGTATCCGGCGACCACGTCCCTGACCTCGAGGAGAGCCATCGGCTACACCCGACCGAGATAGGCGTCGAGGACGATGTCGTCCTGGCGGATGGCCTCCGGAGTCCCCTCGGTCAGGAATTCGCCGTGGGCCATGACGATGATCGAGTCACACAGCGTCATCACCACATCCATGTTGTGCTCCACGATGAGAAAGGTGACACCGGTCTGGTTGAGGTGGCGGATGTGATCCATTATCCGCTCCATGAGGGTCGGGTTCACACCTCCGGCCGGCTCGTCCAGCATGATCAGACGGGGATCCGGCATGAGAACCGAGGCGAACTCGAGGAGCTTCTTCTGGCCATAGGAGAGTGATTTGGCGGGTGTCGCGGCCAGTTGGTCGATTCCCACGAATCTCAGCAACTCCATGGCCCGATCCTCCTCGCGCTGGAGGATTCGAGAGCCCAGGAGACTGCGGATCCCACTGGTCGGCGAACCCACGACCATGTTCTCCAGCACGGTCATGTCTCCCAGATCGCGGGTGATCTGGAAGGTGCGGCTGACACCACGCCGGGTGACCTTGTGCGGCATCCAGCCGGTGATGTCGGTGCCGGAGAAGGTCACGGTCCCGCCATCCGGGGTGACGATGCCACTGATCACGTCGAAGGCGGTCGTCTTGCCCGCTCCGTTGGGCCCGATGAGACCGGTGATCGAGCCCTCGGACACCGAGAACGAGCAGGCGTTGACAGCTTGCACCCCGCCATAGGTCTTGGTGATCTCGCGAACGTCTAACAGGCCAGCTACGGGCGACCTCCCATCAGCCGACGGTTGGTGTACATGTTGAAACTAGATGGTCGCGTGCGGGGATGAAAAGGGTCGACCCGGGCCGACCCCTTCGCATCCCTCACGTCGCTGCTACCACTCTGCCTTCGGGAACACCAGATCGACCGTGTCGAGCCCTTCACCCACGGGGTAGACGAACTCGAGAGTGCCGTCCTGCCACTGGTTCAAGATGTAGTCACGCCCAATGGGCAGTCCACGCTCATCCCAGTAGAAGTCACCGAGGACGGTGCGGACGGGGTCGGACTCGGTTCTGTCCCGGAGCCAGGCCGCCAACTCGGCGTTGTCGGTGGTACCGGCGCCGAGCATCGCTTGCTCCATGCCCTGACAGACGGCGAATGGGATCGCCTCGTCCTCGTCGGGGGGCCGGCCGAAGACGGCCTCGAAGTCGGCCTGGAAGTCGGCGTTGGAGTACTCCTCGCCGGCCAAGGTGCCGACGAACTCGGCTGTCGGGTGCCACACGGTGTGCATCGTGATGTGATTCGCCGGATCCCCGAGCTCCTCGAGGAACTCGATCTGTGCGCCCTGGGACATCCACACGAAGGAAGGCTGATGACCGACCTGCTGCAATGCCTGAATCAGGGAAATCGCCTCATCCACCGAGGCGGTGGCGGCCCACACGGACTCTGCCCCGCTACCCGCTATGGAGTTGGCGAATGTCGTCCAATCGGTGAAGCCAACGGGCCACTGCTCATCGAACACCACCTCGATGCCGGCATCGGCCAGGTATCCGGGAGCGAGATCGGCCAGGACCTCCCCGGTGGCCGGGTCGTTCACCGTGCCTCCGGCCAGTCCGTTGCGCCCAGCGGCGGCAAACGGGTCGTCGGCATAGACGACGGCCGCGGTCTCAGGGAAGTCCTCCTCGGAGATCATGCCTTCGTCCCGGTAGAAGAGCAGTGCATTCACGGCTGCGGTGCCGATGCCTTCGGCAGGTTGGGCCTGGAAGTAGAAGATGTTCTCGAAGCCTCGTTCCCAAATTCGCTGCGCCCCGCCGGACGGCACCGGGTAGACCATGCCGTTCTGCTCGGCGATAGCCGAGGTCGGACCGGTGAGGAGGCTGGAAAACGTCCCGAACAGGATGTCGGCCTCGGTAACCAGCCGCTCATACTGGGTCACCGCGATCTCCTGGTCGGACTGGTTGTCCTCGAACTCCAATTCCAGTGGTCTTCCCAACACTCCGCCTCGCTCATTGATCAGGTCAACGCAGAGCTGATAGCCGTCGAGGTGTTTCTGCGCCGGGATCGAGAACTCTCCGGTGATGGGCAGTGAGGTGCCGACCACGATGGGCTCGGCCTCCTCGCCTTCGTCGGCAACCGTTGTGGTGGGCTCCTCGCCTTCGTCGGCAGCCGTTGTGGCGGGCTCCTCACCTTCGTCGGCAGCCGTTGTGGCGGGCTCCTCACCTCCGTCGCCACAGGCTGCCACCAGCAGTGCCAGAACAGCCAGGATGGCAGCCAGTCTTCTCCACGATTTCATGCCCTGCTCCTCCTCCTATCGAAGCCCCCCGTCAAGCGCGGGCGGCAATCGATTGTAAGTTGCCTTCTTCAACACCGCCAACGACGTCGCCGGTGTCCGGATGACGAGGTTATCGTCGCCGCCGATCGCGTGCCGCCCGGAGACGCCGAGCAGTTCTGGGCAAGGTGGCCCGATCCACGCCGAGCCGATAGCCGGCCGACGAATCCGGGCCTGTCCTCGACCGGCCGTCTTGCCCGGACACGGATGGAAAGTGTCGCTCGACCTCCGGGCTCCTTCACTGCATCCGGGTTGACTGGGCCCCCACCCGGCTGTTTACCTACAATCGATTGCAGATACGAAGGATGCTCGACCATGACCAGTGAGCGACGTGTGGGGTGGATCGGCACCGGACGGATGGGATCCGAGCTGGTGAAGCGACTGCTCGACGCCGGGGAGGAAGTCTGGGTCTACAACCGGACCCGGGCCAAGGCCGAGGCCTTGGCCGACCACGGGGCCAAGGTGGTAGATGGTCCTGCCGATCTGGCCGAGCTCGACCTGGTCTTCACCATGGTGGGAGGCCCCGGCGACGTGCTCGCGGTCACGGTTGGTGAAGGTGGCCTGCTCTCCCGTGAAGACACCAGGCCTCGGGTGATAGTGGACTCGACCACCATCGACCCGGCAACATCGGTGACCCTCAGAGCCCAAGCCGCCGAGCGGGGCACAGATGTCTTGGCGGCACCAGTCAGCGGCAACCCGAGTGTGGTCAAGTCGGGCCGGTTGACGGTGGTCGCCTCCGGCCCACGACGAGCCTTCGAGATGGCGCGGCCCCATCTCGAGGAGTTCGGACAGAAGGTGACGTTCGTCGGTTCCGGGGATGAGGCGAGATTGGTGAAGATCTGTCACAACCTCATGCTGGGCATCGTCGCTCAATCCATGGCCGAGATCTCGCTCATCGCCGAGGCCTCCGGAGTGACTCGCGCCGATCTCTTCGATTTCCTCAACGACTCGGTGGTGGGCTCGACGTTCACTCGCTACAAAACCCCGGCGTACGTCAATCTGGACTACACCCCCACGTTCACCTGGCATTTGCTGCGCAAGGACTTCGAGTTGGGTCTGGCCACCGCCCAGGCACTCGACGTCCCGGTCCCGACAGCGGCCCTGGTCCACTCCATCATCGTCGAGGGCATCGGCCTCGGATATGGCGACCAGGACTTCGCCGCTCTGCTCACCAAGCAAGCGCGTGCCTCGGGTCGCGAGATCGAACCGGATAACCGAGAGGTGTCGGACGGGTTGTCCTGACCCTCCCCACACACCGTGCATCGATGAGACCGACCAATGACGTTTGAGCACTCGCGCCCGTTTCGATTCGGGATGGGAGCAGGGCTGTTCCTCATAACGTCGGTTGCCTTCCTCCGAGCGCCCCTGCTCCCTGATATCGGTCGCGACCTCGGTTTGTCTGCGCTCGGGCTCGGCGGGCTCGGCTCCGCGTTCGCTCTGGGACGGCTTGCGACCGACTTTCCCGCAGGCGCGCTGACCGATCGCTCCCGACCGGGAACGATGATGGCCACTGCCGCCGCACTCGTGTCGGTGGGAAGCGGAGTGTTCGGCCTCTCCCCGGTGGCTGCCGTGGCCTTTGTCGCGGCCTTCGCCCTCGGTGTGGGCTCCACCTGGACTCTCACCGGTTCCATGGCCTTCTTCGCCAGGGCCCCCCGTTCTCGACGAGGCACATCCATGTCCCTGTTCGCCGCTGCCTTGCTGGTTGGTCAGGCAGTGGGGCCGGCACTTGGGGGCTTTGTGGCGGCCGTTTGGGACTGGCGGGCGGCACTGATAGCTGGAGCGGCCGTGGCGGCGGCGCTCATTCCTCTCTACTTGAGGAACCCGGGGCGAGCACCCGAGATGGTGAACGGCAAGGACAACCGCGTGTCCTCTCTCCCGACGTCCCGTCGGGTTCTGGCGGTGATCTATCTCCTTCCCGCGGTGCAGTTCTCGATCGGCGCCGCCCTCATCCAGACCCTGATCCCGATCGTGGGTGACGAGGAGTTGGGGTTGGGGCCGGCGACAGTCGGTCTCGCCCTCGGGGTGGGGGGAATCGCCCGGTTGGTTGGCGCAATCGTCTCCGGCCGGGTCTCCGACAGCCTGGGGAGGAAGTGGGCCTTGACTCCCGGACTGGTCCTGCAAACCGGAGGTCTCATCGTCCTGGCGACCATGAGCGGAGCCTTGGCCTGGTGGATGGCCATCCTGGCCCTGACATTGGGCTCAGTCGCCGTCAACGTGGGCACGACCATTCTCGCCGATCTGACCGAAGACGGTGGTCTGGGACGCCAGTTGGGGGCTTTCCGCTTCAGCGGCGATCTGGCGTTTCTGATAACGCCCATCCTCGCCGGGGCCCTCTATGACATCGGGGGTAGGGGGCTGGGAACCCTTCCGGTCCTGGTTCTCACCGCGGCGACCACCGTGGCGGCCGTCTGGGTCCTACCGGAAACGCTTCACCCCTAGCGGTCTGTCGGAGGGGGGCCGGTCGACTCCCTCACCGATAGCAGGGGAGTAAGCCGGATAGACACCTGACGCTCCTCCTCAGAGCCCGGGACCATCAACGGAAGCAACATGTTCGCCGCCTCTACGCCCATCTGTCGGTATGGAACACGCACCGAGGTCATGGGAGGTTGCATCAGATCGAGCAGAGGGATGTCGTTGTAACCGGTGATCGACACATCGACACCGACTTCTCGACCCGACTCCCGCACTGCCCGATAGCAGCCGAGAGCGATGAGATCGTTGGCACCGACGATCGCAGTGAGGTCGGGGCGACGTTCCAGGAGGGTCCGGGCCGCCTTGTAGCCCGGGTCGACCTGATACCAGACCGATTCCTCCACGGCCGAGGAATCGACATCCAGGTCGAGGCTCCGCATCCAGGTGAGGTAAGCCTGATGTCGTCCCCAGCCAGTGGACAGGTGCTGGGGACCGGCCACGTGGCCGATGCCACGATGGCCGAGCGAGGCGAGATGGGTGACGACGAGCCCGATCCCGGCGAGATCGTCGCCGACTATCGAGGGCGCCGGAGCCTTTTCGGTCGACCGGTTGACCAACACCAGCGGAATCGCATCGTCGACCAGGTCGGCTATCACGTCATCGGAACGGGAGGCGGTGGCGAGGATGATCCCGTCGACACGTCTCTCCACCAACGCACGAACCACGTCTCTGGTCTGGTTCTCGTTGACATCGGTGTTGGTGATCAGCAGTGAATAGCCCTCATTCCCCAGTACTTGCTCGACACCGGCGATGATCGGCCCGAACAACGGGTTCTCGATGTCGGGGATGACCATTCCCACCGACATGGTCCGGTTCTTGCGGAGCGCCTGGGCGAGGGGATGGGGCGTGTACCCCAATCTGGCCGCGGTCGCCAGAACCCGCTCCACCGTGTGCTGATTGACCACGGTGCGGGTCTCGGGGTTGAGAGCACGCGACGCAGTGGAGACGTGAACGCCGGCCTCCCGGGCGACGTCCCTCAAGGTCACCCGTTTTGTCATATGTACCTGGGCCTTCGCAAGCCAATGCCACCCTACCGCCACGACTGTTGCCACCCAAGATTCCAACCGTGGGGAAGATCTGCTACAAACGATTGCATGCATGGTGAGGAGTCCTGGCGTCTCCGACTCGTCGGCCACTCCGACCTCGGGGGGAATGGCGACGGCATGCAGCTGATGCGTCACCGGGAGTTCCTCTACGTCGGACATCTCGGCACCAGCGGGATGGGAACCAGCATTCTCGATGTCTCCCGGCCGAAGACACCCCGTCTGCTACGTCAGATACCGGCCCCTTCAGGGGGCCATAGCCACAAGGTGCAGATCGCAGACGATCTGCTCCTGGTCAATCACGAGGCATTTGGTGGAGGTCTGCCGGAGAGAGTGGGGATGTCCGTTCTCGATCTGACCGACCCCACCGACCCCCGTGAGATCGGCTTCTGGGACTCCACCGGTCAGGGAGTGCATCGCATGGTGTGGGAAGGTGGCCGATTCGCCTACGTGTCGGCGACACCATCAGGATTCGACGATCGCATCTGGGTGGTGGTCGATCTGGAAGATCCGGAGCGGCCCAGCGAGCGCGCCCTCTGGTGGTGGCCGGGGATGGCTGAGGGTGAAACCCGCAATTGGCCAGAGGGGGAGACCCGATCGGTGCACCACGCTCTCATCGATGGTGACCGCGCCTATCTCGGTCTCTGGGATGCCGGGATGGTCATTCTCGATATCTCGAATCTCGACCAGATCCGGGTCGTTTCCCACACCACATGGGATGTGGGAGGGCACACGCACACCTGCCTGCCTCTCCCGACCCGAGGCCTGGTGGCGGTCACCGACGAGGCCATCCTCGACGACTGCCAGGACCCGCCCCACATGATCCGATTGTTCGACTTGTCCGACGAGTCCGACCCCAGATTGACTGCGATCTGTCCCACGCCAGGCGAGAGTTTCTGCCTTCGCGGCCTTCGCTATGGGGCGCATTGCCTGCACGAGAACCGACCCGGGTCATACCGCAGCGACAGATTCCTATTCGCCACCTACTTCAACGCCGGGCTTCGAATCTATGACACCAGAGACCCGGGCCGGCCAAAGGAGGTGGCCTTCTTCATCCCCGCTTGCCCATCCGGGCAGAAGGCCATCCAGGTCAACGACGTATATGTGGACGAGACACTCCTCATATATGTGACGGATCGGGTGAAGGGAGGCGTGTACATCCTGGAGCCGGATGATGACCTGCAGGCCGAGTTGACGGCCGGTCGAATATGAGGACGCGAAGGGAGCAGTCATGAACGAGTTGGGCTTTGCCCCATCCGAGAACCCTCTCCTCGTCGAGCATGGCGGGTTCTATCGGCGCTGGCTCTCGATGATCGACGACATCGAGGAGCTCAAGGAGACCGTTGCCCGATTGAAAGGGACCACACAGGACGTCTGGGTCCCCGTCTGGCAGGAGATAGGAGAGAGGTACGAGGAGAAAGGAGATCGGCTCGATGCCACCGACGACCACGAAGGGGCCCGCCGTGCCCATCTGCAGGCGAAGACCTACTACGCAATCGGCAGGTTCCCGGGTGAGATCACCGACGTCAAGACCGAGATCAGCGTGGCATGTGCCCGCGCCTACAGAAAGGCAAGCGCCCATCTCGATCCTCCACTCGAGGTGGTGGAGGTCCCCCATCGCGGGGAGACGATCACAATCCACTTCCGTTCTCCTCGCCAGGTGGCTGGGTCGGTGCCGGGAGTGCTGATCATGTGTGGCGCCGACGTGTTCAAGGAGGATCGTGGGTGGGCCGCCGACCTGGCCCTGGACAATGGGTTGGCGTCAGCGGTCATGGACGGCCCGGGCACAGGAGAGAACCCATTCCCCTGGTCGCCGGAGTCGGTATCTGCCTGGGAGGCTGCCATCGACTACCTGGGATCGCGTCCCGAGGTCGACGACAACTCAGTCGGTGCCTTCGGGATCAGCCGCGGCGGCTACTCGGTGATGCAGCTTGCAGGCACGGTGCCCCAGAAGGTGGGTGCTGTGGTGGCCAATGCCGGTCATCCTTTCGGGTACCGCATGACCGAGGAGGAGATGGAGGAATTCGTCGCCCACCAGAATCAAAGGGCGGAATGGCGTTTTGGTGAGCCCGATGGCCCACCCTCGTTCAGTCCCACCACCAGAGGTCAGGAAGAGGACCGATTCAAGCGCTGGGCCCTGTCCGAGCTCGGTCTGGTGGACCGGATCACCCAGCCCGTCTTCATGATCAACGGCAAACACGACCATCTGGCACCGATCGGGAACATCTACTTCATGCTGGAGAGTGGGCCGCCCACCACCCGAACCGCCAGGGTCTATGCCGATGCGGGTCACTGCGCCTTCAAGTACCAGTCTGACTGGGGCCCCGCCAGCTTCCGCTGGCTGAAGGAGAAGCTCACGACGATACCGAGAGACGAGTGATCGTTTGATCGGAGTCGTCCTCGGCTTGGCTACCGGCGCCCTCTTCGCGGCGGGAACGGTGCTGGTCCGGGTGGGACACCGACACCGACCCGAGGACGATGGACTCCTCATGACCATCCTGGTCAACGTGGTGGTCCTCGGTGTCATCGCACTCAACTCGACGGCACCACCGTGGAGCACCTCCGGCGTACTCGGTCTCGCTTTCGGCGGGATTCTGGGCTCTCTGTTGGGTCGCTCCGCCAATCTGAGGGCGGTTCGGCTGGTGGGGGCCACCCGCACCAGCGCATTCATGACCGGGAGCCCGGTGGTCGCCGCCGCTGCCGGCTGGCTGATTCTGGGGGAAGAGGTGGGCGTGCTCGACGGCATCGCAGGGCTGATCGTCATCGTTGGGCTTCTCGCGTTGATCCAGGCTCGTTCCACACCCACCTCAGTGCTCGACGGTGTGGCCAAGCCCGCCGACCCGCACACGATTCGAATCGGATTCGTGGTGGCCGCGGCCGCCCCCATCTTCTTCGGACTGGGTTTCGTCGCGAAGAAGTGGGGTCTGCAGCGATTCGATGACGCCGTGCTGGGCGCCCTGATCGGAACAATCGCGGCTTTGACTCTCGTCGTGGCCATTGACACCGGAGCCGGGCGGATCGGACGACGTCTCCGCGACAACTTCCATCAGATCCCGTGGTGGTTCGTCGCCGCGGGGGTGGCCACCAGTGGTGCCCTCCTTACTCAGTTCGCCGCCTTCTATCACCTGGAGGCGTGGCTGGTGGGCGTGCTTCAGGGAACCCAGGGAATCTGGGCTCTCTTGTTGAGCTGGATCTTCATCCGCGAAGAGGAGCGCATCGACGGCTGGGTTGTCGCCAGCGTGCTCCTGGTCGCCGCCGGGGTGACCGTGATAGGACTGCAGCGGTGAGCATCTCCTCAACCGCAGAATCCACCATCGTTTGTCCAATGACTCTTGCCCTAGACTGGCCCTCGAGATCCAGGAGGAGAAACGATGGCTGCCCACCAGCGCATCAGCTACGTAGCACTCGACGACATGACCGCCGAAATGCGAGCCGAGATGGAACGCTGCGCACGGGAGGGGACCCCGCGACCGGAGAGCTCGGCCATCCGAGCCCATGTGCCCGCCGCATTCTGGTTCTTTGCCAACGGTTGGAAGGATCTGTTCCGCGAGGGCATCGTCGATCATGAGATCAAGGAGCTATGCCGTGTGTACGTCTCCCGATCGGTCAAGTGTGAGTACTGCGGCAACCAACGCTCGGAGAAGGGAAGGGCGCTGGGTCTGACCGAGGGCAAGTACGACGATCTCCTGAACTTCGAAACCTCGACGCAGTACGACGACCGTCAGAAGGCGGCTCTGGCCTACACCGAGGCGATCACCTGGCATCTCGACACCGACGACGATTTCTGGGAGCGGCTCTACACCTACTTCACCGAGCCCGAGCTGGTGGAGTTGGGATGCTTCATCGGGCTCACCATGGGACAGCAGAGCTGGCTCCGTCTGCTCAACATCGACCATCACGAGGTCATGGCAGCCACCTCGGCCTCGATGGCGCCGGGGTTCGAGGACGCCGAGGCGCTGGCCGACTCCAAAGCCGCCGACGACTACTGGGCCAAGCTCTAGTGTCCTGAGTCGGGACTCAGTGCCCGAGTCCTGAGTCGGGACTCAGGGCCCGAGTCCTGAGTCATGAGTTCTGTGCCGACGGCCCCCGTCGCCTTTTACCAGACCGAGCCGCCGGCCTCACCCCACATGGCGACCTGGCGAAGAACTATTGGTGACCGTCTTCACGCAACGGATGCGGACTCCGACGGGGGCCAGAAACCGCGCCAACCAGCCGATCCTACATATTGCACGATTTTCGTTGACAGACCAATTGACCCTCCCGTAAGTTAGATCGCCTACAAACGATTGCAGCCGTGGCGGGCGCTGCAGTCGTACACCGGGTCGTGGATACCAAGACACACCAAGAGGAGGAGATGATGACATTGCGCACAGCGACACGCTCGAGACCACCGATCTGGATACTCCTGGTGGTGTTGGCCATGGTCGTGGCTGCATGTACCGATGACACCACCGACACCACCGAGGCCACGGAAACCACCGCGGAAGCCGCACCCGACACCACCGAGGCCCCCTCCGACGGCGCCGACACCACCGAGCCACCTCCCAGCGATGGCGAGATCTCCAACCCCGACACCTTCGTCCACGCCGCCGACGATGAGCCATTGTCACTGGATCCGGCTCAAGTCGAGCCGGGGGAAGGTGGAGAGACGGTGATCCTTCAGGTCTTCGATCGTCTGGTCGAGTTCTCTCCCGAAGGCCCCGACCTGGTTCCCGGTCTGGCCGAAGAGGTTCCCACGGGCGACAACGGGCTGATCTCGGAGGACGGGCTGACCTACACCTTCCCGATCAGAGCCGGCGTGGTCGACCATCAGGGAAACCCGGTGACCGCCGAGGATGTCAAATACTCATGGGACCGCGTCCTCGAAATGGACCTCCCGGAGGGCAACGCCGGGCTGCTGGCAGACAACATCGCCGAGACGGTGGCCGTGGACGAGCAGACCTTCGAGGTGACCCTCAACCAACCCAACGCCGCCTTCCTCAACTCGGTGGTTACCCAGGCGGTGACCTCCATCGTGTCAGAGGAGGTAGTGGAAGCCAATGGCGGGATCGTGGCCGGTGAGCCCAACGAGTTCATGGCGACCAGCCCGGTCGGGACCGGTCCCTACGTCTTCGAGGCGTGGAACCGAAACGAGAACATGCTGTTCACGGTAAACGAGGATTACTGGGGAACCCCGGCCAACCTCGACCTGCGAATCGAGATCGTCCCCGACCCCGACGTTCGAGTGCTTGGCATCCGCGCCGGTGACTTCGACACCATCGAGACCGACCCATCGTTCGTCGGCGACATCGAAGGGGCTGAAGGCGTGACCGTCTTCCAAGGTGAGTTTCTCCTGGAGCCGATCCACATCGCGTTCAACCTCAATTTTCCGCCGGACGCGCTACCCGACGAGGACACCATCGCCGCCGACTTCTTCTACGACCCGCGTGTCAGACAGGCGTTCAACTACGCCTTCGACTACCAGGGGTTCATAGACGGTGCTCTGGGTGGGTTCGGAGCCCCCACTCCCCACTATTTCCCCCAGGGTGTCTTGGGCTACAGCGAAGACCTGCCGGTATACGAGCAAGACCTGGCCATGGCCGAGCAGCTCTTCCGTGACGCAGGAGTCTGGGACGAGGGGTTCACCGTGTCGGTGATCACCGAGGAAGCCAACCTGTTCGAGGTGGCCGCCCTGGTGCTCAAAGACTCTCTCGAAGGCCTAAACCCCAACTTCAGCGTCCAGGTGCTCGCCGTGGCGGAAGCCCAGTTCGACGAGGCTCACGCCTCGGTGCCGATGGAGTACGCGATGTGGGTCAAGAACGCCGACCCCTACGCCGACCCACACGCTTTCATGAGGGACTACATCCACCCCGACGGCCCATGGGGTGAGGTCCATGGCTTCGCCAATGGCTACACCGACCCCGACCTGATCTCCTCGCTCATCGACGAGGCGTCCATAAGCACCGACGTCGCCGAGCGAGAGGCCATCTACGGGGAGTTGGCCGCACTGCTCTTCGACGACCCGATGTGGGTCATCGCCGGCAATGAGGTGGCCGTCATGGCTCATCGCGATTGGGTGCAGGGCTTCGTGATGAATCCCCTGTGGCCCCGTCCCAGCCTCAAATTTGCTCTCTTCGACAAGGGATGAGCAAGAGCCACACGAAGGAGAGGGGCGTCGTCACGGCGCCCCTCTCTTCTAGGAGAACAACCGGCAACCCATGCCATGATTGACACCTGATGCAGATCAGGGACTACATCCTCCGTAGGCTCATGGTGCTTCCGATCCTGCTCATCGGCACCTCCCTGATCGTCTTCACCTTGACTCGGGTAGGTGGATCACCCGTGGGCATCTATCTCTCCCATGAGATGACGCAGGAGGAGGTCGCCGAGATAGAGCAGCGTTATGGCCTCGACGATCCACTCCCGGTGCAGTACTTGAATTGGGCCCGTGGGATGCTCACCGGGGACTGGGGGTGGTCGGGCGTAGCGGCGGCCCCAGTGATCCAGGTCTTCCCCGACAAACTCGGGGCGACCATGGAGCTGGCCTTCGCCGCCGGCATCGTGGCCGTGTCCTTGGGGATCGGTCTCGGCACCTATGGCGGGGCCCGGCGGGACAAGTTGCCGGATCACCTCACCCGCGTGTTCTCGATCAGCGGGGCGGCCATGCCCATCTTCTGGTTTGGCATCCTGCTGCTGATCGTCTTTTGGGTGAACCTGGGATGGGCGCCCATCGGGCGCTCTGACGCCGACCTCTTCCAGAGCATCTCCCACCCCACCGGCCTCTACACGATCGATGCGCTGTTGGCGGGGAACTGGGAGGCGTTCTTCGACGCCCTCTGGCATCTGACTCTGCCCGCCATCGCCCTCGGTTTCGGCACGACCGCCATCATCACGCGGATGATGCGGTCTTCCCTGGTGGAGACGATGACCGAGGAATATGTGGACGCGGCCCGGGCCAAGGGCCTTCCCGAGAAGCTGGTGCTGCGTCGGCACGCGAGACGCAACGCGCTCATCCCCACGATCACGGTCATTGGTCTGAGCTTCGGATTCCTCCTGCAAGGCACGGTGGTGGTCGAGATCATCTTCCGCTGGCCCGGACTCGGCCGATGGATGGCCGACGCCGTCCTTCGCGGTGACCAAGCCACGATCATGGCCTACGTCATGTTCACCAGCGTGCTCTTCCTCTTGGTGAACCTGGCTGTCGACGTCACCTACGCCTATCTGGACCGCCGCGTGGTATTGGGCACGTGATGGCAGTCGACATCGGGACAATGGAGACGTCCGCCCCGCTCGCCAGTGGGCTCAGAACCAGGCTGCGTCGGTTTGGGGAGGTCTCGAGGGAGGTCCTGCGCAACCCAACCACACTCGCCGGGATGCTCTTGATCGTGGCCATGGTGGGAATGGCCCTCCTCGCCCCGTTGCTCATAGAGCCCAACACGCCCGATCCCTATCAGATGCCCAGGGACTGGGGAGCCCTAAATGAGCCACCGGGGACACCCGGCCATCCCCTGGGCACGACCCAGCAAGGCGGGGACGTCCTCTACGGAGTGATATGGGGATCACGGACCTCATTGCGCCTCTCTCTCATCGTCGTGTCGATCACCGTGATAATCGGCCTCATCGTCGGCAGTGTCGCCGGATTCCTCGGTGGGCGAGTCGACGAGGTCTCGATGCGTGTGGTCGATGTCTTCCTGTCCATCCCCGAGCTCATATTCGCACTCGCCATCGCCGCGGTTCTCGGACCATCGTTCGGCAACATCATCCTGGCTCTGGCGGCGGTCTTCTGGGTGAAGTACGCCCGAATCATCAGGGGACAGGTGATTCACATAAAGCAGAACGAGTACGTCGATGCGGCCCGGGTCATCGGCGATTCCAAGCTCCGCATATACGTCAAGGACGTGCTCCCCAACTCGATAACTCCCGTGGTCGTGCAGGCCACGCTCGACATGGGAAATGTGGTTCTCATCGGCGCCACCCTGAGTTTCATCGGCCTCGCCGAAGCGGGTCTGGCCGAGTGGGGGGTATTGGTGAGCCAGGGACAGGCCGGGATCTCCGCGGGTCGCTGGTGGGCCTCCACCTTCCCTGGCCTGATGGTCTTTCTGTGGGCCCTGGCCTTCAACCTGGTGGGTGACGGCTTGCGAGACATCCTCGACCCGCGCACCGAGACCAGGCGATGACTCTCGCCGGGGCTCCGGGACCGGGCAGTGAAGTGGCCGCAGCCAGCCCCATCGCCTCGGTCGTCGATCTGAAGGTCCACTTCGAGTCGCGTGCCGGTCACGTCCACGCCGTCGACGGCATCGACTTCGAGATATTCGACGGCGAGATCCTGGGCCTCGTAGGCGAGACCGGCTGCGGCAAGAGTGTCACCGCCCGCTCCTTTCTCGGGCTGGTCCCGATGCCTCCCGGGATCCACGCCGGTGGCGCGGTCTTGTTCCGCCCCCACCAACCATGCCCGACCTGTTCCGGCGTCGGCTGTGCTCGGTGTGGTAACACCGGAAGGCTCCCGGTGGCGTGCCCCCACTGCGACGGCGACGGATGTCCAACCTGTGATAACAACGGCGTGGAGACCATCGACCTCACCACGCTCTCCGACGAGACTCTGCGCACGATCCGCGGTGACCGTATCGCCATGATCTTTCAGGACCCGGCGAAGGCGTTGAACCCCGCGCTGACCGTTGGCGATCAGATCGCAGAAGTGTTCCACCAGCACCGGAGTGACGAGGTGCTGGAGCTAGCCGGGATGGCTCCCGGCAGAAACCCACTGTTGCGTCGATACGCCACGCAGCGCTCCCGGTGGCTGGAGCGGGGTCTCCTCTCCGTGCCGCCTCTACGAAGCAAGAGAGAGCGACTCAACAAGGTGGTGAACGACCTGGTGGCCACCGCTCTGGCCGAGACCCAGATCCCCAACCCCGCCAAGGTCATGGAGAGATATCCCCACGAGCTCTCCGGCGGTATGAAGCAAAGGGCCATGATCGCCCAGGCTCTGGCCTGCAACCCCGATCTGCTCATCGCCGATGAGCCCACGACCGCCCTGGACGTGACCGTGCAGGCCCGGATCATCGAGCTGATCAAGCAATTGCAGAGTCTTCACAGGTCTGCGGTCCTGTACATCAGCCATGACCTGTCGGTGGTGCGCCAGATCTGTGATCGCGTAGCCGTCATGTATGCGGGTCGCATCGTCGAGATCGGCCGCACCGAGGAGATATTCGGCGATCCGCTTCACCCCTATACCCGGGGTCTCCTGGCTGCCATCCCATCGCGGCGCCACGACCGGGGGCGACTGCTGGCGATAAGAGGCACCGTCCCCGAGCTCATCGACCCATCGCCCTCCTGTCGCTTCGTGGAGCGGTGCAGCTACGCCGTCGATGTCTGCCGGCGACTCGATCCATTGGTGATGAACGGCACGGGTGGGCATGGCGTCGCCTGTTTCATCCACCATCCGCCCAACGGGGCCGAAGAGATCCCCTCGTTCTCGAGAGTAACATCGTGACCTCGGCCCTCGAATCACGTGAGCTCGGCGGCGACTCCATCAGTGGAAACACCGCGATCGCGGTGCGCAATCTGCACAAGCACTTCCCAATCCGGGAGGGAGCCTTGCAGCGAGTGGTCGGCCACGTCCGCGCCGTTGACGGGGTCAGCTTCGACATCGAACGTGGTGAGACGGTGGGCCTCGTGGGTGAGAGCGGGTGTGGGAAGACCACTTTGGGTCGTTGCGTCAGCGGCCTCACCGAGCCCACCGTTGGCGGGATCTACTTCGACCTCACCGGCCCCGACAAGGACGAACTCGACTCCCTTCTGAGCGTGCCCGAGGATCACTCGACCCAGGAGCAGAGAGCCTTGCTGGCCGAGTTCGACAGGTCGCATCGTGTCGACCGTCTCGGGAAGGAGGAATGGGTCCGCTATCGAAGGAACTGCCAGGTCGTCTTTCAGGATGCTTTCGCATCATTGAATCCACGCCAATTGGTGCGCGAGATCGTGGGCAGACCGCTCAAGGTTCACAACGAGGCATCGGGTGAGGGGTTGACCGAGAGAGTGGTCGAGCTGCTGGACAAGGTGGGCTTGGGTCGCCAACATTTGTACCGGTACCCGCATCAGTTCTCCGGTGGACAGCGGCAGCGCATATCGATCGCTCGGGCGCTCGCCCTCGACCCGGAGCTGATCGTGCTCGACGAGCCGACCTCGGCGCTCGACGTCTCGGTACAGGCGCAAATCCTCAACCTGCTCAACGATCTACAGCAGGAGCTCGGCCTCACCTATCTCTTCATCACTCACGACCTATCGGTGGTCAAACACATGGCCGACCGGGTGGTGGTGATGTACCTGGGGAAGGTCACCGAACTCGGTTCGGCGAGCGACATCTTCGATCGCCCACAGCATCCGTACACCAGCGCCCTGCTAGGAGCCAGCCCCGATGTGGAGAAAGAGGGGGAGACCGGCCTCGTCACCCTGGAGGGCTCGGTCCCCGACCCGGCCCGGCCACCGCAAGGGTGCCGCTTTCACACCCGTTGCCCTGTGGCCACACCGATCTGCGGGTGGGAGATCGACGACGTCGTCAGATGGCTGGAGAGCGAGGAGGCGATGTTCGACACCCTCAGTGAAGTGACCCGGCAGGATGCCTACGCCGCCGATCTCGTCTTCACCGACGAAGCGTCGGCCGTCCGGCTGGAGAACGCGCTCGGGTCTGACAAGGTTCCTACGGCCACCCGTGAGGCGCTGATCAACCTCTCCCGGGCGGAGAAGCGGGTGAGCATCGCATTCCAGCCCGTTCTCGAAGTAGAGCTCACTTCTCGGGGACCAGGGCATTTCGCAGCCTGCGTACTCGATCAACTCCCTGATGGCGACTGAACCGGTGACATGACCTACGACGTCCATGCCCATTGCATCCCACCCGCCTTTCGAGCCTGGCTGGAGGGCCCGGGCAGAGATCACGACTTCGAGTTCTCGGTCACCGATCGCGGAACGCAGGTGGTTTTCGGTGGCCGGTTCACCACCGGCCCCCTGCGGGACAGTCTCGGTGACCTCGAGATGCGAGTCGCCGAGATGGACCGGATGGGGATTGACGTCCAACTCCTCGCCGGTTGGGTCGACCTGACCGGATATGACCTGCCCACGTCTCAGGCCCTTTCGTATTCGCGAGCACAGAACGACTGTCTCGCCGAGGAGGCGGGGCGACACCCGTCCCGATTGTTGCCCGTGGCCACTCTCTCTCTCCAGGACCCTGCGGCGGCCGTCACCGAGCTGGACCGGGCGATGACCCACCTCGGGATGGTTGGGGCACAGATCGCCACCACCGTCGGGCCGGCCTGGTTGGACGAAGCCGAGCTCGACTCGATCTGGGAAGCGGCCGAGGCCCTGGGTGCCTTCATCATCCTTCACCCCATGGCGCCACTGACGGGGGTCTCGATCAACCGCTACTTCATGGACAACTCGGTGGGACGACCTGCGGAGACCACCATCGCCCTGGCGGGCCTGATCTTCTCGGGGGTGTTCGACAGGTTCCCCGGTCTTCACATGTGTGCCGTGCACGGTGGTGGATTCGCCCCGTTCCAGGTCGGACGGTTCGATCGTGCTCACCGCACCAAGCCGGAGGTGGCGGCGAGAGAAGCGACCCATTTGCCCAGCGAGTACCTCAGCCGGTTGTATGTCGACACCATCGTCCACAACCCCCGCGTCCTGAGATTCCTCATCGACTACCTGGGGGCGGAGAATGTGCTGCTGGGCACCGACTACCCATTCGAGATGGGCGACGACGACCCAATTGGGTCGGTGGACGGCGTTCCCGGACTCACCCCCGATGAGCGCCAAGCCATTCTCGTCGGAAACGGAAGGCGCTTGTTCGGATGATTCACCTCGGAGATTCGCCGCTTCGACTCGAGGATCGTCCGCTGGTGACCGGGTCTGGGAGCTATGTGGCCGATCTGGTCGATGAAACCACGTTGCTTTGCGCGTTCGTCCGGAGCCAGGTACCCCATGGGACCTTCGAGCCCCCGTCGCTGGAGGAGGCCTCGAGGATGCCGGGGGTGGTGGCCGTGTTTCGGGCGGACAGCCTCGGTCTGCCCGATCTTCCCTCCGCTGCGGGCCCCGGGGCGCCGCCGGCTCACGGGATGGGCCAACCCGCCCTGGCCCGGGATCGGGTACGACACGAAGGCGAGCCGATCGCCGTGGTCGTGGCGGAGAGCGCCCGTCAGGCGGTGGACGCCGCCGAGACGGTGTGGGTCGACATCGATCCCCTGCCCGCGGTCACGGACGCCGCCTCGGCGCTCGAGGATGAGGTGATCCTCTTCGAGGACGCCGGCACCAACTTGGTCCTGGACCACACCAGCGGCACGTCAGGCCCACGACCCGAGGTGGAGAGTGAGACAACGGTCGAGATCGAGATTCCTCGGCTCTCTCCGGTCACCCTGGAGCCGCTGGCCGTCCTGGCCAAGCCGAGTGTCGACGGTCTCGATGTGTGGTGTGGTCATCAGGCCCCGCTCCGGCTCCCCCGTGAGATTGGAGCCTTGCTGGGTATGGCCCCGGAGAACATCCGTGCCAGGGTCCCCGACGTGGGTGGGGCGTTCGGGACCAAGGGTCAGTTCTACGCCGAGTACGCGGTGGTCGCCGAACTGGCACGTCGCCTGAACAGGCCGGTGGCCTGGCTCCAGACTCGCCGTGAGCAGCTGATGTCGGGTACCCATGGGCGGGGACAGAGCGTCACGGTTCGCATCGGCGGTGACCGTGATGGAACGATCCGTTTCGTCTACTCCGACATCCTGGGTGACGTCGGTGCCTACCCCAGCACCGGGGCACGGGTCCCCACGTTCTCACAGCTGGTGGCTCAAGGCTGCTACGACGTCGAGCACTTCCAGGTGCGGGTCAGGGTGGCGGTCACCAACAAGGCCCCCACCGGCCCCTACCGGGGGGCGGGTCGGCCCGAAGCCGCGATCGCCATCGAGAGGGCGGTCGACGCTTTTGCCGCAGACCTCGGCCTCCCGCCCGAGCTGGTGCGACAGAAGAACCTGATTGCCACCGACGACCTCCCCTATACCAGTCACACGGGAGCGATCTACGACTCGGGCGACTACCGGGCGTCCCTGGACCTCGCCTCGAGGACGGCCGAGGTCGACATGTGGCGCCAGCGCCAGACTCAGCGTCGTCGCTCCGGTGGCGACCCGATAGGCATCGGCATCGCATGTTTCATCGAGCGTGCCGGGGCAGCCATCGACTCCGGAGAGTGGGGACGGGTCGAGCTCAGGCCCGATGGCTCGATCGTGGTCTTCACAGGGTCGACACCGGCCGGTCAGGGCCATCGCACCGTGTGGTCACAGATCGCCGCCTCCGTGTTCTCGGTGCCGCTGGACCAAGTCGTCTTCCACTCGGGGGACACCGGCGAGACGAAGGACGGCGTCGGGAGTTTCGGGAGCCGATCGCTACAGGTCGGCGGATCGGCGATCTTGCGAACGTCCGCGGAGGTCCGGTCCCGGGCCGCGGATGTCGCTGCCGGGATGATGGAGGCAGCGGCAGCCGATCTGGAGCTGGTCAACGGCGAGTTCTCCGTGGTGGGCTCACCCGGCATATCGGTGACCCTCGCCGAGGTGGCCCGGCATGCCGCGGCTGAGGGGATCGACCTGTCCTCCGAGGAGATGTTCACCCCTGGTGCACAGACCTTTCCCTACGGAGCCTATGTCGCCGTCGTGGAAGTCGAGTTGGAGACCGGCCAGGTCGACCTGCTTCGTCTGGTGGCCGTGGACGACTGTGGGAACGTGATCAACCCCATGATCGTGGAAGGGCAGGTCCACGGTTCAGTCATGCAGGGCATAGGTGAGGCGCTTCTCGAGTGCGTGGTATATGACGACGACGGTCAGCTCCTCTCGGGCAACCTATTGGGCTATCTCATACCGAGCGCGACCCAGCCCATGCCGCTGACAACGCGCCGGCTGGTCCATCCCGCCCCATCAAACCCGTTGGGGGCCAAGGGGACCGGCGAGACCGGCTGTATCGGCGTCCCCCCGGCGATCCTCAACGCCGTTCACGACGCTCTCCGCCCTTTGGGGGTGGAATCGCTCGGGTTCCCCCTGACCCCTTCTCGGGTATGGCACGCCCTCCGCGCGTCCGCTCCGGGCACATCGCACTAGACGCGAACGCTCACCGACCCCATCGGTTCCAGCTCGAAGTCGACCCGGCTCCCGGGCTGCACAGTCAGGGGAGGCACGACCGAGCCCAGGATGATCACGTCGCCGGAGCGGATCTGCTCCCCCGCGCCCCCGAGCAATGCTGCGGCGTGGGCCAGGATCTCGGGGACCGGCCCGGTGAGGGCCTCCAGATCATCGGTGTCCGCCATCGGCGAGCCGTCGACGGTGATCCGGGCGTGCATCCCCTCGAGACCCGCTCCCACCGCCCCGGGACCCGGCTCTCCGAGGATCACGGCCCGGTGAAAGACGTTGTCGGCGAGGACGGACTCGATGTCCTCCGGGGGAGTGTCCACATCGGCGAGCTCTATGGCCGGTCCCACTTCGGAGACGCAGGCAGCAGCATGCTCCGGATCCTCGACATCGCGGCCCATGTAGACGGCGACCTCCGGCTCCGCCACGGGGTTGACCCATCCTCGACACGACACGGTGGCACCCGATCGACGGCTCTTCGACTCCGGCAGATAGCCGACGAGGGGGCCGGTCAGCCCGAACCGTTCCAGCCATGCCGGAGACCCAAAGGCCAGCTTCCACCCGATGGCGCGCCCGCCCTCCGCCAGCAACGCCGAACGGCGCTCGAGCATCCGCCGCAGCCCATTTCTCACGGCGGGCGATGTCCCGCCGGGAAAGCTCATGCGGGCTCGGCCACCTCATAGCCGGTGTCTTCGAGGGCGCCGGCCCCGCTCCAACCCCAGACGAGGACCACGTCCTCATCACCGGTGTTGTCGAACCCGTGCCAATGCCCGCGCGGGGTGTACACCACATCGCCCCTGGATGACGACTCGCTTCCTTCGTCGGTGTAGATCATCCCCGAGCCCTGGAGCACGATGAAGAACTCGTCCGCGTCGTTGTGCCGGTGCCGGTCGTGCCTGGCACCCGGAGGGAGCACGGTCCAACCCAGAAGGAAGTCGTCGGACCCCGCGTTGTGCTTGTCGACCAGGAACTGCACCTGCATGTCGACCCATCCCTCGTCGCGGTCGAGCCCGGGCACGAGAGGCACCGCGTCCAGGGACGTGCGAAATGGCTCGGTCATGACATCCCCCCCAGAAGGTGGTACACGTCGAAGACGGTGACGAAGTCACGGTGGTCGATACCCCGGCCCCGGCAGGCGTTGAGCAGCTCGTTGGCCACCGCCCCCAATGGGGCCGGTGACCCCTGGCGACGAGCCACTTCCAGGGCGAGAACCATGTCCTTTTGCTGGAGGGTGACGTCGGCGAGTGGCGTGTCTGGCATGTTGCCCTCGAGGATGAACGGGCCCCGGTAACCCATGACCGGTGAGGC
Source organism: uncultured Acidimicrobiaceae bacterium (assembly GCA_964607685.1). Lineage (GTDB taxonomy): Bacteria > Actinomycetota > Acidimicrobiia > Spongiisociales > ZC4RG35 > JANQRA01. Next base: position 1,911 of record CAZSOF010000010.1, on the reverse strand, counting down.
CACCACGCTCTTCAACATCGAATCCACGGCTATCTCTCGAGCGACACCACCCTTCTCCGCCAGGGCCACCGACTCGCAGAAGGCGATCATCTCGACGATCAGCGTGAGATTGATCGCGACCTTCATCTGCACCGCGCTGCCGTTCTCGCCGATGTAGCTCACTTTGGCGCCGATGTCGTGAAGAACGGGCTCGACGCGCTCGTAAGCGGCGCGCTTGCCTCCCACCATGGTGGAGGCGGTGCCCTGTTCCAGGGTGATCGGGCTCCCGGAGATGGGGGCGTCCATCATGGTCAGACCCGCGGCAGCGAATTCTGCGGCTATCTCCCGGCTCACCTCGGGGTCAATGGTGCTCATGTCGAGAAACACCGAATCGAGAGACAGGCCGGCGATCACTCCATCCGACCCCAGGGCCACCGCGCGCACCGCAGTGGCGTCGGTGACTATCGCAAAGACGACTTCGGAGGCCGCGGCCACATCGCGGGGTGTGTCGCCCCAAGTCATGCCGAGCTCCATCAGGGGAGCGCCCTTGGATGGAGTGCGATTCCACCCCTTGACCTGGTGACCGGCGTCCAACAGCCGGGGCACGATCCCCTGGCCCATGTCACCGAGCCCAATGAATCCGATCTGCATGCCTCTCTCTTCCCGGGCCGGCCGACACTACATGAGACCCCGAACCGCCGATTCGTGACCGGCATGGTCGAGCGCGCTCACACACCGGCTGTGGACTCCGGCACGAGACTGATCGATGTTGATAGGTTGCCGGGGAACCAGAGCCAGGCAGGTAATGGAGACCTTCCAGCACGACGTCCTGATCATCGGGGGCGGTGGCGCCGGGCTCCGCGCCGCCATCCAGGTGGCCCGGGACCACCCGGAGAACAGCGTGGCCGTGGTCTCCAAGGTGTACCCGATGCGGAGCCACACCGTGTCGGCAGAGGGCGGGGCGGCGGCGGTCGTCTCCGAAGCCGATTCGCTGGACGACCACGCCTACGACACGATCTCCGGGTCAGACTGGTTGGCCGACCAGGACGCGGTGGAGGTGCTCGTGGAGCAGGCTCCCAACGAAATGCTGCAACTCGAGCACTGGGGTTGTCCCTGGAGCAGGGAGCCCGATGGCCGGGTCGCGGTGCGACCCTTCGGCGGCATGAAGCTGGAGCGGACCTGGTTCGCCGCCGACAAGACCGGATTCCACCTGCTGCACACCCTGTTTCAGACCTCCCTGAAGTTCGACGCCATCACCCGCTACGACGAATGGTTCGTTACCAGCCTCATCGTTGCCGAGGGACGTTGCCAGGGTGTGACCGCCATCGAGATCCGCACCGGCGAGATGCGGGCCATAGGTGCCAAGTCGGTGATCCTCTGCACCGGAGGCGGGGGACGCGTGTACCCCTTTACCACCAACGGCAACATCAAGACCGGTGACGGCATGTCTCTCGCCTATCGGGCGGAGGTCCCCCTCAAGGACATGGAATTCGTCCAGTACCACCCGACCGGTCTGCCCGGAACCGGGATCCTGATAACTGAGGCTGCCCGCGGCGAGGGCGGGATCCTGGTCAACAACGAGGGACGGAGATATCTGGAGGACTACGACCTGGGTGAGCCCCTGGACCTCAAGGACCCCAGACACCCGCAGAAGCGAACCATGGAGCTGGGACCACGAGACCGGCTGTCACAGGCGTTCATCCACGAGCGTGAGGCTGGACGCACCTTCCAGGGCCCGGATGGTGACTACGTCCAACTCGACATCCGTCACCTGGGCCAGCACGAGATCGATCGCAAGATCCCCATGGTCCGCGAACTGGCCGTGCGCTATGTGGGGATCGACCCGGTGATCGAGCCGATCCCGGTGCGCACCGTGGTGCACTACATGATGGGGGGCATCGACACCGACACCCACGGCGCCACCTCTCTGCC
>CAZSOF010000009.1:6131-25928 GCA_964607685.1 uncultured Acidimicrobiaceae bacterium | reverse complement strand
GACCCAGCCCGCCTCGGTATTTCCCAGCCCCACCGGAGTCGGGACGAAACTGCTCCTCCTTGAACACGAGAGGAGATGTCGCTTCGATGACCTCAACGGGAGTCGTGGCGATACCGCTAGGGAAGCTCGTGGTTGACAGACCGTCTTTGGTCGGCCTGGCTCCCATCCCGCCGGAGGCAAAGAACACGGTCACGAAACGGTCTTCCCCTGCACCTCGCACCGTGGTGAGCCAGACGTTTCCGGAACCTTCTGCGACCACGCGATCGGGGACCAGTTGTGCAAGAGCCCCCAAAACGGCATGGGGTAGGAAATGACCAACGATGTGACGCGCTGCCACGGGGGCGGGCCGGAGTGGATTGAGAATGCTTCCTTCGGGAGCGGTCACTGTCACTGGCCTGAAACTGCCGTCGTTGTGGGGAACCTCAGGGGCAACCACACACTTCAAGGCGTACGACGTATAGGCCGTGGTGTAGTTGAGAACGACATTCATGCCCCGATCCACCTGATCAGAGCTCCCCGTGTAGTCGACGGTGATCTCATCGCCCTCGACCACGACCCGGCACGCGATCGTGATCGGCTTATCGAGGCCATCAGTCTGGATCATGTGGGTATACTCGCCATCAGGCAGCTGCGAAATCGCCAGCCTGGTGGCCCGCTCGGATCGACCAGTGATCTCGTCCCCCAGATCCACCAGGTCGTCTAGATCGAACTCTGCCATGTACTCGAGTAGGCGGTCGCAGCCGACCTGGTTGCCGGCCACCTGGGCATGAAGATCCCCTAGAACCTCCCGTGGAGCACGAACATTGGCTTCGAGGATCCGTAGGAGCTCGTCGTTGGGATTACCGGCCGAGTAGAGCTTGGTCATCGGAACCCAGAGGCCCTCTTCGAAGACCTCGTGGGCGTCGGCGGAGAGGCCGCGGCCCCCGATGTCGACTGCATGACAGCAGTTGCCGAAGAACCCAACCACGGCACCGTTCTTGAAGACCGGTGTCACCACCGACAGATCGTTGAGCTGACCGGAGGTTTTCCACGGGTCATTCGTGATCAACACGTCACCAGACTCCAAGGTATCGGCGGGGAATTCAGCCAGGAAGTGGCGCATCGACGTTGCCAGGGAGTTGATGTGCCCCGGGGTCCCGGTGACGGCCTGGGCCAGCATCCGACCCTCGGCGTCGAACACCGCTGCGGACAGGTCTCCGGAATCCCTCACGATCGGGGTGAACGACGTGCGCTGAAGAGCTGTCGCCTGCTCGTTGGCTACCGTGATCAGCCGACTCCATAGGATCTCCAGGCTGACCGGGTCGAGACGGGTCTCAGTCAAGGATCTCCACCTCCACGTTCCCGTTCTTGGCCACTCCGGCGTGACCGGTGGGTCCGATCACAATGGTCGACTCCCGTTCCTCCACAACGGCCGGACCGGTGAACTCGAACCCCGGTTCGAGTGCGTAACGGTTGTAGACCGCGCCATCGACGTAACCCTTCTTTGGGAACCAGAGCTTTCGATGACCTCGCAAAAGACCACCAGATCCGAATATCGGTGCGATAGCAGGCTCAGGTTTGGGCCCGGACACGCGAACTCGCCACGTCAGGATCTCCGGCTCGACACTGCTCGGCATCGAGCCATACACACCGAGATACTCTTTGTCGAATCTCCGCTTGACCTCCTCATTCGCGTCATTGGGAAACTCCGAACCCAACGCCACAGTTATCGAATCGCCCTGTCCCTGGTGACGGATGTCCGCAGCAATACTCACCTCTACATCTGATACCCCGGACTCCTCGAGCAGGCGGCGACCACGTTGCTGCATCAGCTCGACCGCTTTCCTGACCTGGGGCCAGTCGGTGTCGGCGAGAACCCCTGGGAGACTCCGTGGAAATTCAAAAGCCATGGGAGCGGTGAGCATCCCGAAGGCCGAGGCGACGCCGGCTCTTGGGGGGAAGATAAGTTGCCTGATTCCAAGAGCCTTAGCGACTCCCCACGCGTGCACGGGACCTGCGCCTCCGGTGGCAACCATTGTGTAGTTGCGAATGTCGCGGCCGCGCTCGATGGCGTGCATCCGAGCCGCACTCGCCATGTTCTCGTTGATGACCCTATGTACTGCTCCCGCGGTCTCCTCGAGCGACAGCCCCAGCTTCTCACCAAGCGCTCCCAGGATCCTCCTCGCCTCCTCTACGGCCAGCGTCATCTCTCCGCCCAGGAAGAATTCAGGATCCAGATAACCAAGGACTAGGTCGGCGTCAGTCACCGTCGGTTCGGCTCCTCCGAGGTCGTAGCAGACGGGACCGGGAACCGATCCGGCGGAATCAGGACCGACCTTGGGTAACCCGAAGGACCCGACGCGGGCGATCGACCCGCCGCCGGCCCCGATCTCGATCATGTCTATGACTGGGACGCGAATCGGGAAACCACTCCCTTTGGTGAATCGATAGACGCGAGCCACTTCGAAGTCCCGGGCAACCAGTGGATCACCTTGATCGATGAGAGCGGATTTGGCGGTCGTCCCGCCCATGTCGAATGCCATGATCGGTCGGTCGGCCGAAGCCCCGCCCAGATACCCAGCGCTCATGACGCCTGCCGCCGGCCCGGATTCCATGAGTCGCACCGGAAATCTCCGTGCAGTGTCCGTCGCCGCCAGCCCGCCGGTTGAGAGCATGATGCGCAGAGGTCCGGCCACGCCCAGAGTCCTTAGCCGCATTTCCAATACGCTGAGATAGCGATCGACGACTGGTAAGACGAAGGCGTTGGCAACAGTGGTGGACACGCGAAAGTATTCCCCGATCTCAGGTGAGACCTCGCTCGACAGCGATACCAATACCTCTGGAAGCTCAGTCGCCAGATGAACTCGGATTGCCTCTTCGTGCTCGGGGTTCCGGTAGCTGTGGAGCAGACACACGGCGATCGACTCCACGTCGGCTGTCCGGGCTTGTTGGATCACATCGGACAGTGACGTCGGATCCAGCGGCACGTCGACTGCCCCGCTCGCCAGGACGCGCTCCCTCACCCCCCATCGTCGACGACGCGGAATCAGGGGCTCCGGCATCTCCAGGAAGAGGTCATAGAGGTCGTACCTCAGCTCCCGGCCCGATTCGAGGCTGTCTCGGAAGCCTTCGGTTGTGATGAGCCCGGTGGTAGCTCCTTTTCTCTCTATCAGGGCATTGGAGACGAGAGTCGTTCCGTGGACGACGTCGGCCACATCGTCGGGTTTGTGGTCGGACAGCACACTTTCGATGCCGTCGATCACGCCGCGGGAAGGATCATCGGGCGTCGTCAGGACCTTCCGGGTGGCAACGACGCGCTCCTCGTCTACCAAGACCAGGTCGGTGAAGGTGCCTCCGATGTCGACCGCAAGCCGCAAGCTCCTAGAGGGCATCTTTTCCTCTCTTCCCAGCCGGGCTCACGCTTTGATCGCGGCGCCTCCTAACCGTTGACCTGCGGGATGACCAGTTTCGCCAGGAGATCGAGTTGCTCAGGGTCGTCGCTCGTTGGCCCAATCACGATGTATTCGCAACCGGCCTCCTTCAAGTCCACCAGCCGGGTAACGATGTCGTCGATGGAGCCGAATAGATAGGACTCCTCCAGGTGGCCGGGACTCCTATGAGTCCCCATCACCTGGGCGAAGTATTCATGTTGGATCTCCTTGGCCGTGGCGCTATCCGATGTGTCCACCAGCATCGTGAAATTGGTGTGTCCAAAACGGGGCGGATCGACACCGGCCGCCGAGGCCTCGGATTTGATCAGTTCCCAATCCCGTTTCACCCACTCCTGCTTGCCGGAGCACCGGGAAAGCCACCAATCCGCCCCAAGTATCCGGTCCTTCACCGACTTTGCCAGGACGGGAACGTCGTTGTCGAAAGCACCATCAGGGATCCGGGATCCGCCTGCCACCCAAACCGGGGGCATGGCAGGTGGCCGCGGCTCGATGGTCAAATCTTCGAACTGGTAAAACCTGCCCTGGAAGGTGACGTGGTCCTCGGTCAGCAGCCGACGAACCGCCTCTAGAATCTCGTCGGTCCGTCTCCCCCTCTCGGAGAGCCTGGTCCCTGTGGCCTCGAATTCGGGCTCGTACCAGCCGGGTCCAATACCAAACTGGAACCTGCCCCCGTACAGAAGATCGATGGTGGCTATCTCCTTGGCCAGGATCACGGGATGGCGAGTCGGCAACACCAGAATCCCAGTTCCGATCAGCACATCGGGCGCTACAGCCGCTGCCCACGTGCAAACGTGAAGAGGCTCCAGCCATGACATGCCGTAGAGCCCAGGAGCATGGAGCAGATGGTCGATCGTCCAAAGGTCGATCCCATAGTCGTTGGCCTTCCGGGAGAAGATGTCCACGTCCTGGTTGGCCCGGGCATAGTCGAGGCCCGGGTAGGTAAACGAGGGAATCCAGGCGCCGAAACGCATCGTCATCGCTTGGTCTGAGCAGGGAACATGGGCCCAAATATAGTATCCAGAGGTGTGGGGCGGGAGTGGGCTGCGAAACCGTTCAGGTCCTCCGGGCGAAGGCTGGATCAGGCACACAAGAACTAGTCCGAGTCCGGTAACCGGGACGAGCCTGTTCGGTTGGCCGAATTGAAACGGTCGTGCACAATGAGCCCCGTCGACGCCTAGAACGAGACGATCACCGGGAGTAACCATGGGGCTGCGAGTTTCCGCCGTTCAGCTGCCTTCCCTAGAAGGCAAGAGCCTGCAGGAGGCGTTCACCGCCGTGGAGGAGTCGACGGCATCGCTGCAGGAACCGGATCTGGTGCTCCTTCCCGAGATCTGGACACCCGGCTACTTCGCCTTCGAGCAGTATGCAGAGGCGGCCGACTCTGCGGAGGAGATCCGGTCCTTTCTCTCCGGTACGGCTCGCCAACTAGGTGCCCATTTGCATGGTGGCTCATTCGTGGAACGCAGAGGAGCGGACCTCTACAACACCAGCATCCTCCTCGACCCTGGCGGTGAAGAGGTAGGCCGCTATTCGAAGATCCACCTCTACGGATATGGAAGTCGGGAGCCTGAAGTGTTGACCCCTGGCACAACACCCACTGTCGCCGACACGGAGGTCGGAAGAATGGGCCTGGTTGTCTGCTACGACCTACGCTTTCCCGAGTTGTTCCGGCAGATGACCGACATGGGTGCCGAGCTGGTATTGGTTGCCTCCGCCTGGCCCCATCCGAGGGTTCACGCCTGGTCCACTCTGCTCCGTACCCGCGCCCTGGAGAACCAGATCTATCTCGTCGCCGCAAACGGCGTGGGACCCACCCTTTCGGGTCCGAGCCTCTGTGGCTATTCCGCGATCGTGGATCCGTGGGGTGTCCCGATTGCGTCGGCGGGCGACGAGCCAGCCGTTGTCGAGGCACGTATCGACCTGGAGTCGGTCGGGGAGACGAGGCGGAGATTCCGACAGCTCGCCGACCGCCGTCTTCTCGCCCCCACCTCCCCCGAGCTCATGTTCCGCCGTCCCGGAGAAAGACCGCTCCGGATGACGGTCGCCAAGGTTGCCATCGCCGGATACACGGGGAGAGACACGGAGGCGGTGGCCCGATACATAGCCAAACTGGAGGAGGAAGGTATAGAGGCGCCCAAGTCGACGCCGACGGTCTTCTCGTGCGGCGCAGACCGGGTAGTGAGTCACGACGTCATCGATGTCACAGGTGATCAGACCTGCGGTGAGATCGAATTCGTGCTGCTGGTCACCTCGGAAGGTCTTCATGTCACGGTGGGAAGCGATCACACCGATCGAGCCCTGGAGAGACAGTCGATCACTCTGTCCAAGCAGGTCGTGCCCAAGGTGGTGGCGCGGACAGCATGGCGGTTCGAGGACATCGTCGACCATTGGGACGAGTTGATCCTCAGATCCTGGGTGGGTGACGATCGGCGTCCCTATCAGCAGACCGGCGTTGACTTCTTCCTGAGACCAGAGGCAATAGCGGAGCTCATCGACCCGGAGCCGGGGACTGTCATCTTTGGCGGCACCGTCTCCTCGATCGCAGGAGGCTTCGACTTCGATCCCTTCTTTGCAGGAAGCCTGATCGACCCTGTTTTGGACCGAGCCATCACATTCACATATCGATCACGCTCGATGGAGGAGACATGATCAACAAGGAGCCGATTGGTTTTCGCGATCCAGACCTCATTCCATGGATGCCAGAGGCCGGGATTGAGGGTCTCTACGCCAAGACCCTTGCCCGATGCGGAGAAACCGGCTCCTACACCCGTCTTCTCAAGTTCCTGCCAGGCACCGATACCCGGTCGGCCGGCGTGCAATCCCATGACCACCTAGAGGAACTGTGGATCGTCGAGGGTGCGATCTACGACCTCTCACTAGAAAAGAACTTCATCAGCGGGATGTACGCCAATCGGCTCTACCACATGAATCATGGACCATGGCGAGCCCCCGATGGCGCAATCACGTACGAGCTCCGCGACTACGACCACGAAGGACGGATCACCAAGGAACAGCTCGAGTTCATAGACCCGGATCTCGTGGTTTGGGGAACAGCCGACGAAGAAGCTGGCGTGTTCGTGAAGACGCTCACAAGTTGCGACCAGACGGGTTCCTACGGACGGCTGGTCAAGTTCCAACCCGGAGCAACCAAATCCGATGACGTGACGGGGGAGCCGGGCAGAAGTGAGATCTGGATCGTGAGAGGCCACCTAGAAGACCGGCAAACCAGATCAGTCCATCCGGCCGGAACCTACGGCAACCTCGAAATCGACTTGTTGGACGGGAACTGGTCCTCCCCGGGAGGTTGCCTTATATTCGAGGTGCGCAACCGGATCTGACGGCGGCCTGTTACGCCGGCCACCGGGCCGCCGGGGTCAACAGGAGAGGGCGGTTCCAGCAGGTCATCCGCCCCCGAGCTCGCCACGCTGCCGCAGAGCCTTGACACGGGAGATGAGTTCCTCGTCGCGTCTTCGGACCAGTTCTTTCGCATCCCGGGACCGCCAGTCGTAGAAGCCACTCCCCGATTTGACGCCGAGGTTCGACGCGGAAATTGCACGACGCAACGGGGCCTGGATCTCCCGAGAGCAGTCGAGGTCGGGCAACAGGTATTCATGGATAGCCGCCAAGACGTCCAAACCCCCAAGGTCGGAGGTCTCCAGGGGGCCCAGGACCGGGAAGCGAGCACCAAAGCTCAGCCTGGTGACCGCATCGATATCCTCGGCCGAGGCGACCCCGGCGTCGAGAAGGGCCAGGGCTTCCCTCACCACCGCCTGCTGAAGACGGGCTCCCAGAAAGCCAGGCACATACTTGCGCAACACCACCGGATGCTTCCCGATCGCCCTGAGCAGCCCCGCGGCCACGTCCAGCACTTCCACAGTGGCCGACGAAGAACCAAGAACCTCCACCAGGGGGACCAGATGAGCCGGGTTCCAAAAGTGCATTACCAGACAGCGCTCGTGATGAGTCGCACCACGGGCTATCTGATCGATATCGAGACCGGTGGTGCTGGAAGCGAGAAGGACTGTTGGATCCACAAAGGCCTCCACTCTGGCAAACAAGTCGCGCTTGGCCTCGAGGCTCTCCGATATGGCCTCGACCGCCAGGTCGACCCGGTCGAGGGCTTCCTCGAGGTCATCAGAGTGTTGAACGGAGACGGCGTTGGAGGTAGCCAGGCCATGTTCGACGAGGTCGGCTCGCATGCGTTCGGCGGCCACCGCCCCGTCTCGGGCTGCTGACGGCCGTCTCGCCCACATCGAGGTGGGGAAACCTGCAGCGACGAAGGCAGCCGCGATCCCAGGGCCCATGGTTCCGGCACCCAGGACCGCAATTCGAGACGGCTCCATCGGGGCTTGATCAAGCAGAGGCAGCGAGTATACGTGTCAAAGAGCCCTCGCCCCGCCGTCCGCTCCTCCCCCCACGAGAAGATCCAACGTGGACGCAGACCGCCAGTGGCCGAACGGAGGTATGCAACCTTTTACGATCGGTGATCATGCGGCCGTCAGTGATTCGTACCTCGACAGAATGGGAGTGAAGCGGAATCATGGTCATCGATAGAAAGCGGGTAAACGAGACGAGTTACAGCGACGTGGTCCTAGTCAAAGGGCCAGGCACCTGGGTTCATGTCGCCGGCCAGTTGGCTTTCGACGAGAACCGCCGGTTGGTCGGAAGCGAAGTTGCCGCTCAGGCACACAAGTGCCTGGATCGGATCGAAGGCTTCTTGGCTGATCTTGGAGGCGGGTTGGAAGACGTGGTGGGGATCACGGTCTATCTGACTGAACTCGACGATTACCCCGCTTTCGATCGGGTCCGCGCCCAGAGATTTGGTGAGAATCGACCCGCCAGCGCCGCTGTTCAGGTGGCCGGGCTCTTGTTTGGAGCGAAGATCGAGATATCCGCCGTGGCATTCCTGTCATGAAGGGGAACTCGAATTCGCCCGGGGCATCGGACAGCCTCCGTCCTCTTTCTCGCTTTGTGACACCCTCAGCCCCGATCGGTCTCCGGTGAGGAGCGGTCCTCCAACATCACCTGTTCTAGTCGACCGGACTCGAGAAGTTCTGCGCTGGCGACCTCCTGAGTGATTCGTCCCCCGTCCATCAGATAGGTCCGGCTGGAAATCTCCAAGATTTGCTCCGGATTCTGCTCGAGTACCCACACGACGCCGGTGCCTCCCTTCGCGATCTCCAATATCCAGGTCACTATCGCCTCGACGAACGTGGGGGCTAAACCTGCGGTCGTCTCATCCAACAAAAGAAGGTGGGAACCGGTGATCAATGCGCTGCTGACAGCCAACGCCTGACGCTCCCCGCCGGACAGCGTAGAGGCTCGCTGTTGCCGCCGCTCGCTGAGAATCGGGAACCTGTCGAATACGGCCGCGATCATATCTGAGGCATCCCTGCCGACTCCAAAGGCGCCCACCTCCAGATTCTCGAAGACGGTCATCTCCCCGAACACGTTGTCGTCTTGAGGTACGTAACCCACGCCGCTGCGGGCAACGTAGTAGGGACCTTTGCCGTCGATCCGTTCACCATTGAGCCTCACTTCTCCGCGGGTGGCGAGGAGGTGACCGGCGACGGTTCTCATCAGAGTCGACTTGCCCGCACCGTTAGGCCCGAGAATCGAGACCACCTCTCCTGCGGCGGCTTGCAGGGAGACCCCGTGCAACACGGTCAGCTTTCCGTAACCCGACTCCAAGTTCGTCAGTTCAAGAAGCATGATCGTTCCGTCGTCCCAGGTACGCATTGATGACATCCGAATCACTTCGGATCTCGTCTGGATCCCCCTCGGTGAGCACTCTTCCCTCAACCATTACGACGACGTGGTCGACCAGATCGAGAAGAAAGCCAAGATTGTGCTCCACGACAACGACCGTCAGGCCTTCGGCATGAATTCCACGAAGCGTATCGGCGAGCCGCGCCTGCAAGGCGGGGGCGACTCCCGCGGTGGGCTCATCGAGAAGCAGGATCTTCGGGCGCCTCATCAGTTGGCGGGCCACCTCGAGCATGCGAAGCTCCCCACCGGACAGTTCGTCGGCCGGGTCACTGGCCCGACCTGCCAACCCGAATCTGTCCAATCCTTCCCTGGCCTCAACGGTCGTGGACGCCTCGTGCGACCTGTAACCACCGAAGACTGCCGAAGCCAAACCCTCCCCTGGAGAAGGAGTCGAGGCAAGTAGATTCTCCAAGCAGCTCAACGAGGCGAATGACCTCGGGGTCTGAAATGTACGGCCCACACCCATGGCCGCGATCTCATCGGGCCGTTTGCCTACCAGCTGCTCATCGTCCAATCGGATCGAGCCAGTCTCCGGTTTGTAGAGACCGGAGATGAGGTTGAACACCGTCGACTTGCCTGCTCCATTCGGGCCGATCAACCCCATCAACGAACCTGACGGAACAGCGAATGAGCATCCGTGTACGGCGCGCAGTCCGCCGAATCTCTTAAAGACGGCATCGATGTCGAGTGCGCCAGCTCCCCTCATCCGGGCGACCTCAATCTCCCGCGGGTCAGAGCAGCAAAAGGCTGCCAACGCAAGAAGACGATGAGGAGGAGACCGAGGGCCGCCACTTCGAGCTCGGCAGCCACCTGAGCGGCCCGGATGGTCGTGAAGGGGATCGCCCGCACCAGCTCTTCGAAGACGACAACCAGCGTGATGCCGATCAAAGCCCCACGATTCGACCCCTCTCCACCAACAATCAGTGCAATCCAGACAATAAAGGTCACCTCGGCAGTGAACAGATCCGGTATCGCCAGAGTGGTGTACGAGACGTATACGGCACCGGCCATTGCCGCGAACGGGGCAGTGAAGAGAAAGATCTCCAGCCGAAAGCGACTCGTTCGCTTTCCCGAGGTGGTCAAGGCGAGTTCGTCGTCCCTGAGCGCCTCCAGAGATCGCCCATAGGGTGACCGGACGATGCGCTGGAAGATCACGTAGACGATGATGAGAAACACGAAGGCGGCAACGGCGAGGATGATGTCGTAGTCGACGAAGTCGAGCTGCTCCCGGTAGGGCCGGGGGACGCCCACCAATCCCCGGGTTCCGTTGGCGAAACGCTGCTCATTGACGATGAACGAGTGGAACACCTCGGCAAAGGCGAATGTAGTCAGGGCGAGGTACTCACCTCGCAGTCTCAACGTCGGCCACCCGGTTATGACGGCGAAAAGCAGACCAGCAAGTGCGGCACCGACGAAACCGGCCCATACCGGCAGATCCAGGCCGATTACGTACTGGTCGAGTGATGCCTCACTCGGGGGTGTTTGGGTGACCAGGACATACGTGTACGCCCCGGCGGCGAAGTAGGCGACCAGGCCGAAGTTGATCATGCCAGCCTGGCCATACTGCATATTCAGTACCAGGGTGACCACCCCAAGGATCGAGGCGACGGTTACCACAGTGATGGCGAATTGCGCCCAGTTCATGCTGCCGCCTGACCTCGGGAGCCGGCCACGCCCTGAGGACGGATCAAGAGGACGAGGATCACAATGGCAAACGCGATTACCGGACGGTATCCACCTGGCAGGAACAGAAGGGAGAGGTCCATCGCCAATGCGACTATGAAGGCCGCCGCGATAACACCGTAGAGCGATCCCAAGCCGGCAACTATGGCAACAGCGAGGATCACGAGGATCTGCTGAAAGGCGATATCCGTTGTCAACGTTCCCAGAACCCCGAGGGAGACGCCGCCCAGACCCGCGAGTATCCCAGAAGCCAGCCACGTAGCTCGGCTCGCCGCGACGATGTTGACTCCTCTCGACCCAGCCAAATCTCTGTTGATGGCCATGGCCCGGATCGACTTCCCGGTGCGCGTCTTGTTGAGAAACAGGGACAAGGCGATCGAAACAACGGCTGCCAATCCAAGGAGCACGAGACGGTACGGAGTGATGAGAACACCAGCAACCGAGAAGGCATCAAGGCGAGGAATCTCGAACGACTGGATACCCACCCCTACCAGGGCAGCGGTGATTCCATGAAGCAGGAAAGCAACGCCTACCGAAGTGATGAGCAGGATGGCCGGACCCAGACGTTTGATCGGGTCATATACCACCCGCGCGATCGCCAACGACAAAAGAGAGGTGACCACGATCCCAACCGATGCCGCGGCAAAGAAATCCCAGCCCAAATTGGCATTCAAGTGCCAGGTGGTGAAGGCGGCCGTCGACATGAGTTCGGCATGCGCGATATTGAGGAAACCCTCGACGCGGCGGATCAACGCGAAGCCCAGGGTGGCGATCAGGAGAAAAGCTCCGGTTCCAAGCCCGAAGACGACTAGCTGCGACACGCGCATTTACAGGGTCACCTCTCGTCCCGAAAATGGCTCATCCAGGGCCCAGGCCGGCATCTCGACCTAAGACAGGGGCCTTCGCACACTATTCGCGGGCCGCCCGACCAGTCGATTCGATATAGCCACGTACGCGCTCTGGCGTGAGAGGGATCTGGTCCACAGTCACCGGACCCAGAGGGGACAGGGCATCCTCAACGGCATTGGCAATTATCGCTCCAGGTGCGATGGCTCCTCCTTCACCCATCCCCTTTATGCCGCCGATGGTGAAGGGCGACGGAGTCTCCAAATGGAAAACCTCCATGTCCGGGACCTCCGTGGTTCCGGGCAGCAGATAATCCATGAAGGTTGTAGTCACGAGATGTCCGTCCTCGTCATAGACGAACTCCTCGTAGATGGCCGAGCCGATCCCCTGGGCTATCCCGCCGAAGACCTGACCTTCCACGATCATCGGATTGATCATCGGACCACAGTCCTCGACAATGCCATAGCGGAGAATCTCGATACCTCCCGTGCCCGAATCGACTTCCACCACCGCGAGCTGAGCGGAGTTGGTGAACGTCCCTGTGCCCGGAGGTGCGTCGTAGGCAACGGTTGCCTCCAGGATGGGTCTCTGCCCCTCCGGCAGTTTCTCGGGTCGGTGATACACGATACGGCACAACTCGGCGAACCCGAATCCCTTCTCCGGCGAGCCAGCCACATATACACGGCCGTCCTCGAATTCAATGTCGTCAGGCGACGCTTCGAAATTGTGGGCGACGACCGCGGCCAGTTGCTCTCTCAGTTGCTCCGACGCTTTTCGGGCAGCACCACCGGCCAACACTGCCGATCGGCTGGCGAACGTTCCGCTTCCATAGGCGGCGTGACTGGTATCACCGTATTCGACCCGGACATCGGCAACATCAATACCGAGAGCATCTGCAGCCATCTGTCCCAGCGTCGTCTCCAGGCCCTGGCCATGGTTGTGAATCGAGGTGTTGATCACGAGCGTGCCTTGGGGGTCGAGACGCAGAGTCGAAGTCTCGTATCCAAAGACGATCGGTACTCCCCGCTGCACGAACTCCTTGGTGGCATGGGCGGTCTGTTCAGTGTACGCCCCGATCCCTATCCCGATGAGGCGGCCGTCGGCTCTTGCTTCCTGTTGCCATTGGCGCAGACCCTCGTAGTCCATCTCCGACAGCAGGAGATCATGTGATTCGACCATCGATCCGGAGTCATACTCGAGACCGCCGGCGGACCTGTACGGGTAGTCTTGGCCAGTTACGTAGTTGCGTCGTCGAACCTCGGCGGGATCGAGGCCACGGTGTCTCGCCACCTGATCCATAAGCCGTTCGATAGTGAAGCACGCGGCCGGGCGTGATACCCCACGGTAGGCGCCAAAAGGCGCCTTGTTGGTCGCGACGGGATAGCCGAGAACCGAATAATGCTTGATCTTGTATGGCCCGGGGAGGATTCCCATCGCCATTCCGGTATCCATGGTGGCGGTCCACGGGAAGACTGAATAAGGCCCCATGTTCACCACGATCCGGGCGTTTAGAGCATGGACCACCCCATCGTCGTCGAAGTGCAGTGTGGCTTCGTGGGTGTGCTCCCGGGCATGGTGGGCGGAGAGAAGATGCTCTCTCCGATCTTCCACCCACTTCACCGGCAGACCGAGGTCGATGGACGCTAGAGAACATGCCAGTTCTTCCGGATAGAGCTGGGCCTTGACCCCGAACCCCCCTCCAACATCGGGCGAGATCACCCTCACCCGGTTTTCAGGAAACTCGATTGCGTCGGCCAGGCCGGTCCGGATCAGATAGGGGATCTGAGTCGTCGTCCACAGGGTCAGCATGCGCGATCCTGAGTCGTAGTCTCCGATGGCTGCTCGCGTCTCCAGTGGGATTCCGGAATGGCGGGCCATCACGAACCTGCCGCTCACAGAATGAGGAATCTCCGCCACGGCTTCATCGAACCCCTCCGACACGTAACGGCGCTCAACAAAGGCGTTGCCCTCCCACTCCTCGTGAACCAACGGGCTGTCATGCAGCAGGGCCCTCTCGGCGTCGATGACCGGAGTGAGCGGCTCGTAGTCGACTATCACCCGCTCCGCTGCATCCTCGGCGAGATAGGGATCCTCGGCGACGACCATCGCAACGGCTTCACCGTTGAAGCGGACCTCTTTCTCGGCTAGGGCGGGGTAGCCAGATACCTGAAAGCCGTCATACGAAGAGACGCAGCGGACCTCCTTCCCGGAGAAATCGGAGCCGGTGAACACCTTCACCACCCCCGGCATCTTCTCCGCCTCGGTGATGTCGACGCCGTTGATCCTGGCTCTGGCCTCCACTGACCGGACGAAGGACGCATGAAGCATGCCGACCCGTTCAATGTCGTCGACAAAGCGTCCGCCGCCCACAAGCAGCCGGGGATCCTCGACCCTCTTGACCCTGGCGCCGAAGAACCGGGGAGCCTGAACGGAAACGTCCCCACTCATGATGCTCCTCCTCCACCGGCTAGTTCTGTGACCGCCGCCTTGACCGACCGGACAATCTGGACGTAGCCGGTGCAACGGCATATGTTGCCGGCGAGCGCCACTCTGATCTCCTTGTCGGTCGGAGCCGGATTCTCCGACAGGAGTTCCTTTGTGGTGAGGAGCATGCCCGGTGTGCAGAACCCGCACTGCAGCCCGTGGTTGTCCCAGAAGGCTTGCTGGATTGGGTGGAGTTGGTCCGGCCCATCAGCAAGCGACTCCACGGTTTCTACCTCATGCCTGTCTGCCTGCACGGCGAACATGATGCAGGACCTCACCGTGAGGCCATCGAACAACACCGTGCAGGCGCCGCAAACACCGTGTTCACAGCCGATGTGGGTACCGGTCAGGCCCAGGTCGTGACGGAGGAAGTCGGCCAGCAGTCGTCGAGGCTCGACGGTCTTCGTCACCTCCTGGCCGTTGACCTTCAGACTGATTTCCCTGGCCGTCATGTCAACTCCGGTTCGTTGCATCGTTCAGTGCCCGCTCCACCGCCACGGAGATCAGCTCCCGCCGGTAATCCGTTGAACCATGAATGTCGCCCAGAGGTTCGATGGTCTCCTTGGCGACGTCGGCGGCTCGTGAGGCAGCCGCCTCGTCTAGCGCCTCGCCGACAAGTGCATTCTCCGCTTCCAACGCTCGAATAGGGCGGTCGCGTGCCCCGGCCATGCTGACACGCGCCTCGGCGACGACACCTTCCTCGAGGTGAGCCGTAACCGCAACGGCGATAACCGCGAAGTCTCCGTGTCTGCGGGCAAACTCATAGAAACCCCACGTCTCGAAGGCGGTGCTGAAGGAAACCTCGGTGACCAATTCGTCGGGTTCCCTTACGGTGGTCAGCATCGTCTGAAAGAAGCTCTCCGCGGGAACCTGGCGAGTGCCAGTTGTGTTGGCGAGAGTGACCAAGCCGTTGAGTGCCAGGGCAAGACATGGCCATTCGGCAGCCGGATCGGCGTGGGCGATGCTTCCTACCACTGTCCCGCGATGCCGGATCGCTGGATGCCCCACGTAAGGGGCGACGGCGCCGGCTAGAGGCAGCGTTTCCCGCACAGTCTGAGAGTGTTCCATCGTCGAGTGCCGCACCAGCGGGCCGACCCTCAGAGTCCCGTTCTCCACGATCAGGCTGTCCAATGACTCGATCCGATTCAGATCTACGACATGAGCCGGCCGGGCCAGGCGAAGGTTCATGAGAGGGGTCAGGCTCTGACCTCCGGCCAGGGGCGAGGCGTCAGCACCCAATTGTGCCATCAGCTCCAGGGCCTCAGGCAAGGTTTCAGGGGCGTGATACTCGAAAGGTGCAGGCTTCATCTTTTCCTTCCGTGCCCCGCCCTCTCAGCGACTCAGCTGAGAGGACGGGGCTATTGCTCAACTCTCTTCGACAGACTTCGTCGTCAAATGCTGCTACTCGACGAAGAAGCTGGCCGGATAGAAGGCCACCACTTCGAAGGTCCCGTTCAATACCTGGAAGATGGCAAAGGAACCCGGGGGTGTGCCCGACTCATCGAATTCGAGAACCCCCGACGCACCGTCGTAGTCGATCTCCTCGCCGGCGAGTATCGCCTCGGCTCCCTCCTCGAAACTGCCGACCACCGTCCCAGGAGGTCCGGCCACATCGCGGAACGCCGCGTTGATCCCGACCCCCGTGCACTCGTCAGCCGCCATCATCGCCAGGCCATACAGCACTGCGGCGTCATAAGCGTTCGGGGAGAAGACCTGTGGCTCGACACCAAACGTCTCCTCGTACAGCCCCGCAAACCGCTGGTACTCAGGCAGGTCGGGATCGGCCTCGGCACCCTCGGCGTACACCTTCTCCTCAACGATTTCCGGCCCGGTCAGATCGATAGTGTCTTGACCGACGAGGTCGGCGCTGAGCATCCAGGACCCGTCATAGCCCAGGGCATCGGCTTCCCGAAGAATGGTCACGCCCGACTCGATGCCGACGCTCATGTAGATCACCTCGGGGTTCTCGGCGATCACTCCGCTCAGCTCGGCCTCATAAGAAGGCTGTCCAGCCACTATCTCGACGTCGGCGACCACATCGATGGCGGCGTCGGCCAGCTGTTGGCGCACGACGTTGGCCGAAGACAAGGGTGACTCGGCAACCTGTGCGAGTACCGCCGCAGTCTCCCAGTCCTGATCGATGATGAAGGCGGCTGCCGCCTCTCCATCAGCCAGGTCCGAGGCAACGGTCCGATAGACGAAATCGCCACCCAACTCATTCAACTCGGTCGTTCCCGAATATGGGGACACCAGCATCAGTTCTTCCTCGTGAGCGGTGTCAACGAGGGCAACCATCCCGCCGGAGCTCGGACCGAAGAAACCGACCAGATTCTCGGTGCTGGAGATCAGTTGGTCCGCCTCACGAATCGCAACCTCGGCGTTCGTCTCGGTGTCGGCAAATTGAATTCTGATCTCGCCACACGTATTGAGCCCGGTGGCGTTGATCTCGTCGATCCCCATTTCGAATGCCTCTGCGACTATCTGGCCGAACTCACCGATTTCTCCGGTCAACGGGGCGAGGACGGCTATGGATACAAAGTCGCCACCGCCTTCCGGAGCAGCGGTTGTTGTCGTCTCTTCGCCACCCTCAGGAGGAGCGGTCGTCGTCGGCGCCGCCTCGGCTGTTGTGGTAGTGGTGGTCTCGCCGCCACAGGCCGCGCCAAGCAGGGCCAGTACCGCAAGGATGATGAACAACCTCGAGCTTCGCGATGATCTTATTGGGCTCATTCTGGATCGGCCTCCTGACAACGGGACGCGATCGAGCATACCCAACGGTTGTCGCCGATGCGGCGGAAGGTATAGGGTCCCCACAAGCGGGCTTCGATGACCGAACCTCCGTCCAGCAAACCTCGAATCGCGTTGATCCACCGTCAGTCGTACCCAGTGACAATGGAGTCGGTCGATGCAGTTGGAATCGTCTTCTATGCCGCCTACTGGATCTGGTATGAGGGGGTGTTCGAGGCTTTCATCGCCGCAGCCTCCGGGCGCTCGTGGCGGAGCCTGGTGGAGTCAGGGTTCGTCATGCCGATAGTCCACGCCGAGATCGACTATCTGCAGCCCCTGCGCCTGTCAGAAGTGGTGATCGCCGAGATCCGATTGTCCGGCATCGGGAGCCGTTCGATCCGTTTTGAAGCTGAGTTCTCCCGCGAGGACGAGGTCGTTGCCCGAACGCGCACCGTGCATGTGGCTGCTACCAGCGGGAAGCTAGAAGCGGTGGAGATCCCCTCGTGGCTGAGGCGTGCAGCAGACGAACGTGGAGATTCGAGGCCATCGGGCCAGGAGATTGCCGGGTAACCGGCCAAGTCGATCGTTCCTCGCCCGCCAGAGTGAGCGGTACCGGTGAGGCCACTACTGTTCGGCGCCGGTCGGAATCAGAAAGGTCCACATGGCGGAGAAGCCCGACTTTTATTTGGTGACCCCTCGTATGCCGCTTCAAGCTCCCGGCTTGGAGAATGAGATCACCGAACTGACCTCCCTTGCCGAATCGCTTGGCTTCGATCGCGCATGGATAATCGAGACAAACGATCGGGACGCATTCGCGGTGGCCACCGAGATGGCGCTGGCCACGACAGACATCGTCATCGGGACGAACATCGTCAGTGTCTTCACCCGGACGCCGACACTGCTCGCCATGGGAGCATTCACTCTCGACGAGATCAGCAACGGTCGATTCGTACTGGGCATCGGTCCGGGTGGCACCGAGATTGTCCGAGACGGACACGGAATTCCCTTCTCCAAGCCCCTCTCTCGGGTTGGCGAGTCGGTTGACGTCATTCGACCTCTCCTGAAAGGCGAGCGCCTCACATACGAGGGCAGCCAATTCTCTATCACGGCGGGATTCCGGCTTCGGGCGGCGGCTCGCAATCCTGAACTGCCGATATTCATCAGTGCCCTCAACCCCAAGATGCTAGAGCTCGCCGGAGAGAAGGCCGACGGAGTCATCCTTTCGCACGCCCCGGTTGAGGCGGTGCCGGCCATCCGGGAAAGAGTGAGAATTGGGGCCGCTCGTGCCGATCGCAAGCCCGAGGACGTCGAGATCTGTATCAACCTGCCCGTCGGTGTCGATGAACCAGAGGGGGTAGCGAACCTGCGAAAGGCGGTGGCCTGGCACATGGCCGCTCCGACCTACGACTGGCTGGTGTCCCATACCGGGTACAGCGATCTGGTTGGGGAAGTCCGCTCATTGTGGTGGTCTGGCGACAGGGAGAAATCCGCCGGTTTGATCGACGACGACATGCTGCTGACATTCGGCCTGGGATACAGCAGCGACATGATCGCGTCCCGAATCAACACCTACCTTGCAGCCGGGATAACCCCCATCATCGACTCCCACGGAATCAGGAAACAGCACGAGAAAGAAGACACCGTCCGCATCATGAGAGCTGCCATGCAAGGACGTTCTTGACGGAGCCGTCTGCGTTGGTGGAGAAGCCATCACCCGAACGGTTCAACATCGCCTCGGTGTGCTGCGACCGATGGGTGGACCGTGGATTTGGCGAACGGACTGCCATCCATTTCGAGGGACGGAAGATCTCCTATCAGGAACTGCAGGACCTGGTCAACCGTCTGGGGAATGCCTTCGCATCGCTTGGAGTGCAACCGGGTGACCGCTACCTCATTCGGCTCCCCTCCATTCCCGAGTTCTACGCTGCCTTCCTCGCCGGGTTGAAGATCGGAGCGGTAGCCATTCCGACTCCCCAACTCCTCCGGGAGAAGGAACTGCGGCACATCATGGAGGTCGGCGAAGTGAAGCTGGCGGTCACCTCTGAGACCTTGGCGGACCCGATCCGATCGGCTCGCGACGGCCTGCCCGATCTGAGACATGTGCTGTGCCTCGACACCACAAACACCTCCGAACACGAACTCTCACATCTCGTCCTGTCGGCTCCCGCGGACCTGGCGGCTCGATACACCCAACCTGACGATCCTGCCTACGTGCTGTTCTCCTCCGGCACCACTGGCGTACCCAAAGGGATCGCTCATGCCCATAGGGCAAACAACATCTGTGCGGGCAACCCAGGAGGAAAGACAGGTATGGCCCTGAGTCCCGACGACGTCATCCTCCATCCCCACGACCCAGCCTGGTCTTACTCAATGAGTTGCGGGTTCCTGTTCCCTTTTGCCGAGGGCGCCTCGATCGTGGCTTCGCCTAACCGGACATCTCCCGAGGAAGTTCTCGGCAGAGTGGAACAGAACCGGGTTTCCGTCTTAGCCAGTGTCCCCACCTTCTATCGGGCCATCCTGTCGCATCCGAGCATCGAGAAAGGCGTCGACCTGTCATCGTTGCGGCATTGTCTAAGTGCTGGAGAGCCGTTGACGACCAACACTTACCACGAGTGGAAACGGAGGATGGGAGTGCGCATCCTGGACCACATTGGTCAAGGTGAGCTATCGATGTTCTGCGCCAACATTCCCGAACAAGAAACAAGACCGGGTTCGATGGGAAGACCCCTGAATGGCTACCGAGTAGGTGTTGTCGACGAAGCTGGTGAGGAAGTCGTGGAAGAGGTGGGAGACCTGGTCATCTCGGACGACAATCCGGGGTTGTTCTACGACTACCTGGGCATGCCGGAGAAATGGGAGG
>CAZSOF010000009.1:0-6031 GCA_964607685.1 uncultured Acidimicrobiaceae bacterium | reverse complement strand
GACGACAATCCGGGGTTGTTCTACGACTACCTGGGCATGCCGGAGAAATGGGAGGAATGCCATCGGGGGGGCTGGTACTACACGGGGGATCTGGCGAAAAACGACGAGGATGGCTTCTTCTGGTATGTGTCTCGGTCCGACGATCTGATCACAAGCAGGGGCTATCTGATATCACCCAAGGAGGTGGAGGATTGCCTGGCCGCCCATCCTGCCGTGCTCGAAGCGGGGGTGGTGGGACACCCTCACGAGGCAATGGGCCAAATCGTTACCGCCTACGTGGTCCTTCAACCTGGATACGTGGACACGTCACAGCTTGCCGAAGGATTGATCGCCCACACTCGCGGTCAGATAGCCCCGTTCAAGGCGCCCAAGAAAATCGAATTCCTCAGAGAGCTCCCAAAGACTTCGACAGGCAAGATTCTCCGCACGGAGCTGAGAGATCGTGTTTAGAGGCAGCGCCATCTGAGGAGTAAGGCGTCCTCGCTGCGATCGTGAACCAGCCGAATAGTGGAGGAGACTGATGAGAACATCAGCCCTCCATTCCGGTCGTACTGGAAGCCAACGACCGGGGGTCACGTGGCAACCAGGAGTCCGTCTCCACGTCCGTCAGAAAACCGAGCAGGGTGCGATTGAACAGCTCGGGCTCTTCCAGGTTGAGGGTATGACCGGTCTTTGGAAACATCATCAGACCCGCTGTGGGAATGGCTCGCTTCAACATGAGCGACGGTTCAATGGCACCTTCGTCCTCGTCGCCGACCATTATCAGAACCGGAACCTGCATTGCCGCCAGTTCATTCTCGAACTCGTACAGGGAGGGTCGTTCCTTCTGAAAGCCTCGCATCGTCAACGCCGAGCCGAGACTGGAGTGCTCCGCGAGCATCCGGGTGAATTCGCGGTGCCCGCGCGGATTCTTGACTTGGAACTGCACCCGCGCGGGTCCGAGCGCATAACGGCCCGCCACCGCCTCCGCCCCCTCCTCCTCAAAGGCTCTGGCGATTACCGCACACTCGTGTCGGAACGCGTCACGCTTCTCTGGCGCCGACCCATATCCAACCCCGCCCAGGGTCACCGAGTGAACTCTCCCAGGCTGGCTCAGTCCGAGATGAAGAACACAGAAGCCACCCATCGAGAGCCCCACCACGTGCGCTTTGTCCATTCCCAATGCATCGAGGATGCTGACCGCATCGTTAACAGCCTGCTCTTGGGAGTAGGCAGACAGGGCCTCGGGAACGTCTGAAGGCGGGTAACCGCGAGCCGCATAGGTCAAGCATCGATAGCGTCGAGAGAAGCTTCGGATCTGGGGTTCCCAACTCCGGTGGTCACCGGCGAACTCGTGGACGAACAGTATCGGTTTGCCCGAGCCCGTCTCCTCGACATGGAGTTTCACTCCATCGCTGGCGCGAACGGAGTGAACCCTTGTCGACATCGAGAAATCATAGACTCCAACAGGCAGAGCAGATCGGGCAAGATTGACTATCGACGTTACCGACACACCGGATGGGGTCAGGACCGTCCGGCTGAATCGACCCTCCAGGCGCAATGCCCTGAATCTGGACATGGTGGAACGAATCCACAGCGCCATCACATCAGCACCGGCAACGACAATCGTGCTTGGATCCAACGACCCTAAGACGTTCTCCTCGGGTGTTGACATCAGAGTCAGCGACGAGGAACGGGCGGCTGTCAGCGATGCCCTCTACGGCCTCTACACCGAGATGCGGTCCACCCCCAAGATTATTCTCTCCTCTGCCTCGGGCGATGCGGTCGGGGGAGGTGCCCAGCTGCTCATCGCATCGGACATCCGAATCGTGGGACCCGACACAGTGATCCGATTCGTCGGCCCGGGCCACGGTCTCGTCGTGGGCGCATGGGGGCTCCCATCGCTGATCGGAAGGGGGCGGGCACTGGATCTCTGCCTCTCGATGCGCCCGGTGACAGCCGACGAAGCTCTCGCCATTGGACTCGTCGACCGTATCGTCGATGATCCCTTCGGGGATGCGATGCAGTACGCGCGTGAAATCCTCCGGCTCGACCCTCCTACGGTCGCCGGCTTGAAGAGGATCGTGTCCATCGGCGAACCCGACGCGGCCCTTCTCGAGGAACGCAGGCTGAATTCCACCTGGGACGGCAGCCTTCCTCAGATCGATAGCCAGTGACGGGGAACCGAGATAAGAGCGTTCGGATCGATGGGCCTGTGGTCGATCCCAACACGATGGCCGCTTGGTCGACGCACCTGGGACGCGAGATCCGCGATCCGGTCGCATTGAGATCGACACTGGCAGAGGGGACCCTTTCGGGTGTATTCGCCGGCACGGCACGTAGGCGCGCCGACGAACTGGCACTGCAAATCGGGGATTCGGCGATGACACACGGCGAACTGGATGCAGCTGCGTCCTATGCCGCCGGGGCTCTCCAACGATTGGGAATCGATTCAGGTCAACCCCTCATGCTCATCGCCGACACGACCATGCCCCATGTCGTCGCCTATCTCGGAGCCCTGAAAATGGGGGCTCCCGTGGTGCTCGCCCACACTTCGCTGACCGCAAACGAACTGGCCTACATGGCCGCCGATAGCCAGGCAGTTCTGCTGATAGCGAGCGACAAGGCTCTGAGAACGGCAGCCCGAGCCGACCTACCGGGCGTAAAGGACCTGATAGGTCTGGAGGAGGACGATCGGGGGACGACTGGCCTGCTTCTTCACGACGTGGACTCCAACGGATACGAGCCCGCGGCGGTGGACCCCGAGTCACCGGCGATCATGGCCTTCACCTCGGGCACCACTGGACGACCGAAGTGTGCTCCGCTCTCCCATCGCAACCTTCTCTCCTCGATTCGAGGAGCCATGTGGGCATGGCAATGGTCGGAACGTGACCGTCTCGTCCATGCCCTGCCCATAAGCCATCAACATGGGCTTGGAGGTCTCCACGCCACACTGATCGCCGGAAGCAGCGCGACTCTGCTGCGCAGATTCGATGCCGGGAGGCTCTTGGATACAGTCGCGGACACACGGGCGACCGCGATGTTCGCCGTCCCCGCAATGTACCAACGGCTGGCGACCCAGACGCGTGATCGACTCGGCGCATTGCGACCCTTGAGGTTGATCATTTCCGGCTCGGCAAGGCTGCCCGAAAGCCTCGCCCTTCGCCTCGAGGCTGCGGTAGGGCAAGTGCCGGTGGAGCGCTATGGCACCACCGAGTCGGGCCTGGATGTATCCAACCCTTATACGGGTGACCGTCGTCCGGGAACCGTCGGACTGCCCCTTCCCGGGGTCGAAGTTGCCATCGTCGACCAATGCGGCGAGCCGGTGGAGGCCGGAACTCAGGGCGAAATTCTGATACGGGGACCCCAGGTATTCTCCGGCTACATCCACCGCGACTCCGCAGACGGAGACACCTTTCTACTCGACTGGTTTCGTACTGGAGACATCGGCTTGATCGACGAGGAGAAGAGGAACCTTCGCCTGGTCGATCGCATCAAGGAGGTCATCGTGACGGGTGGCATGAACGTCTACCCACGCGAGGTCGAAGAGGCCATATCGTCGATTCCGTCGGTGACCGATGTTGCCGTTATTGGTGTGCCTTCAAGAGCATGGGGGGAGGAGGTGACTGCGTTCGTCTGTTCTTCGGAATCGCTGTCCAAAGACCTGGCAGATCGCGTGCTTAGCGATCTCGCCTCTTACAAAAGACCAAAGCGGATCTACACGGTCGCTCAGATCCCACGCTCAGAGACGGGCAAAGTGTCGCGGGACAAACTTCTCGAATTGGCCCTCGCCGCCAGGAATGACCAGTCTCCTTCGAGCTTATGATCCAGCAGCCGAAACCGTGGAGGCTTTATGGATCTGGGACTCGAAGGAAGAAACGTTCTCATCACGGGTGGGAGCATGGGAATCGGAAAGGCATGCGCCCACCTCTTTTCCTCTGAGGGAGCCAACGTGGCCATCTGTGCCCGGGGTCGCCGGGCGTTGGAGGAGACCGCCTCCGAAATCTCCGAATCGACCGGTGGTCGCACGGAATGGTTTGAGGGAGACATGACAGTCCCCGCCGATGTCGACCGTGTTGTGGAGCAGACTATCCAAGCCCTCGGATCCGTCGATGTGCTGGTCACCTGCGCAGGATCCTCCCCCGGAGGCCTCATCGAGGAGTTGAGCGAGGACGATTGGTATTCGTCGCTGAACCTCAAGTTCATGGGTTACGTGCGATCGATGAGGGCCGCACTTCCGCACATGGCCCAACGCGGCTCCGGGGCCGTAGTACTCGTGGTAGGAAACGACGGGATCAAGCCCACATACTGGGAAACCACCGCAGGAGCGGCCAACGCCGCCGGGATCAACGTGGCGTCTTCCCTGGCCGAACAGTACGGCCCTCAGGGAGTCCGGGTCAACACGGTGAATCCCGGCCCCGTCGACACTCAGCGTTGGGACGGATTGGAGAAAGCCATGGCGCGAGATATGGGGATCACCCAAGAAAAGGCCCACGAGTTCGCCGTGGCAAGTATCCCCTTAGGCAGGATTGCACAACCCGAGGAGGTTGCCGACCTGGTGGTATTCCTCGCCTCGGATCGGGCCGAGTTCATCAACGGGGCGCATATCGTGATCGACGGGGGACAACGTAAGGCAATCATGGATCGCACGGCCCGAATGATCTAGTCGGGCGACCCTTTCACAGCGACCCTCTCAGTCGGGAGCGACGATGGCGAGAACAGGGCAATGCGCGCCCATCAGCACGTCGTGGGCATGACTTCCGAGAATGGCCTTGCCGGTGGCCGTCCGCCGTCGGTAGCCGATGACGATGAGCCCCGCCTCGAAGCTGGAGGCGGCATCGAGGAGATCTTGTGCTGGATTCTGTCCGCGGACGTATTCGTGGATCTCATGGTCGATCCCCAGTTCCTTCAGACGCCGGTCCACCTCATCGAGGGCGTCCTGATAGTGCAGAACCTCTTCACTTGCATCTCGGTGTCCTCCCCGCATCGAGTGTGCCACCACAAGACGAGCGTCCTTGGAGCGCGCCTCGTCGATGGCTAGGTCGAGGGCGCGGTGGCCCTCGGGCGTATCTATGAATCCGACGACAATCGTCATACGTATCCGTCCTGATCCGTGTTCGTGCTCCGTGGGATCGGCGTGCGAGTGTATCAACCACCCGATCGCGGATCAGACCGAGCTCGGGAACGGCGGCCGAGCAGAGAGCGAGACCGCGAACTCTGTTGGATCGAGATCGATGCGGCCAAGAGACCTAAATGTCGAGGTCCCGTGGCGCATCGAGAACAAGCCGTCGAATTGGCTCGAGAAGCCGAGCCCATTACGTCACGGGGTAAGACGTGATCTCATCGCGCACCCAAATGGGCAGGCCTCATACACCTTTGCCCGACGAAATAGGTGCAGTGACCCTCAGAATGTCGATGTTTGTGCGTCATCTGAGTCGGCTCTCGATCCGCGCCAAACAGGCGTCAAACGCCACAAAGGCACAGAAACCACTCAGACTGCGACCGCCTACCCGCTCAATATGTGCTGTGGTCTCAATAGGTCAGCGCATCACTTCTGTGGCGAGAGGAGCTTTATCAACCCATGACTGTTGATCTAGGTCGGGTGTGAACCAAGGGCTCCATCAGGGCTTTCGACCAAGTTGTCGGTCTTGACCCCGCAAGAGCCGCACAGCTTCGGCACATATCTGGTGACCACGATAGGGTCAGCGGTCGCGCGCTCGAATCCGCCGCCAGGGAGAACTCCTGATGCGCAGCGTGACCTACTCGATGGCCATGTCACTGGACGGCTACATCGTGGGGCCCGACGGCTCCTTCGACTGGACCCCGCCCGACGAAGAGGTCTTCCAGCTCGCTACCGACGAGGTACGAGGTGTCGGCGTCCATCTGCTGGGAAGACGGCTGTACGAGACGATGCTGTACTGGGAGACGGCCGACCAGAATCCGTCGCTCGACTTCTCAACGCTCGAATTCGCCGCGATCTGGAGATCGCTCCCGAAAGTGGTGTTCTCCACCACGTTGTCGGCGGTGCAGGGCAATGCCCGCCTGGCCTCCG